>UROS01000174.1 GCA_900549445.1 uncultured Porphyromonadaceae bacterium | reverse complement strand
GCAGCGGTGCGGACGCTTTCGGGTCAAGGAGACGGCGCTTCCCGCCGGGCGTTTCAAACGCGAAATCGGGCGCCACGGTTCCGGGAGCGTTTTTCAGAATCTCCTCGCAGCGCGCCTGCGCCACCACGGCTTCGTCGCCGCCTTGCCCGGCGGCATAGCGGGCGAACGGGAGATAGGACTGCTCGTCGAATACGGGCGAATCGGGTTCGTAGAGGTATTTTTCAGCCACGTAGACGAAAAGGCCGTAGGCAGCGGGCGATGCGGCGCGGATTCGGCCGAGGAGGTTGCCTACAGCCGTATCGCGCCCCGGAGCCAGGGCAAGTACGGTGGAGTAGTTGGCGAAATTCTGCTCTATGAATGCGGTGTCGAGACTGCGGATAGTGTCGGAGAAGTCGAGAGCGTCCCAGAAATGCGCGGCGAGATAGTCTGCGCGCTCCTCGGGATCCGTAAGCGACGCCGGGAGAGAGGGCAACGGCAGATCGCCTCTGTCGGTCACCGGAGCTACCGGTGTTTCTGCACTCTTCTGCCGGCATCCCGCAGTCAGCATGCCGACGAGAAGCATCGTGATTATTAATACTGCAGATCTCATATCTAATCCACGTCGCGCACGCAGCGCACTGAATAAGTTTTGTCGCCCGGAGCTATCGCCACCTGTCCGTTGCTGTCCGACTTTCTCGTCTGGGTCATCATGCCGTTCTGATAATTGGCTTTCATAAGGTTGAAGGATACCGACGAAAGGGTAGAACCGAGAGAAAACTTATTGCCGGAGGTGTCGAAATAACCGAGAGTGCATGTTATGCCGTACTGTTCCGACGAAGTCTGCTCATACTCGCCGAGGAGCATGAGGATTGTCATTTCTTTCTGGTTCGGAACTCTCCAGCCTTCGCCTTCGAGCGAGGCGCAGGGGTTGTTTTCGTCGAGCCAGTCGCTCCAGACTACATTTACGGTTGAAGTACTGTTGATTACGTCGGAGATATAGATCAGATCTTCTGCAAATTCAAACGCCTTATAGCAGCGGTTATAGTTCTGGTCGTAGAGATGATGCACCGGCATGGGATATGCCTTGAAGCGGTAAGGCTCCGAGCGGAGCGAGCGCGAGTCGTAGCGGCTTAGGTCTACGATGTTAGTACCTTCGCGGATATAGAACGCCGGCTGTGTTGTATTCTGGCTGATCACGTTGAGATCCGTGCCGAGATTACGGATGCATCTTACCTCCCATGGAGTAACGGCTCGCGAAGCCCAGTTGCGCCAGTTGCCATAGTTGGTTCCTTCAAAGGTAAACATCTGGAAACCGTCGCTTGTGCCGTACATGAGGCTGCTGTTGAGGTTGGAATATGAGTAGGGAAGCGCGGTGATTGCGTCGACGTTGAGCAGAGGGGTAGTGAGCGAGCGGCGGCCGAGGATTATGCGCACGTACTGAGTTGCGGTAGGCAGGAACCACCTCACCTCATTGGCCGAGATTTTACCGTCGCCGTCGCCGTCGAGGTCGCGGTTGCGGTTGAGACACGCCCTCATCAGCTCGATTGCGCGGGGTGACGAGCTTGTGCGGTCGGGGTCGTAGGTGCGGAAACTCAGACCGCTTGCCGCATTGTCGAGATTTCCGGTATAGAGCGCATCCTTGTCGTAGTCATACGTGGTGGAACGGCTTATAGTACGAGAGGGGTTGGTGACAATTGACGGAAGGTTTTCGTAGTGGCCGGCGATGGTTATGTTCTGGTTGCTCACCTGATTGATATGCTGCATCGTGTTGTAGCCGTTGGTGAGTGTGATGAAGGTCGACCAGTTTGCATTGTCGTCGGTCCAAGAGAAAGATGTCGGCGGATCATTGGGCGAAATTATATACTCGGCAAGGTTATGGCGTCCGGAATCCTTGTCACCGTTGCCTCTGTAACGGTAATTGTTGCGGATGTTGAGTCCGAGGGTTTCGTTGATGTGCTCCACTCCGAGAGCGCGGTCTACGCCGGGGGCGTAGTAGGTCGGGATGGAGTGTTGCGAGACGGCGTAGTTTGATTTATTGTAGACCGATTCGCCGTCGGCCGACACTCCGCCTTCCACGTTGAGCCATACCCTGCGGTCTGGACGGTTCACGTAGCCGTGCCAGTTGCGGGAGCCGGCCTCATTGCCGTTCAGGCTCTTGTCTTCATATACGTATTCGTTGATAAACATCGTGTACCATCCCGCCGAGCGCGAGCTGTTCATCTCGGTGAGCAGATAAGTGCCTGCGTCGGAGGCCGGCTTGTAGGGGGCGAGATTGGTTTCGCTGTTGGTCTGGCGGAACTCTATCCAGGAGAAATAGGGATAGCGGCTGTCGTTTTCGGATGCAGGCACCGTCGAGGCATTCTTTGAATCAATCACCACCTGGTTGCCATTGAGGTCATAAGCCACGATGTAATAAGAGAAATTGCGCAGTTCGGCAGCGGAGAAATATACGTTGACGGTCTGGTAGTGAGCGTCGAGCTGCCAGAAATCGTCGGTAATGTCGGTGATTATGCCCTCCGCGCCGGGCGATTTCTCTTCATCGCGCTCTGCCTCCACCTTGATTCCGGATATGTTGTTTACAGTTACGTTGTAGGTATATCGCGAATTGCGGCGGCAGTTGAAGTCGAGCGCCTTTTCAGTGTTGGATCTGCCCTCGCAGTAGCCGAGGTGGATCACGTAGGATGCATTGACGGTGCGGCTGGTACCGTTGAGCGCATTGCCTTCCTCGTCGTACTTCATTTTCATGGTCACGTTCATCACCACGAAGGTGGCGCGGTTGTTGAGGCTGTCGTTGCCCGCTGGAGAATCCACCAGCAGGCGGTAGTATCCGGAATTGGTGCCGTCGGCGTTCTTATGCTCTTTTTCGCGCCAGGAGTATGCGTTGCCGTCGGTAAAATCAGATGCGGGGCGCTTTCCGTTGCGCAGATTTTCGAGCATCCAGAAGTCAAACGAACAGCCTCCGGCCGTGGTGTGCACGTCGGTCATCAGCTGCGAATTGCGGAATGCGGAGCCGCTGACCGGACGGACGTCGGTCGAGTTGACCGGGCCGTCTTCCGGCTCGCGCTCGGCAAGCCACGCCGAGGCCGGAAGGTTCATCACCTGCCACGAACTGACCGAGAAACTTTCTATAGTGTCGGTATTGAAAGTTACATTGAACTTTACCTGGGAGATTACGGAGCGCAGATGGATTCTGCCCGGAAGCGCCGAGACGCCAGACCTGATGTTGACCTTTGTCATTTCGGGCATAGTGCCGTCGGTGGCACCGTGGGAGGAATCTTCTGAATAATGCCCGCTTTTGAGCAGGGGATTGAGGGCAGCGTCGATACTTACGTCGCCGGAGGAGGCGAAAGCTGCGGAAATCTGCTTATATTTATCGAAGGTATCGGCGTCTTCGAGAGCATCGCGGATGTTGAGATTATGCGCGCCCCCGTCGGTCATACAGCCCGGACGCATACGGTAGTTGGCAACCGCCACAATGTAGCTCGGGCCGGACTTGGCCTCAATCTCCACCGACTTGTTTTCGTGGAAACCGTCGAATTCCTCGGTGTCGGTTATGAACAGCGAGCCGGTGCGTTCGCCCGATACACTGTAGACACCGATCCACAGCGAAGCAATCTGCTTGTCGAGTCCTTCCGTGAGGTCTCCTCTCGACACCACCTGGAAATCCGAGCTGCTGAGGGCAACTGAAATTACGGCTGGCAGTCCGGGAGTTTTCTCTCCGTCGGGACGGCTGATTTCATCGGAGCATCCGGCGGTAATAACCAGCGCCACTAAAAGCGCCACATATTTATATATATGTTTATATATATTCATATCAGTTGAACGCAGGTATGTCGATAGTCTTTTCATTCCACGGGCAAATGGTGTAGTTTATCAGGAAGGGCTTGTCGGGGAGGAGCTTCACGTTGACAATCACGTGGGTATTGCGCGGGAGGTCGGTCATCGGCTCTGTCTGCTCCGGAGTCTGCGGAATGCTCCAGTTCAGGTCAAACCATCCCGACTCGCGGCCGTCGATGCTGAAGGCAATTGCGTATGGATCTTCAGTAAGTCCGCTGAGCCCTTCGGGCAGATAAAATGGCCCTATTTCAGCGGTTTCGCCGGGAGCCAGAGCGGTGGACTGTTCCCACAAGGCATCGGAAACGGAAATCCCGGCGGGAGTGCGGTAAGCGCTCCAGAACAGCTGGTCGGTATCGGTAAAATCGGCGTCGGGGAAGAAGAATTGCCGGGATGCTACGTGGTTCACAGCCACGGAAGTAACTTTGCGGACGCTGCGGGTGTCGGCGTTGGTAAAGCGGAAAGTGTATTTCACCGCCGCGCGATGGATATAGAAAGTAGCGGAATAGCTTTGCGCTTTGCCTATGGTATAGGAATGGATTGCCGACATCGGGAGCGGTACGGCGATGCCGCCGGCACCACCTTCCATAGTGAGCTGATGCAGTTCCGTGAGATCGACGGCCTTTCCTATCGAAGCGTCGATATTACGGAAGTAGTCCGAAGCAGACATCACGGAACCGTCGGGGAGCGTGAGACCGACACCGGCCTCGTTGGCCACAAGGATAATTTTCTTCTCCTCATTGGCGCGTACAGGATAATCCTGCCCGACGAACGTAACGTCGGGCGCCGACGAGAGATCCCAGAGAGTGTTGTGCTCCACGCGGAGATTCTTGTCGAGGATTATGATTCGCAGAGATTGCATTTTCTCGCTGTCGGATGCGGGGAGTTTGTCAGGTTCATATTCATCGCCGGCAGCTCGCGAGCGCGAGGTGCTGCCGAGGCGAATGCGCAGGTGGAGCACCGAAATGTCGGCTGCCGGCCCGTCAGAGCCGGAATCCGAACATCCGGTGAGCACCGCGAGCACCGCGGCAAGGATGATGAATATGTACGACAAACGT
>UROS01000173.1 GCA_900549445.1 uncultured Porphyromonadaceae bacterium | reverse complement strand
GCCGGAGCCGGCGAGCCACACGGGTCTGACGCTGCCGTTTTTCACCTTCGACGCAGCGAAATCGCGGACAGAACTGTAAAGACGGTTGTAATCTTCGAGGGTACCCTGCGCCAGGGCGGCGGCAGCGGTCATAAGGAGAACAGAAAGTAGGACTGACTTTTTCATTACAGGAGATTTAGGCTGCTCAAAGATACAAAAAATCCGGAACTGAAAAGGAAAGAACAGATAGAAAAGGGGAATAAAAAAATGTCCGCTGCTCCTTTCAAGCAAGGAGCAACAGGACTAAAGCCAAAAGGCATGATTTTTTGATAAAAATCAAAAAATAATGTAGAGATTATATCATACTTACATTACACCGTTTTCTCGGATGAGGCATCATCTCGACGGCTTTACGAAAAAGTTGCCTTTGTCCTTAGTCTTTGGAAGTTTGTTAATGCGTAAAATTTATTCAGCCCAAGGAATTGCAACGCAGCGGTGTTTCTTTTCCACTGCAAAGATAATCAGTATTTTTTATTATTAGGAAAAGATAAGTGTAAAGTTAACATTTTTTATAGGATTTATGTAAACGAAATATCGGTTTAGTTGTTCTCCGGAGTCACAGGTGAGGGGGCGGCCTTGCTTATGTTGACGAGGAAAACACCTCCGAACACAAGCACCACGGCAAGGGCTTTGAGAGGGGTGAATGAGTCGAATCCCATGGCGATTCCGATTGCCGAAGCTACGATGGGCTGAACGTAGTTGTACATTCCGATGAGTGTCGGACGCAGAATCTGCTGTCCGGTCATCACGAGAATGTAGGCGAGGAATGTCCCGCCGACTACGACGTAGGCCACTCCTGCCGACATGACGGGTGTGACGAGGTTCCAGTCGGTCGACAATGCCTCGGGTATGACGAACGGAGCGACGGCCACGGTTGCAAACGCAAACATCCACTTCATGAGCGTGATGACGGAGTATTTGCGTATGAAATTGCGGTAGAATGTGAGATACAGTGCGTAGCTCAGCTGGGCGGTGAGCACGAGCAGGTCGCCGGCAACGGGGCTGGAGCCGGACTCCGAACCGGAGGAGCCGGTGTTGCTCATCACGAGAATCAGGGCGCCTGCGCCACCGATCACTATGCCCCCGATTTTTCGGAGCGTGACGGGTTCTTTGAGAATGAGGGCTGCCAGAAGCATTACCCAGAGCGGCATCGTGGTGGTGATGACCGACGCCTCGCCGGGCGACGAGAGGCTGACGCCGAAAAGGTAGCAACCCTGATTGAACACTATGCCGAGCATTGCCGCACCAGCCAGACGGAGAAGGTCGGCAAACGGCACGTGCTGCCTGGGGACAAACAGTGAGGCTATCCAGAACAGTATGGCCGCGCCTGCCATACGGAAGCCGCCCATAAGGAGCGGCGAGACGATTCCGGCGGCCATGACGAGTTTCGCCACGGGAGCCATCAGTCCCCACATCACGTTGGCGCCAAAAGTGGCGGCATGACCTTTTACAAGACTTTTATCCACTTCAATCGGTTTTATTGTTTATGGTTTATAAGCGGGAAGAGAGCGGTATGCAAAAGGTGCGGTCGTCTCCCGATGACCGCACCTTTAAGGGGATATGAAATTGAATTACTTTCTTAATCTGCCCGCACCGGAGTGCGGGGAGGTTACAGGCGTTCTGCCGGATTATTCAGCAGCCTTGATGGTGACAGCACGATCGAGAGATACGTACTTGTCGCCCATGTCGCAGAGGTTACCGTTGTTGGTGGTAACGTTGAGCTGGCCAGCGTCTACGCCGTTGCGGAGAAGGATCTTCTCAACGCTGTTGGCACGGGCCTGACGGAGACGGTCGTTGAATTCGGCGGTGCCGGTGTAGTTGTCGGCCCATCCGGTAACGTCGTACTTCTGGTTGGGGTTGCTCTTGATGATTTCAGCGACAGCACCGAGAACTTTAGCGTCAACGCGGCTTACACGGCTGCTGTTGATGGGGAAGTAAACGGTAGAAAGGGGACCTTCAGCCACCTTGGTTTCGGTGGGACGGTTGAGGCAGTCGCGGAGCTGGTTCTCGAGGTCGGCGATGCGGGCGTTGGCAGCCTGCAGACGCTGCTCAACAGCGGAGCAGTCGGTTGCCGGGGGAATAACGGGAACAATGGGAGCAGTCCAGGTGGTCTTGTTGAAGTTGTAGGTAACACCGAGGAAAGCAGCGATGTCGGAGTTCTGCTTTTCGGTACCGCCTGCACCGTCGTTTTCAGTGCCGAGCACGTTGTAACGGAGGTCGAGATAGAGGTTGACCTTGTTGCTGAGACGGAAAGAGTTGATTAAACCTACGTGAGCGGTAAGGGTAGCGTTGTGGCCGTACTCATAGCCGTCGTCTTTGCCGTTGCGGTCGAATTTGGGAACGAAAGAGAGGTCGACACCGCCGCCACCGTAGAAGCTTGCGTTGTAAACACGGTTGGGTTTGTAGCCGCACCACCAGTTGGTAAGGTTGAGCATTACGTCAACCATGGGGGTAAGGTCGTTGTGCTTTGTCTTATAATAACGGCCTTTGATAGTGGGGGTGAGGGTGGCCTGGCCGTAAGAGCCGTCTTCGCCTACGCCTTTAATGCGGGCCCAGTTGACACCGGCACGGAGACCGATGATGGGTGAGAACCATTTGCCTACCCAGATGCCTGCGGTAGGAGCAAAACGATCGGCGAGCTTGCGTTCGCTGTCGAGGTGGGAGAAAAGGAGGTTCGCACCACCTTCAGCCGAAATGAACCAGTTGTCCTGGAAACGGTTGAAAGTATATCCCTGTGCGGGATCCTCAACATACTGAATCTCCTGATTGTTCTGAGCAAATGCGCTCTGACCGAGGCAAAGGGCGCACACTAAACCAAGAATAGAACTTTTGTTCATAAGTAGATTGATGTTAATTATTTAAATATTTAAATACTGTTTTTTAATCGCCTGTTGCGCATAATTCAGCGTCAAAGTTAAGACATTTTTTTAATATATACTAAATTTTTCAAAAAATATCTTCGTTGGAGGCTGTTTTTGCCGCATTTTTGGGCAAAACTGACCAATAACATAATAAAATCTGCCCGGAAAATGGAAAATTCCACCAACCGGGCAGTTTTTTACGGATTGTTGCTGAAGATTATTTGCCGATGAAGGCTTTGACGCGGGCGGCAACGGCGGGAACGGTGAAACCGAATTTCTCGTCGAGCACCTTGTAGGGAGCGGAGGCTCCGAAGTGGTCGAGACCGAACACTTCGCCACCGGCGCCTACGAGTTCGCGCAGAGTGGAGGGAAGACCTGCGGTGAGGCCGAACGCGGGAATAGCGCGGGGCACTACGGCTTCGCGATAGTCGGCGGGCTGGTTGTTGAAGAGGCCGATGGAGGGCACGGAAACCACGCGGGCCTTTATACCTTCGGCGGCAAGAGCCTCGGCTACTTCGCAGAGGAGCGACACTTCAGAGCCGTTGGCGAGGAGGGTGACGTCGGCAGCGGCGTTCTCCATCACCACGTAGCCGCCGCGGCGGCAGCCTTTTTCAGCCTCGGCAAAGCGGTTGCCGGAAGCTGCGGGCAGGTCGGGGATGTTCTGACGGGAAAGGATGAGGGCGCTGGGTGTATTGAAGTTCTCCATAGCCATTTCCCAGCAGACGGAAGTTTCTGCGGCGTCGCCGGGACGGAGCACGAGCATGGAGGGTTCGCCGTTGAAGTTGCGGAGCTCTTCCATGAGACGGAGCTGGGCTTCCTGCTCCACGGGTTCATGGGTGGGGCCGTCTTCACCCACGCGGAAGGCATCGTGTGTCCATATATATTTCACGGGAAGGTCCATGAGGGCTGCGAGGCGCACGGCGGGCTTCATGTAGTCGGAGAAAACAAAGAAGGTACCGCAGGCACCGATAACACCGCCGTGGAGTGCGATGCCGTTCATTACGGAAGCCATGGTAAGCTCCGAAACGCCTGCATGGAGGAATGCGCCCGAGAAGTCGCCGTTTGTAAAGGGATGGGTCTTCTTGAGGAAGGCGTCGGTCTTGTCGGAGTTGGCGAGGTCGGCGGAGGAAACGATCATGTTGTTGACCTTCTCGGCGAGCACGCCGAGCACGTCGGCCGATGCCTGACGGGTTGCGATGTTTGCCTTGTGGGGAATTGCAGCCCAGTCGATGGCGGGGAGTTTCTTGTCGAGGAACGATCTGAGTTCTTCGGCGAGGGCGGGATTCTCTGCCTCCCACTGAGCCTGCTCGGCGCGGCGTTTTGCCACGATATTGCGGAGTTCCTGACGGCGCACTTCGTAGAGGGCTTTCACGTCTTCGAAAATCACCCAGGGATTTTCGGGGTCGGCGCCGAGGTGCTTCATTGTTGCGGCATAGTCTGCGCCCGAAGCGCTGAGGGGCTGGCCGTGGGTGCTGCACTGTCCCTCGAAGCTGGTACCGTCGGCCTTGACGGCTCCGCGTCCCATCACGGTGTGACCGATAATAAGGGTCGGACGCTCGGTCTCGCCCTGGGCGGCGAGGATTGCGCCTGCGATTTCAGCGGGATTGGTGCCGTCGACCTCAATCACGTTCCAGTGCCATGCGCGGTATTTCGCAGCGACGTCCTCGGTGTCGACAGCATTGACCATCGTAGAGAGCTGCACGCGGTTGCTGTCGTAGAACATGATGAGGTTCGACAGTCCGAGATAGCCGGCCAGACGGCCTGCGCCCTGAGAGATTTCCTCCTGAATGCCGCCGTCGGAAATGAAGGCGTAGGTTTTGTGGCTGAGCCACTCGCCGAAGCGGGCGGCGAGGAAGCGCTCTGCTATTGCGCAACCTACAGCCATTGTGTGACCCTGGCCGAGAGGGCCGGATGTATTCTCGACTCCGCGCTCGGGATCGAGTTCGGGGTGACCGGGAGCTGTCTCTTATACACATCTCCGAGCCCAC
>UROS01000172.1 GCA_900549445.1 uncultured Porphyromonadaceae bacterium | reverse complement strand
ATTTCGGCGCGTTCAACGAGGAACTCGGCACCGTTTACTGCGACTTCCGCCTCTTAAACGAAGGCGACGAGCCTATGAGCATCGTAGGCGCCCGCGCCAACTGCGGCTGCACCCGCCCCGAGTTCTCCAAAGATCCCATTGCGCCCGGCGACACCGCCATACTGCGCGTAGGATTCGACGCCACAGGCCGCCCCGGCAAGTTCGTAAAACGCATAAGCGTGGATCTCAGCGCCGCGCCCATGCGTCAGAACCTCAACATCACGGGAACCGTAATCGGCACCTCCAACACTCTGCGCGGACGCTTCCCCTACGACGTGGGGCCGGCAATGAAACTCCGCGACGTAACCATCCCCTACGGCGAAGTCATAAAAGGCAAGACCATAGGCAAATACATCGAGGGCTACAACGCCTCCGACCGAGTCATCACCCCCTCGGTGACAGGCGTCCCCGACTATCTCGATGTAGCTGTGCAGCCCGGGGAAGTGCCTCCGGGCGAGCAGTTCATCATCTCAACCATCTTCAATTCGGGCAAAGCCGACGGCTGGGGACTCACCTCCGGCTCCTTCACCGTAAGCCCCGCAGCCGGTTCGCCCGACAGTCAGACAATCGAGACCATCGCCATCATAAAGGAAGATTTCTCCAAGCTTTCCGACGAAGAACTGAAGAAAGCCCCGGTGATTGAGACCGACCCGCAGAGCATTGACCTCGGGCGCATCACCCGCGGCATGGAACCCCTCCGCCGCACCTTCACCATTACCAACACCGGCCGCTCCCCGCTGATTCTGCGCAGCGTCCGCACTCCCGAAAAGGCAGTCACTCTGAAGGTGAAATCCATGAAAATCAAACCCGGCAAGAGCACCGGAGTGGAAGTGACCGTGAACCCCGCGGAAATCTCCGACACCGAACTCCTCAACGCCCGCATAACCATAATATCAAACGACCCGCTCCACTCCTCGCGCATAGTCCGCGTGGTGGGCGAAGTAAAATAATCCCCTCATCCTCAACAATATCATGGAACACATAGAGAACGACAAGCAGTTCGGCGGTCTGACCGTAAACGAAGGCGTTGCCCAGCCCCCGGTAGTCAACCCATATCTCAAGAAATACCGCCGCAAGCCGATGCCGACGGCCGGCGAGATGGTCGACGGCATACTCAAGGGCGACGTGACGATGCTCTCGCGCGCCGTGACGCTCGTGGAGAGCCTCGTACCCTCCCACCAGCAGCTCGCCCAGGAAGTGATAGAGAAATGCCTCCCCTACTCCGGCAACTCGCGCCGCATAGGCATAACCGGAGTGCCAGGCGCAGGCAAGTCTACATCCATCGACGTTTTCGGACTCCACGTGCTCCGGCAGGGAGGCAAACTCGCAGTGCTCGCCATCGACCCCTCGAGCGAGCGCACCAAGGGAAGCATTCTCGGCGACAAAACCCGCATGGAGAAACTCTCCGTGCATCCCGACGCCTTCATCCGCCCCAGCCCCTCGGCCGGCTCACTCGGCGGCGTGGCCCGGAAGACCCGCGAAACCATCGTGCTCTGCGAGGCCGCAGGATTCAACAATATTTTCGTTGAGACCGTAGGCGTGGGTCAGAGCGAGACCGCCGTCCACTCCATGGTCGACTTCTTCCTGCTCATACAGCTCGCCGGCACAGGCGACGAGCTTCAGGGCATAAAGCGCGGAATCATGGAGATGGCCGACGGCATAGTCATCAACAAGGCCGACGGCGACAACATAGACCGCGCGCGCCTGGCACAGGCACAGTTCCGCAGCGCCCTCCACCTCTTCCCGCCCACTACCTCCGGCTGGATGCCCGAAGTGCTCACCTATTCAGGCTACTACGAACTCGGCATTCCCGAAGTCTGGGACATGATAGACCGCTACTTCGAATTTGTGAAATCCAACGGCTATTTCGAGACCAGACGCCGCCAGCAGGCGCGCTACTGGATGTATGAGACCATCAACGAGCAGCTGCGCAATCATTTCTACAACGACCCCGAGGTAGAGCGCATGCTCGCCGACAAAGAGATGCGCGTCCTCTCCAACCGCCAGAGCTCCTTCACCGCCGCCCGCGACGTCCTCGACCACTACTTTAACCGGAAGTAAGAACTATAAAATTTAGAATGGAGAGTGTAGAATTTAGAATGGAAAATTTAGAATGGAAAATGGAGGGTGGAGAATGGAAAATTCTAAATTTTAAACTCTAAATTCTCCATTTTCCTAAACAGCGCCGCGAGGCGCGATGTCTCCCTAACCCATTGCGGAGCGAAGCGGAGCTGTGGGACAGACCGTCACCCCCAAAAACTCGAGGCGAGCCGCGGAGCCGCGATGCCTCGACTACGGCGACAGCCAAGGCCCTCTTGCAAAATTCGTTTTCAGGTCGTATCTTTGTGCATTAAGTATCTGTTTATGAGTACCGTAATCGCCATGTATCATATTGTATTTGCCACACGTGGCAGATACCCGGCTCTTCATGATGTAAACCGGCTGGAGCTGCACAAAATCATAACCAGTATTGTGGCGGATAAAAAATGTAAAATGGCGTGCATCAACAGCGTTACGGATCACGTTCATATGCTTATAAATCTTTCTCCTCTCATATCCTTGAGCGATTTGATGATGGCAGTAAAAGCCAAGTCGAGTGCCTGGCTGCGGCAAGATTCACGCACTACTATGTTTAAAGGATGGTGCAAGGGATACTTTGCCTGCACAATTTCTCCATCGGGGGTAGAGAAAACGATAAAATACATAGAATCGCAGACCGAACATCATCGCATAGCCGTTTTCGACAGTGAGATAAAGACATTCGGAAGACATCTCGGGCTTACCTTTCATCCCGACGATCTTCGCTGAGAACTTTGGCTATCGCCGTAGTCGAGGCATCGCGGCTCCGCGGCTCGCCTCGAGATTGGAGGGGTGACGGTCTGTCCCACAGCTTCGCTCCGCTCCACAATGGGTTACACAGACCCCGCGCCTCGCGGCGCTTTTACACTTATTTTCAGAACATTCTCATTGTTGTGGTGCACACTATTGCGGATCAGGAAGTCCTCTGCGAGGATTTCGCGCGAAACAGCGCCGCGAGGCGCGATGTCTCTCAAACCCACTGCGCAGCGAAGCGGAGCTGTGGGACAACAACCTCCTCAAAAAAATCAAGGCGAGCGGCGGAGCTGCGACGCCTTGATCCCGGCGACAGCCGCGGAGCCTGCCCGATCCATCATTTTCTAAAATTCGTAGCCTGCGCGGGCTATCATATCCTTGTCGGCGGCTACCTGCGAGCCTACGGTGGTGAGCATGTCGCCCATTATGGCGCCGTTTACGGCTGCCTTCATGGCCCGCAGCTGAGTCTCGGGTGTAATCTGGGCGCGGCCGCCTGCAAACCGCAGAACGGCCCGCGGGTGCAGCATCCGGAAAATACCCACCGTTATCAGAAGCTCCTCCTGAGTAAGGGGTTCGGAATTCTCGAGCGGTGTGCCTGCAATAGGCTGGAGCACGTTGACCGGTATCGACACCGGATCAATCTCCCTGAGTTTCAGCGCAAACTCTATGCGCTGGCGGCGCGATTCGCCCATGCCGATTATTCCGCCGCTGCAGATTTCCATGCCGGCGGCGCGGGCGGCGCGGATGGTGCGGATCTTGTCGTCGATGCTGTGGGTTGAGCATAGAGCGGGGAAGTGGGAGGGAGCCGTTTCGAGGTTGCAGTGATAGCGCGTTATACCTGCGTCGCGTAACTTGCTCAGACTTGCGGCGTCGAGCAGACCCATCGAGGCGCAGAGGCCGAGTCCGCCCTGACGGCGCAATTCGCTTATATAGCCGCAAGCCCTGTCGAGGTCGGCTGCCGATAGCGCCCGTCCGCTCGTTACGAGCGAAAAACGCCGTATGCCGTGGCGCCGGTTCATCTCTGCCGCCCCGAGGCACGTCTCGCGGTCGACCAGCGGATACACGTCGGCTTTGGTCTTGAAATGGGCCGACTGAGCACACCATTTGCAGTTTTCCGGACAATGTCCCGAACGTGCGTTTATAATGGAGCAGGAGTCAAAGCGGCGTGAAGGACAGAATTTACGGGTTATCTCCGCGGCGGCCTCGAGCAGTTCCGGAATCAGGTCTTCGGTGATGTTTTCGAGGCTCATGGCCTCCGCCTCGGAAAGCTGTTCGCCTGCAAGGATTTTATTTTTGAGATCGGTGATAAAAGACATAAGTATGAAAAGAATTTAGACCTGCAAAATTACAACTAACGTCGCTTCTGTGCAAATCGCGGTTCTTTCATTTAAACCCCCGGATAGCGATTCTGATTTATTTCGCAATCGCGTAATAAGATATTTATAAACAGTGTGTTGTAGGAGCGCTATATTTAGCGCCCGCAGAATCAAAAGCATATTCCGCCCGGAACAATATGATGCTGAAAGAAAATGCCCTGACTCAGCGGGCGCTAAATATAGCGCCCCTACAGCATTCTGATTATCAATCATTTATTGTATTATCACAACATCATTAGTCTGCACCCAGATGCTGCCGTTTCAGCTCCATTGGTCCGGATGCTCCCGGGAGCATCCCTACATGTTGAAATGCACATTTACTTTGTGTGCGAATTATAAAAGCCGTATATGCAAATTATCTTAAAAAATCAAAAAAGAACCGGTCTGCTGTAATTTTTAAGCTATTTTTGAGTCTCATATACGTGGATGCAAGGTTGCATCTGTCCAATCAATCACGTTTCTAATGGAATATATTATCCGCAGAACAGTTCTGGCGCTTCTGTTTTCAGTTGTTTGCATAATCTCTCAGGCCGCAGTTTTCAGTGTAAGCGGCGTTGTTGTCGACTCGATAGGCGAGGGTGAGTCGTTTGCCACCCTCCGCGCATTCTCCGCCACCGATTCGGTGAAACCGGCCGCGATGGGAGTGGCCGACGTAGACGGCAAATTCACCCTGCCGCTGCCGCAAGCCTGTCT
>UROS01000171.1 GCA_900549445.1 uncultured Porphyromonadaceae bacterium | reverse complement strand
CGTTGGCGCTGAAACGCTGGATGAACTCCATGAGTTCCTTGCGCTTCTCCTCGGCTTTCTTGTTGGCCTGCTGCTGCTGGCGGAGGGCGAGCTGGCTCGACTCGTACCAGAAGCTGTAGTTTCCGGCGAAAAGAGTCATTTTATTGTAGTCGATGTCGAGAGTGTGGGTGCAGACAGAGTCGAGGAAGTGGCGGTCGTGCGATACGACGAGCACTGTGTTCTCGAACTTCGAGAGGTAGTCTTCGAGCCAGGCCACGGTGTCGAGGTCGAGGTCGTTGGTAGGTTCGTCGAGCAGCAGGTTGTCGGGGTTTCCGAAAAGCGCCTTTGCGAGCAGCACGCGCACTTTCTCGTTACCGCTCATGTCGCGCATGAGCATTCCGTGGCGTTCTTCTTTGATTCCGAGGCCGCTCAGCAGTGCGGCGGCGTCGCTTTCAGCGTTCCAGCCCTCGAGTTCGGCGAATTTCTCTTCGAGTTCCGAGGCGCGGATGCCGTCGGCGTCGGAGAAATCTTCCTTGCTGTATAGGGCGTCTTTCTCCTTCATGATGTCCCAGAGCACGGTGTGGCCCATGAGGACGGTGTCGAGCACCGTGTAGTCGTCGAATTTGAAGTGATCCTGTTCGAGCACGCTCATGCGTTCGCCCGGGCCTTGCGTTACGTTGCCGTGAGTAGGAGTGAGCTGGTCGGAAAGTATGCGCATGAGGGTTGATTTTCCGGCTCCGTTGGCGCCTATTATTCCGTAGCAGTTGCCGGGTGTGAATTTCATATTCACGTCCTGAAACAGCACCCGCTTGCCGAACTGCATGCCTAAGTTGTTTACCGCTATCATCTATACAATATTATAATGTCGAATTGAGGGTGCAAAGGTAGTGATTTTTTCCGACATAAGGAAAAATTCACTACCTTTGCACTCCGAAAACAAAACGAAACGAACACCAATGTCACTTACCGAAGAAATATCCCGCCGCCGCACTTTCGCCATCATCTCGCATCCTGATGCCGGCAAGACTACTCTCACCGAGAAACTGCTTCTTTTCGGAGGCGCAATCCATATAGCCGGCGCCGTGAAATCGAACAAAATCAAGAAGACCGCCACAAGCGACTGGATGGAGATTGAGAAGCAGCGCGGTATCTCGGTGGCAACGTCGGTAATGGGTTTCAACTACGGCGATTATAAAATCAACATCCTCGATACTCCCGGTCATCAGGACTTCGCCGAGGATACTTACCGCACCCTGACGGCTGTTGATTCGGTAATTATCGTGGTCGACGTGGCGAAGGGTGTGGAAACCCAGACACGCAAACTCATGGAGGTGTGCCGCATGCGCAACACTCCGGTGATTATATTCGTCAACAAGCTCGACCGCGAGGGGCGCGACCCGTTCGAGATTCTCGACGAGCTCGAAACCGAACTCAAGATCAAGGTTCGTCCGCTTTCATGGCCCATCAACATTGGCGCCAAGTTCAAGGGCGTTTATAATATATTTGAACATTCTCTCGACCTCTTCACGCCCAACAAGCAGAAGGTGTCGGAGCGCGTGGAAATCTCCTCGATCACCGACCCGCGCATTGACGAAAGCGTGGGGGAGGCCGACGCCGAAAAACTCCGCGAGGACATCGAGCTGATTGAGGGGGTATACCCCGAATTCAACGAGCAGGAATATCTCGACGGCAAGGTTGCTCCCGTGTTCTTCGGCTCGGCTCTGAATACGTTCGGCGTGAAGGAGCTGCTCGACTGCTTCGTGAGAATAGCACCGTCGCCGCGCCCCGTCACCACCGAGGAGCGCGTAGTGCGCCCCGAAGAGGAAGGTTTCTCGGGATTCGTCTTCAAGATCCATGCCAACATGGATCCCAACCACCGCAGCTGCATTGCCTTCGTGAAGGTATGTTCGGGAGTTTTCCAGCGCAACGCAGGCTACAAGCATATCCGCTCCGGAAAAGTGATGAAATTCGCCGCTCCCACGGCGTTTATGGCGCAGAAAAAGAGCATTGTCGACGAGGCGTATCCGGGCGACATAGTGGGTATCCCCGACACCGGAAACTTCAAGATCGGCGACACTCTCACCTCAGGTGAAATGCTCCATTTCAAGGGTCTTCCCTCATTCTCTCCGGAAATGTTCAAGTATATCGAGAACACCGACCCCATGAAGTCGAAGCAACTCGAGAAAGGCATACAGCAACTCATGGACGAAGGTGTGGCGCAGCTGTTCGTGAACCAGTTCAACGGCCGCAAGCTCATAGGAACCGTGGGGCAGCTGCAGTTTGAGGTCATACAGTACCGTCTGCTCCACGAATATGGCGCGCAGTGCCGCTGGGAGCCGATTTCGCTTTACAAGGCATGCTGGATCGAGAGCGACGACGAGGAGGCGCTTGCCGCATTCAAGAAGCGCAAGCACCAGTTCATGGCTGTGGATCGCGAGGGACGCGACGTGTTTCTGGCCGACTCGGGCTACGTGCTCAGCATGGCCCAGCAGGACTTCCCGAAAATCAAATTCCATTTTACGAGCGAATTCTGATCCACCCTCAGGAAAAGTGGTGAGGGCGGCTGAAATGAAAGAGCCGTTTCAAGATTGCAAGATTTATTGTCATTACAACTCTATATATCAGAAATTTGTTGTATATTTGTAATCTAATAACAAACGAAAGGAGTACAGACATGGCACGACCTATCAAAGAAACCCCTGTGTTAAGGGGCAAGGACGCTGAAAATTTCGCCAGAAGAATGGCGAATCCCGCTCCTGTCAGCAAGTCTGAAAAGGAAGCGGCAAGAAAGGCGTATGAGGCGTTCAAAGCCATAAGCACGTTCCCGATGTAATTATGGACTTTGGCAAATTCACCTTCCGGCAGATAGATGCCGATACACAAATAAAGTCATTCGATTGCGGCGATGCCGATTTGAATGACTTTTTATTTTCTGATGCCGTCAGTTACTACCAGTCGATGATGGCATTGACTTATCTGCTTGAAGACAACGAGGCGGACAAAACTGTCGCATATTACAGTTTGCTCAACGATAAGATTGTTTTCGATCCGGATGAAAAGAAACTGTGGAACCGTCTCAACCGCCGTGTTGCCAACTCTAAACGACGCAAGGAATATCCGGCGGTTAAAATCGGACGTCTTGCCATATCCAAAGATTACGCAGGCAAGCAGATAGGTCGGGCAATTCTCTTGCAGGTTAAACACGTTTTCGCCACAATGCGTCGAAGTGCCTGTCGTTTTATCACGGTTGATGCATACGCTGCCGCGGTGCCTTTCTATGAAAAATGCGGATTTATGTTCCTTTCCGAGAAGGACAAACATTCACCCACAAGGGCTATGTATTTCGACCTTATCAATTTTCCGGATTGATCATTGTTTTCAGCAGCCGACGTATGTAGTGCCAGCGCGAGCTCCATTCTATCGTACTTGTATCTGCGTAAAATATTGAAGATTCCTATGGCTGACTATATTTCAACTAAAAAATAGTTGGAATAATTTGTATAACTAAAAAATTAGTTATAGCTTTGCAGCGTCAACTAAAATATTAGTTATGGCAAGACCTAAAACAACGAATCCGCGCCTCACCGAGCGTGAGACCGAAATAATGGAGATGCTCTGGAGCAGGGGGCCGCTCTTTGTGAGAGAGATGCTCGCGGGTTATCCCGACCCGAAGCCTCATTTCAACACCGTATCCACAACCGTGCGCATTCTTGAGGATAAGGGCTATGTCGGCCATGAGGCCGTGGGCGGGTCATACCGTTATTTTGCGGTGGCCCGACAGGAGGATTTTGCCGGACGCTCGCTCTCGAGGGTAATCGACAGCTTTTTCAGCGGGTCGGCGGCTGCCGCAGTCTCGGCGCTGGTCAAGGAGGAGAAGATTTCCGTTGAAGAGCTGCGCGAAATCATAGATCTGGTAGAACGCAATAACGCCGACTGAGCCATGGGAGCATTCACCGCCTATACATTCGCCGCCGGTATTTTCCTGCTCGCAGGCTATCTCGTTTATAAAACTCTGATGGCAAGTGAAAAGCAGGCATCGTTCAACCGTGCGGTCATTCTCGGTCTCTATGCCGTGTCGTTTTTACTTCCGCTGCTGCCGGTTCAGCTGCATATCGCCGCAGACGCGCCGGCGGGAGCTGTCGAGCCGGGCATGCCGGAAGCCGTTGTGGCCGTGGGTGACCGTGCGGCCATATCCGCCATTGTTTTCAGAATTATAACCGCAGTCTATCTCACCGGAGCTGCTGTGGTAGCAGTCATGACGGTTATTACGGCCGTCAGGCTCAGATGGCTGTTGAAATCGGGCGAAAGCCGCGATTGCGGATATTATACCGTTGTGCGCATTCCCTCCGAAACATTCGCACCGTTCAGCTACGGGCGCTATATCGTTGTTTCCGGTGCTGAAAACGCCGGGGATGCCGAACTGATAATACGCCACGAGTGCGCCCACATACGGTGCCGCCATTTTCTCGATCTGCTCGTGGCGCAGGCAGTGTGCGTGGTGCTTTGGTACAATCCGGCATCGTGGCTCATGCTGGCCGAACTTAAAGCGGTTCATGAGTATCAGGCCGATGAAGCCGTTCTGCGGTCGGGCGCCAACGTGCGTCAATATCAGATGTTGCTAATAAAAAAGGCTGTCGGCGTAAGATTCCAGTCGCTCGCCAACAGCCTGAATCACAGTAATCTTAAAAAACGTATCACTATGATGTACAAATCAAACGACAAGCCTTTGCGGCGTGTGCGCGCATTGGCTGCGGTGCCGGCACTTGCATTGGCTGCGGTTTTCATGAACATTCCAGCTGTCAGCAACGCCGTGGGCCAACTCGGTTCTTCGCAGCTTCTTGCTGACGGAACCGTTCCCGTGGTCAAAGTTACAAATTATCCCGAAGTTGTGCAACCTACTGCGCAGTCGGAATCTCAGGGTGTGGAAAATCCCGAAGTTCTGCCCGAGTATCCGGGCGGACTTAT
>UROS01000170.1 GCA_900549445.1 uncultured Porphyromonadaceae bacterium | reverse complement strand
CTCGTGGGCTCGGAGATGTGTATAAGAGACAGGGAGTGGACAATGCCATCGCCATCGCCCCGAGCTACGGCGTCTATAAGGTGAGCGCAGCCATCAACAATGTGGAGCTTCGCCAGGTTATGCTCCGCAAAGACTTTTCGCTTCCGGCCGAGGAACTTTCAGCAGCAGCCGACAGTAGATCAAAACTCATGTGGATATGTTCGCCCAACAATCCGACCGGGAATGCATTCAGCCGGGAAGAGATTCTCGGCCTGTGCGAAAAATTCGACGGGATGGTTGTGGTCGACGAGGCATACGCGGATTTTTCGGAGAAAGGGAGCGTTGCCGACGCCGTGGCCGACCATCCGAATCTGATTGTGCTACAGACCTTCTCCAAGGCCTGGGGCATGGCAGCCCTCAGGTCGGGCATCGCGATTGCCGATCCCCGCGTGGCTGCTATTTTCGGCAACGTAAAATACCCCTACAACATAAACGGGCCAACGCAGCGCGAACTCATCCGCCGCATAAGGCAGACCGATCTCAAGCCGATGGTGGATGAAATCGTAAACGAGAGAAACCGACTGGCGGAGAAGCTCGAAAAAGCGCCCGCGGTCGTCAAGGTCTACCCTTCCGACGCCAACTTCCTCCTGGTGAAGGTGACAGACGCCAACAGGATGTACGACTACCTCGTGGAGAACGGCGTGATAGTCCGCAACCGCAGTTCTCAGCCCTTATGCGCCTCTACCCTGCGCATTACTGTAGGTACACCCGACGAAAATAAAAAAATCATTGAACTCATAGAACAGTTCCGATAATGAAAAAAGCAATATTCGTAGACCGCGACGGCACTATAATAGCCGAGCCGCCCGACGAGCAGATAGATTCTCTCGAAAAACTCAGATTCGTACCCGGAGCCATAAGCGCGCTGTCGATGCTCTGCGGCAAAGGCTACGAACTGGTAATGGTCTCGAATCAGGACGGACTCGGTACGGAATACTTTCCGGAGGAGACCTTTCATCCGGCTCACAACAAAATGCTCGAGACTCTCGCGGGGGAAGGAGTGAGATTCGATGATCAGCTCATAGACCGGTCGTTTCCAGAGGAGAATGCCCCGACGCGCAAACCCCGCACGGGAATGCTGACGCAGTATACGGACGGCAGCTACGATCTAAAGGCAAGCTACGTGATAGGCGACCGCGCCACCGATATCGAGTTAGCCCGTAACCTCGGAGCGCAGGGCATATTCCTCGGAAATCCCGCAGATGCTCCCGACGGGTGCGCACTCGCCACAAACGACTGGCGCGCGATAGCAAGCTTTATTCTCAACCGCCACCGGCGCGCCACGGTGAGCCGCCACACGAAAGAAACTGAGATTGACGTGACGGTTGACATTGACAGCGCCGAAGAGTCGGAAATCGACTCGGGACTGAAATTTTTCGACCATATGCTCTCGCAGATTCCCCATCATGCGGGAATAATGCTGAAACTGAATTGCAACGGCGATCTGGAAGTTGACGAGCACCACACTATGGAGGACACGGCGATAGCCCTGGGAGAAGCAATCATAACCGCACTGGGCGACAAACGCGGCATAGACCGCTACGGATTCGTACTGCCGATGGACGAAAGCCGCGCCATGGTGCTTCTTGACTTCGGAGGGCGCGCCGATTTCAGCTGGAGCGTACCGTTTACCCGCGAATATGTGGGCGACACCCCTACTGAGATGTACCGTCACTTCTTCAAATCGCTGAGCGACGCCATGAAATGCAACCTCCATATAGAAGCCCGCGGCGACAACAACCACCACCTGATAGAAGGTGTGTTCAAAGCGTTTGCCCGCGCGTTGCGCATGGCTGTGAGACGGGATCCGATGTCGTATTCATTACCCTCAAGCAAAGGAATATTATGATAGCCATAATAGACTACAATACAGGCAATATACGGTCGGTTGAGAACGCGCTCCACCGCCTCGGGGCGGAGTATGAACTCAGCGCCGACCCCGACGCCATCCGCCGCGCCGACCGGGTTATACTTCCAGGCGTGGGACACTGCGGTGAAGCGATAGCCCGGCTGCGCGAGCAGGGACTCGACAGAGTTATACGCGACCTCCGGCGTCCGGTTCTGGGCATCTGCGTGGGTATGCAGGCGATGTGCCGCCACACGGAGGAGGGTGACGCCGACGGCCTCGGTATTTTCGACGCCAAAGTCAGACGGTTCGACAGCGCCGGCGGGTTCAAGGTTCCCCATATGGGCTGGAACAATATATCGAACCTCGACAGCAAGCTTTTCCGCGAGATAAAGGGGGGCGAATACGTTTATTTCGTCCACAGCTACTATGCTCCGCTCTGCCCCGACACGATAGCCACGACCGACTACGGAGGGATGTTTTCGTCGGCACTGAAATACGAGAACTTCTACGGCACGCAGTTTCATCCGGAAAAGAGCGGCGATGCCGGCGAAAAGATAATCAGCAACTTCCTGACCATATGAAAACCCGTATAATACCAGCAATCGACATAATAGGCGGACGCTGCGTCAGGCTGAGCCAGGGAGACTATGAACGGTGTACGGTCTACGACGCCGACCCGGCCGATATGGTGCGCCGCTTCGTCGACTCCGGCATGGAGCGCATCCACGCCGTCGACCTCGACGGAGCAAAGGCATCGGAACCAAAGAATCTGCATACGCTCGAAAAACTCGCTTCGGTCAGCGGCGCCACCATTGAATGGGGAGGCGGCATAAAGAGCGAGCAGGCACTCACCGACTCGTTCAACGCCGGAGCGTCGTTCGCCGTAATCGGCAGCTTAGCAGCCAGAGAGCCTGAGAGGATGGCAGAATGGACAGTCAGGTACGGCTCCGACCGAATGGTGCTCGGTGCGGACGCAGCCGACGGCAAGATTGCCGTGAGCGGATGGCTCGAAAAGACTTCGCTGACCATCGACGAACTTATTGACCGACTGAAGCCTTCCGGACTCACCCAGGCAATATGCACCGAAATCAGCCGCGACGGAATGCTCGAAGGGCCGGCTTTCGACCTCTACGCGGGACTTTTAGAGCGGCATCCCGACATTATCTTCACGGCTTCGGGAGGCGTCGGCACCATGGCCGATATAGAGAAACTGTCGGAACTCGGAGTGCAGCGCACAATCGTGGGCAAAGCGCTCTACGAGGGCCACGTAACCTTGCGTCAGATAACCCAATACATACTGTCATGTTAGCCAAGCGAATAATTCCGTGTCTCGACGTAAGAGAGGGGCGCACAGTCAAGGGAATCCACTTCGAAAATCTCACGGACGTGGGCGATCCGGTTGAACTCGGCGCACACTATGCAGCCGACGGAGCCGACGAACTGGTGTTTCTCGACATCAGCGCCTCGCGCGAAGGCAGGTCAACGTTTACGACGCTCGTGGAACGCATAGCCGACCGCATCAACATACCCTTTACTGTAGGAGGCGGAATCTCGACCATCGACGATGCCGCCCGTCTGCTCGACGCCGGCGCCGACAAGATAACCGTAAACAGCGCAGCGGTCGCACGGCCGGAATTAGTGTCGGAAATCGCATCGAAATACGGCTCGCAGTTCATCGTGGCAGCAATCGATGCCAAACTTACCTACGACGGCATCTGGCACGTGACAACTCACGGAGGCACGCGGTTCACCCCGCGGGAACTCATGGAGTGGGCGCGCGAACTTCAGGAGCGCGGCGCGGGAGAGATAATGTTTACCTCGATGAATCACGACGGCACCCGCTCAGGTTATCCCTGCGACGTGTTCGCCAGTCTTGCCGACACACTATCCATACCCATAATCGCATCGGGCGGAGCAGGAGGCACGGACGACATAGCCGAAGTGTTGAGCGCAGGAAAAGCTGACGCAGCCCTCGCCGCGAGCATTTTCCACTACGGCGAGATAACCATTACCGAACTCAAGCGCCGACTCGCAGCTACCGGACTGCCAATGCGCATAAATCAATAAGCAAAATTCCATGAACGATACTAACCTGACTTTCGACAGTTTCAACCTCGCAAAGAACGCCGACGGGCTTCTCCCGGTCATAATCCAGGACTCAGTGACGCTGAAGGTTCTCATGCTCGGATACATGAACCGCGAGGCGTTCAACCTTACTGTAAAAACCGGAAACGTGACCTTCTACAGCCGTACCCGTCAGACTCTCTGGACCAAAGGCGAAACTTCGGGACACTTTCTGAAAGCCGTGGAGATGTATGCCGACTGCGACTCAGACACGCTGCTCATCAAGGCAGTGCCGATCGGGCCCACATGCCACCGGGGAACGACATCGTGTTTCGACACGCCCGATTCCGAAGGATTCATCCGCTCTCTTTCGGAACTTGTAAGACAACGCCATGCCGAGATGCCGGAGGGATCGTATACCACCAAACTCTTTATAAAGGGCGTGAAAAAAATCGCGCAGAAAGTAGGTGAAGAGGCCGTTGAATCCGCGATCGAGGCGGTAGACGGCAACCGCGACAGGTTTATATACGAATCGTCGGATCTGATATATCACCTGCTCGTGCTTTTAGAACAGATGGGAGTGGGTCTCGATGAAATCGAGCGCGAGCTTTTCAAACGTCACCGGTGATTAATCATCCAAGTCGAGTCCGCTGTGGTCGAGGGGCGGGAGGCCGAAACGTGCGCGGAAGCTGTCGTAATAGCGGGGGTCGTCGCGGTCGTAGAGACGGTATCCGCCGGGACTGTATCGGATTTCTTTCTTCGGTTTGGGGGCGGCGGGAGTTTCGGCGGGTTTTTCGGCAGGCTTTTCAGTGTGTAACTGACGGTTCTCTTCTTTCGCGGCCTGACGCTCCTGACGGCGCTTTGCGGCTGCGGCGCGGGCTGATTCCGAGCGGCGGACGGATTTGTCGATCTCAGCGTAGATTTCGCCGAGGAAGGCGTCGGCGACTTCGTAGCCGCTTTTCTGTATGCGTTTGCCGTGCTCGAAGTAGTACATGAG
>UROS01000169.1 GCA_900549445.1 uncultured Porphyromonadaceae bacterium | reverse complement strand
GAGGGTGGGTGTGATATGGGGAAAGCGCACGTAGATTTCATGCTCGAGTTCGCGAACCACACTGTAGATTTTCCTGACTGTATCTTTTAGAAAGGTAAGTGTGCGATCCTCCTCGCGTATGGTTTTTTCCCAGTCCCACTGGTCAACGTAGAGCGAGTGGAGGTTGTCGAGATCCTCGAAGGTGCGGATTGCATTCATATCGGTATAGATTCCGAATCCGGGCGCTATTCCATACGACGCCAGTTTGGCGCGCTTCCATTTAGCGAGCGAATGGACTACCTCGGCTCCGGCACCACCCATAGCGTCGATGCGGAACGACACGGCGTGCTCCGTTCCGTTGAGATCATCGTTTATACCGGTGCCGGAGAGCACGAACAGGGGTGCGGTAACGCGGCGCAGATTGAGCGCCGAAGCGAGCCGGCGCTGAAAATCTTCCTTAATTTCCTTAATGGCGAGCTCGGTAGTCTCCGGAAGTAATTTCTGCTTGTATTTTGCTGGGATTATAAGCATTGAGCGAGATTTATAATGCGTAGTAGTTTCAAATTGCCAATATTTTGTGCAAATATAAAGAAATTTGTCGACATACGCAAACACATCCTCTTCCCAACATTTTTTAACACGTATCAGACCGGCAAATAAAACCGGCGGCACGAGCTAATCTCGTGCCGCCGGTTTTTATTATGTAATTTAAGAGAATGTCCGGGATTATCAGAGGCCGAAGGCCTGTTTTACCTGAGGCACGCAGTCGAGTTCTTCCCATGCGAAGAGGCGGACGGTGATATCGCGGTCGCCCGAGTAGCGGGAGTGGAAATGCTTTGTCACGGTCTGAGGTTTGCGTCCCATGTGGCCGTAGGCGGCAGTCTCGCTGTAGATAGGTTTGCGCAGGTCGAAGCGGGTTTCAATGGCATAAGGGGTCATGTCGAAACATTTCATACCTTTTACGATGTCGGCAATCTCGCCGTCGGAAAGGTTTACTTTAGCCGTGCCTCGGGTGTCGACGCAAAGGCTGACTGGCTGTGCCACGCCGATAGCGTAGGCTACCTGCACAAGCGCTTCGGAGGCAACGCCGGCCGCCACGAGATTTTTGGCTATATGGCGAGCGGCATAAGCAGCCGAACGGTCAACCTTCGAGGGGTCTTTTCCGGAGAAAGCGCCACCGCCGTGAGCGCCGCGTCCGCCGTAGGTATCCACAATTATCTTACGGCCAGTCAGGCCGGTATCGCCGTGGGGGCCGCCGATAACGAATTTACCGGTAGGATTGACGAGAATCTTCACGTCGTCGCCGATCATTGCGGCGATGTCGGGCGTGAGCTGGGCCTTTACGCGGGGAATGAGCACCCGTCGCACATCGGCCTCAATTCTGGAGCGCATTTTTTCGTCGGCCAGCTCCTGGGTGAGACCGCTGCCGGGAGTTATGAACTCATCGTGCTGGGTGGATATTACGATTGTGTCGACGCGGCGGGGAGTGCCGTCGGCATTGTATTCTACCGTAACCTGACTTTTTGAGTCGGGACGGAGGTAAGTGCGGGTTGCACCTGCTTCGGTATAGACCATCTCCTTCCCCTCGCGGCGTATGGCGGCAAGTTCGAGCAACAGGCGGTGGCTGAGATCTATGGTGAGAGGCATGAAATTGTCGGTTTCGTCGCATGCATAGCCGAACATCATACCCTGGTCGCCGGCGCCCTGGGCGGAGCGGTCGGTTTCGCTGCGATCCACACCGCGGTTAATGTCGGCGCTCTGCTCGTGGAGAGCGTTGAGCACACCGCAGGCCTCGGCGTCGAACTTAAGTTCGCTGCGGTCGTAGCCGATGCGCTTGATTACGTCGCGGGTCACCTCCATGAGGTCGATATAAGCTTCGCTTTTTACCTCACCGGCAATCACGACCTGACCGGTTGTGACGAGGGTTTCGCAAGCTACCTTCGAATGCGGGTCGTAGGCAAGAAAATAGTCGAGCACAGAGTCGGAGATCTGGTCGGCTACTTTGTCGGGGTGTCCCTCGGAAACGGATTCCGAGGTGAAGAGATAGGTTTTGTTGTTGTTCATTTTCGTTCGGAGCAAAAAAATAATGTCAAAGCGGCCAAGAGTGGGGTTGCTTCAACATTTCCAAAAAAATAGCGGCATCGTCCGGAACTACGTCACGGCAGCACAGGAGCGCACTGCCCGACGGCGGTTTTAGCATTTTTTTGGAAGTGGTTGCAAGCAGCCAAATTTGTCCACTTTTTTGATTTCGGATGCAAAGTTACTCAATCCTGCGGCAGCGGACAAGACAAACGCGCGGGGTTAACAATAATTAACCCCGCGCGGAACCTGATGAATGAGAATTCGCGGCGGACGTAAAGAATGACGCCCATACTATAACAAACTGATATTCAACTGATATACACTAAGTGCAACTCAGGCGGATTACTCGCCCACTATGCGGAGGTGGGATGAGGGATGGCGCAATACAAGGCAACTTGCCTCGGTCATGACCACGGCATCGGAGTTGCGCTGACCGCTCTCTTTGAGACTGAGACGCTCGGCGGAGAAGGGAATGTGGACATACTTGGTAAGATATTCAGGATCAATCACCATACCGTCGGCAGGACGGCCGCAGAGATCGAATATTTCGGAATGAATCACGTAGAGCGAACCGAAATTCGAGGTGAGAAGGTGGAAATCCATGCCCCAGACAGTTTTCTCGTCGGAAGGAGAGGCCACGCGGTCGACCGGCAGAGAGCTCAGAGCACTTATGAGTTCCGAACCGCCCACGAGCACCTTACGGGTTGAGCCTGCATTGCGGGTGAACGACTGACGCATGAGCTCCATAAAGGTATCGCCCCCGAACTTGCCCTTGGTATAGTTGAGCTGACGGCCTGCCTGCCCCCATATTCCTCCGGTAAGCCATATATCCTCATCCTTCTCGATGGAGCGGGTGCGCGTTCTGACGCCGAAAAGGAAACTCTTCTCCATGCAGAGGCGCATGTCGATAATCGCCACTTCTTCCTGATCGGAGAAATTCCATCCCACTTCCTTGTCGGCGATCCGCTGTAGGGTAGACTGCTCTATCTGGGTTTTGAAAATCTGGCAGAAGTTTCCGCTCTTCTGAGGAAGAGAGTTGAACTGGGGAGTCTGCACGTCGAGCTCGCCGGCGGCGCGACCCATTCTGACGATGGGGGTACCGGCCTTCATAGCGGGTATCATCCCGTCGCCATCAAGGAGAATCGGGTTGACGGGAATAATATGGAGGGCTGTGTCGACCTTATCTACGTAGCCTACAAGGTATTCAGTCTCAGCAAGTTTCACCGAGGGGAAGAGCACGGTTTCGGAGGGAGCGAAAAGACGGGCGTCCCTGCAGGGAATGGTTATGGCGTAACCTCCGGTATATTCTATTTCGGCAACATCTTCAGCCACGGTGCTTTCGCCCGACTTTGTGTCGACGGAGTAATATTCCACTTGCATCGAGGCAGCCTTACGGGCAGCTCCCATACGCGAAATCTGGTCGATAGGAGTTGATGAGGGACGGATTTTCACAATCCGGCTGTCGATGTCGTTGCGGAGCAACCCCTTCGCATGCTCATTGGCCACGGCGGTTGTCATCGGGCCGGCTACGGGAATGAGACCGGCCATGGCGAGCGAAGCGGTCTGGAAGCCGTCGAGAGCCTCGGCGCCGAGCGACCATAGAAGCATGGCTATGAGCACGAGGATGATTTTCACGATGTTTTCGGCGCAAAAGATGCGGGTTTCGGCTACAGGTACAGCAGGAGCGCTGTTTTCAATTTTCTTCATTGTTTTTCAGAGTTTTAAGAAATGGTTTTTCAAGTGTGTGTCTTTCATAGGATTCAGATAGGATAACCGGGTCAGTCGGGCCATACGCTGCGGCGGGGATTGCTGAGCACCCTGGCAGTTTCGGGATCATCAGCCCCGGCAAGAGAAATACCGGGGTCGATACGGTTGAGTTCAAAGGTGCCGGGAGCGCAGAGCGGCCGGGCGGCTGAGGAGGAGACCTCACGGGCAAGGCGGCGGATTGCGTCGTCGGGTTCCTCGCCGCTCAGAATCGAGGCGACAAGGCGCCCGACGCGGGGATCGCTCTCTATGAGCCTGAGCAGACGTCCGGAGTCTGAGTCGGACTGCTGAGATCCGACGGCTCCAGCGCCATCTTCAGAATTCTGAGGAGCGGCTCCCTTATCCACTCGGGGAGACTCTCCGCGAAATTCTTCAGCGACGAGAGGATTTTCTTCGCCGTCAGAGCCGCCCCGGAGAGAGCTGTCAGCATCCAGTCCATCCCCCTGAGCATTTTCTGCGGAAGCGGCAACCGCCAGTTCAGCGGCCGGTGCATCTTCAGCTCCGGCAGAGGCAGCAGTAACATTTTCTTCTTCATTGTGTTTTTCCATTTTTAATATGAACTTTTAGAGATTAATAAAAGGCCGGATTCACACCGCGGTTGTGAACCACGATGCAAAGATAATACACGAAATTCCGGAGACCATTGCGATAATGTCGCTTTTTTCGAGCCGTGGGAAAAATTTTTCTGAGAAAAGAGGAAAACACAGGATAATCCGATGGGAGGCGCTCTGCAGACCCGGTCACTTTTTTCCGGCCACTTTTCAGATTTTTTGTTAAAAATATGGAATATTCGGAATATTTATCTTATATTTGGCACTAATTACTATGACAGCACGATCGCAGAACTCTCTACCGTAACGCGACCGTGTTTTTGATGTGTAGTACAGTTCTTACAGTTTTTCAGAATATAACGTAGAGAATATTTCAAAATTAACATTAATATATCTGACATTTATGAGATTTAAACTGTTTCTGCTACTTTTGCTGACGGCGGTACTGCCGTCGCTTGCCCAGAAGACGGGCGTAGCCGGTACTGTTGTCGACTCCAACACAGGAGCGCCGGTGGATGGCGCGACCGTGATGCTCAACAGCCAGTCGATCATCGTGACCACCGGCCCCGCCGGCGAGTTCAGGATCACCGACGCCAAGCCCGGCAACGATG
>UROS01000168.1 GCA_900549445.1 uncultured Porphyromonadaceae bacterium | reverse complement strand
GCCCTTGGTTCGGGCGCTGGCGGGTGGAAAAAATCACGTGCGACGGCTTGGATCTCGACATTTATTCCGGCCCTGAAGGGCTGCAGATTGCCTCGTGGGCTTTTCAAAGCAATGTAGTCAGTCTTTCCGCCGTATATCCCCATGATGTCAACTGTCTGGCATACGGAGCGTGGCGACAGGAGGGTAATCGCCTGCTGCTGGATTTCACGGCTTTCAACGACGACAGTCAGTCGCCCGGAATCTATCGCCCTGCCGACGTGTTCCATCTCGAAGCCGGTGCGGTAAACGTCCTTACCATCAACTCACTGACCGATTCGCGTATGAATCTTACCCATCAGTCGGCCGACGGGCATCTCTATCAGTATTATCTTAAAAAACTACTCTGAACACGTTTATATGTCAATGCGAGTACCGAACAGACCGGATCATAGCGTCAATATATTATTTCTCGGAGGCGCCAAAAGGGTGTCGATGGCCCGGAAATTCATTGCTTCGGCAGAGCGCCGCGGCATAAAGCTGAATCTCTACAGTTATGAACTTCATGCAGAGGTTCCGGTGGCAGAACTTGCCAAGGTGATAGTGGGACGGAAGTTCAACGCACCCGACGTGGTGGAGCACATCCACGCTATTGTTGAACTTTACTCCATCGATCTTCTCATACCGTTTGTCGATCCGGCAATCGGCGTGGCCGCCAGATATGTCGAGCGATATTCCGATGCTTCGGCACCGGTGGTGGGTTCAGCTATGGCCGATACTCTTTTCGATAAAATAGACTCGGCCCGCGCTTTCGAGGATGCCGGTCTGCCGATACCGTCGACTTACCGTTCCGGGCGTCCGCGTTTCCCGCTTATAGCCAAGCCCCGCTATGGAACCTATTCGCGCGGAATAGAGATAATAGAGACTATCAATGATTTCCGCCGGATCATAGCCCGGCGCGACGAATTTCTGCTCCAGGACTATATAGCTGACCGCGACGAGTATACCGTAGACTGCTACGTGGCTGCCGACGGCAGAGTGATGTGCGTCAGTCCGCGCCGTCGTCTCGAAGTGCTCGGCGGTGAAGTCGTACGAACGGAGACGATCGATTCTCCGGAACTCGTGGCCGCATCGGAAGAAGCCATAACCCGTCTCGGACTTCGCGGGGCGCTGACTATCCAGTTTCTCGCACCTAAGGCATCGCCGCAATTCCTTATGCTTATGGAAATCAATCCCCGTCTTGGCGGCGGAGCCGTGTGTACGGTTCACGCCGGCGGCGACATTCCCGGTTTCATACTCGACGAATTGCTCGGCCGGCCCATGATTCCTTCGGTCGGCATTAAACCCGGAACACTGATTTGCCGTTATTTCCAAGAAGTAGCATTTTTCAATGAACAGTAATAACTCACTGAAACTTACAACGCGCCAGCGGCTGCAGCAGAAACTGTCGCCGTTGCAGATACGTTACGGCCGTGTGCTCGAAATGAACGGCCCGGAACTCGAGGAGGAGGTGCGTCACGAACTCGACGACAATCCTGCGCTTGCAGTGGCCGACGGCACGGGAGCAGAAACGGAGGGAGACAGTTTCAACGAAAGTGCCGAGCAGCTTCAGCTCGCCGATTACCGCGACGAGGACGAGATTCCGTCGTACCGGCTGGAAGCACGCAACCACAGCGCTTCCGACACGTGGCGCGAGCCGGAGGCGGCAGCCGGAGGCAGTTCGCTTATGGAGCATCTCACCTCGCAGCTCGCCGAGCTGGGTCTGAGCGCATCAGACCTGCGCATTGCAGATTATATAGCGGGGAATATTGACGACAACGGATACCTTACGCGCACCCTCCCGGCCATTATCGAAGACCTTGAGTTCCGCCAGGGGCTTGAGGTGGACGAGAAAGATGTCAGGCGGCTTTACGACGCAGTGAGATCGCTCGAACCAGCCGGCATCGGTGCCATAGATTTGCGCGACTGCCTGCTGCTGCAGCTGAGGCGCCGCCATGCCACTCCCGGGGTGAAGCTCGCAGAGGAGATCGTGGCAGACTATTTCGACCTTTTTTCACTCAAACACTACGACAGGCTTATGTCGGCTCTCGGCATATCGCGTCGTGAGTTGCAGGATGCCATTGAAATAATCCGCACGCTCGACCCTAAGCCGGGAAGCGCCTTCGCGGACAGCGAGGATGACCGGGTGCGCCATATAGTGCCCGATTTTTCGGTGGAAGCCGATGGCGACAGTCTCACGCTGTCGCTCCTGAACTCCATTCCGGAACTCTGCATAGAGGAGACGTTTGCGGCAACATCGGACGACAAGAAACTTAATGCCCGCGAGCGCGACGCAGCTGCTTTTGTAAGGCGTAAGCGCGATGAGGCGTCGGATTTCATCTCGATGCTCAGGCTGCGTCAGAACACGCTTTACAGTGTCATGAATTCGATATTGAAACGGCAGCGCGATTTTTTTCTTACCGACGACGAGACGCGGCTGCGGCCGATGCGTTTGCGCGATATAGCCGCCGATACCGGATTGGATATCTCGGTGATATCGCGTGCTGCTGCCGGTAAATATGTGTCTACTCCCTACGGCATATATCCGCTGAAGTTCTTTTTCAACGACAGCGCAGGGAGTGACGATGAGGAATCTTCAGTGCGCAAGGTGATTGCGGAAATAAAGAATATAGTAGAAAATGAAGACAGAAAGCATCCGCTGAGCGATGATGCCATCACAGCACAGCTCCACGGGCGCGGCTACGATATAGCGCGGCGCACCGTGGCAAAATATCGCGAGCGTCTCGGTTTTCCGGTGGCCCGCCTTAGAAAGGAAATATGATTTGGAGGGAAATCAGAACAGCGGGAAGCTGCTTTGGGTACAGACATACTTGTTGGTGAACTCATAGTTGCTCTGGCAGAGCATAAGTATGCCCTGGATGAGCGACAGAATTCCGGTAATGGAACCGCAGGAGCAGAGACCGCCGATTAGGAAAATGATTCCGGGAGTGGTCTTTCCGAGATAGAAGTACTGGATTCCGATAGAGCCGAGGAAAATGGCAAGCAACGCCGCTACACCACGGCTTTTGCCTGTAGGGCCTTCGGCAAACATGTCGTTTGCGGCATAGTAGGCATTTTCGTCGAACCCAAACGGGGGCTGGGGACGATACCCGTTCTTGTTGTACTGGTTGCCGCCGTTGTTGAAAGGCGGCTGATTCTGGTTGTTATACATTTAGTATGCTGTTTTTGGGTTTTGTGGCCTGAAAGTCTTTGATATAGTTTGGAGTAGAGTAGGCAAGGTCGAGGAACTCACGGCGGGCATACGAGCGCTCGGCAAGCGCAAGCATATTTACAGCGAGCGGCTTCACGTCGGGGATGAAAACGGCATTCGGGCTTGTGATGACGCTGCGCGCTTTATCGCTTCCGTTTCCGAAGAACAGCACGCGGTTGCTTTCGAGCAGACCGGCATATGAACCGGTGTCGAGAATGAGGGGCTGCTGCGGAAGGATCTGTTCAAGAGCCATATTGTATACAGCAGTGTAGACCTCCATGCGCCGAGCATCGATCATCGGGGCGAAAAGTTCAGTGCCATCAATTTCCTGTTCGAACATCACTGTAGTTGTGAGCAGTTCAAGAGTATTTACTCCGATAAGCGGCACATTGAGTGCATAGGCGAGTCCTTTGCCCTCGGAAAGCCCTATGCGCAGTCCGGTATAGCTTCCGGGCCCCATGCTCACCGCTACGGCTTCGATGTCAATTTCTTTTGACCGGGCATAGTCGAGACAATGTTTTATGAAATCGCTCAGCAGGGCGGCATGGTTTCGCCCGTCCATATCCTCGCGGTGGGCAAGCACCATTCCTTCGGCTGTAAGCGCGGCCGAGCAAACTTCAGTCGATGTCTCTATGTTAAGAATAACTGCCATTTGTTTCGTTGTTTCTGAAATGCAAATATAGCTGTGTTTCAGTTAAAACACAAAGAGTTCCTCAAAGTTCGGCTTCAACCATAGAAGCCCAGTCAAGAATCTGACGGTCTGTAACGTCGTTCATAAGAAGTCCGTTACCCCATTTTATTGAGGGATAGGCTGCAGAAAGGTCTTTCTCGCTTTGTTCGATAGAGCTGCCGCCGGAGGTCATGAACGGAACCACAACCTTGTTTTTCAGGTCGACTGATTCAATGAATGAATTGATTATGCGAGGGGCTGTGTTCCACCAGTTGGGATAGCCGATGAAAACTACGCGGTATTTGCTCAGATCTGCTCCCGGATTTTTAAGTGCGGGACGCGAGGCCGGATCGTGCATCTCTACGGAACTGCGGCTTGTGGAGTCGCGCCAGTTGAGGTCGGCAGTGGTATATACCTGCTCCGGTTCTATCTCGATGAGGTCGGCACCTATGAGATCTGCCAGACGTTTAGCGGCTCCCGCAGTGTTGCCGGTAGCGGAGTAGTAGCACACCACGGCGTCGGTGTTTTCCGGTTTTTCAGAATTTGAATTCTTGTTGCCCGACGATTTTGCGGAGCAGGAGGTGAGCGTAAGCAATGCTGCGACAGCAGTAGCAATGAATGAAGTTAAGAATTTGAAGGCCATAGTCATAAATTTAAATAAAAGCCTCCGATTGCTGTAAGCTGCAGTCAATCAGAGGACTTTGTATGGTGCTCGAAGCGGGACTCGAACCCGCACAGCCGCAATGGCCAAGGGATTTTAAGTCCCTCGTGTCTACCATTCCACCATTCGAGCCATGGGAAAAAGGTTTGTTTTTGGTGGCGCAAAGTTACTACGTAAAGTTGGAATTTGCAAGCGTTTTGTAAAAAGTTTCACGCCGGTGCGCGCGGTTCGTTCATTTAAAACCACGGATAGCGAATCTAATGAATCTGGAGGAGCAATATCCCCGTTAAGCAACGCGCTGATAACCTGCGTATTGTACGGACGTAATTCTTTACGTCCACTGCGAAAGACACGTGTGAAAGCATTCGTTTTTTCTGTAAAAATGTTTATTCACCGTGGACGTGAAGAATCACGTCCGTACATTGACACTCAATCAGTTATATCAGTAT
>UROS01000167.1 GCA_900549445.1 uncultured Porphyromonadaceae bacterium | reverse complement strand
ATATTTTGAAGTTGTAAGTACCATAGTTCATAACAATCATTTTTCCATAATCTCAAAATAAGAATCATTAATCTCATAACTCTCTACTTTGACTGATATTCCGCCGGAGGCATCTCCCGCCTCCCTGGCTTCGGCAACAATCCGAAGCCTCCCTCCTCGACAAGTCTCTCCTATATGCAAGGGGATGGCGGGGATGCAAAGGCGACAGTTGCGTTGTCGGTGTGTATTTGAGAAAATAAGAGACCGATAATTAGAATTGATGATTATTATTCCGAGCGTCAGCTGCGTGAGCAGAGGGCGCTTTTTTATTTAAGCGGGAACCGGATCTGTCAGCATGGCACCGGATATCCCGCTTTCTCGAGCAGCGCAAAGGTTTCGGGCCGTCCGGAATTGATACGATCCGGGTAATGGGCATCAGAATTCACCATCAGAGGCACCCGGGCCTCAATCAACGGTTTCCAGAACTGCGGCGACGGAAAGAGACGCTGCGACTGAATATAAGCTTTCGTATTGATTTCAGCTATCACACCCGACGAGATTATGAGATCGGTCATATCGGTTATGTGGCGGCGGTACCACGGCTCATCCTCAATGCCGGGACTGAAAACAGAAGCGTTGAAACCGATTTTGTCAAAATGTCCGATTATGTCGAATTTCCCTTCCTGAAGCATCTGTTTTGAGCGTGCATAGAAGGTATCGACCACATAACGGATATTACCGTCGAAATGCTCATGCATCTTTTTTACGAAAGCTTCAGGCCGCCCGTCGACGTCGACCTCTTCGCCGGTTTTGAGCGACGGAATAAAATGTACTGAACTGAGACGATAATCGAGTGGAATGCCGTCGAAAACTCCGCTTGCCGCGCCCCAGCCGGAGCCGAGATAGTCGATTTCCATCGAAGTGTAAAAGCAGACCGTGCCACGGTATTGCTCCTTTATCCTGTTCATTTCAGCGAGATAAAGCGGCAAGTCTGCGTCGTGCATATTGCACGACGTTGGCATCGGAGCTATCGAGTGAGGCGTAAATCCCCAGTGGGTGAATCCTGCGGCGGCGACCGCTTCCGCCATAACGGATATGGAGGCGCGGCCGTCGCAGAACTGGGTATGAGAGTGGAAATTATAGTTTCGTGTTGATGATATTATTTCCCGAAGCATAGCTTTACTTGTCGGATACGGGAGGATTTGCTATGTTATTGCGCATGGAAGTGTCAGCCTCCATGTTTTTAAGGCGATAGTAATCCATCACGCCGAGGTTTCCGTTTAAGAAAGCCTGGGCCATTGCACGCGGGAGTTCAGCTTCGGCCTCGATAACTTTTGCGCGCGCTTCCTGTGCCTTGGCTTTCATCTCCTGTTCGAGTGCGATTGCCATGGCGCGGCGCTCTTCAGCCTTAGCCTGAGCAATGTTCTTGTCGGCCTGAGCCTGGTCAATCTGCAGAGCTGCGCCGATATTTTTGCCTATGTCGATGTCGGCTATATCAATTGACAGAATTTCGAATGCAGTTCCGGCGTCGAGACCCTTACGGAGCACCACTTTGGAAATATTATCGGGGTTTTCGAGCACTTCCTTGTGGCTGGCGCTCGAACCGATCGACGATACGATGCCTTCGCCTACTCGGGCAAGCACGGTGTCTTCGCCTGCGCCGCCTACGAGCTGCCGGATATTGGCGCGAACCGTTACACGTGCGATTGCAATCAGCTGGATACCGTCTTTTGCCACGGCTGTCACGTGGGGTGTCTCAATCACTTTTGGATTGACCGACATCTGCACAGCCTGGAAGACATCGCGGCCGGCGAGATCAATGGCAGTGGCCATCTTGAAGCCGAGGTCAATGTTGGCTTTCGACGCTGAAACGAGCGCATGAACCACCTTCTCAACGTTGCCGCCTGCGAGGTAGTGGGCTTCGAGTTCATCGCGGGTCACATCGTTCAGACCGGCTTTGTGGGCTTCTATGAGCGCACGCACTATCACCGTAGCGGGAACCTGACGAATACGCATCAGAAACAGCTGCATGAGCGAAATTCTCACACCGCTGACCCGGGCTGAAATCCATAAGAAGAACGGCACGTAGTAGAAAAACACACATAGCAGTACTATCGCCGCTATGACGAGGAGAATGATTGTTAATTCCATATCTGAATTTTAAAAAATTGGTTTATTTCGTATAAAAACGGATCATTTACCTGTTTCAAGTTCAATCACACCGTTGGCTTCCTTGCGGAGTTCTGAGCGCTGCCGCTCTATCTCGCGCTCGAGGCTGCGGATCTCGTCGGCCACCGAGGTGTCGCCGCGGTGATAAGAGAGACGGAGCGATGCGAGCTTTTCGCGGTCGAGGTTGAATTTTTTCTGCTCCACGAGATAGTGGACAAATGCCTGACGGGCATCGTCGCTATTAAAATCTTCGAGTTTCGTATAAATTCTTCCGCCGGGAATAGCAAAGGCGAATTTCTCCCGGCTGCGGCTCTTTCCGCTTCCGGCGAGCGCCTCAATCCGGGCGCGCACGTCGGCGTAGTCCTTACCTTCCTGCCAGGTAGACTTTATGGAACTGACCCGGGCATACGAAGCGAGATCGGGAGTATCGACGGGGTAGTTAATACGCAGATCCTGCGGGATAAACGTGTAAATCGTCACGGAGTCGCCGAGATGATTGCGGTCAGTGACCCACCAGCCGGTACCCGTTACCTCATCGATGGCATACAGGTAGTCGTTGTCGGGTGAGTTGTAGGGCATGCCTATGTTGGACGGTTGGAGGAAACCGTCTTCGTCGCGCCGTGAAATGAATATATCGAGGCCTCCGAGCGATTTGTCGCCGTCGGCGGCGAAATATAGCGTCACTCCGTCGCTCATAAGGAATGGAAAGTCAATCCACGAGCCGGAATCTTCGCCGAATATCGAATTATAGTCGAAAAGTTTCACCGGATTGTCCCATTTTCCACCTACAAGGCGCACCGACTCATACATAGTGGAACGGTCACCGTTGGCATCGGATCCGACCCAGATTACGTCGTCGCCGTTTTCGCTTACGTAGGCCGCATCGCTGAACTGCTCCACGCTGTGCTGACGCAGCCATTCCGGTTCAACAATATTTTCAATCTGTTCGCCCGACAGAAGTGACCCGGCAGGCGCGGCAAGACGGATAGCCCGGTAGAAGTCTGTAAAAGGAACGTTGACACTGTCTATTATCTGCACCTTTTCAACCCGGTCGAGCATTGATCGCCCGGTAAGTATTCGCTCTGCGAGATAGTCAGTCCAGTCAACCGGCTCCACTGCTCCCGACGGAAGAAAGTTGGCGTCGGCTGCTGCTTCAGCCTTAGACCGTTTGGCTACATATTTATCGAGATACTCCTGAGCGCGGTCGAAGTCATAGAGCTGAAAATAAACCTCGGCAAGTTTAAGATTGGCGGTGTTGTTTGCCTTGAGATAAAAAGGGATTGACTCGCGATAGCGTCCTGCTTCCTTCAGGGCGTTTCCTGCTGCGAAGTTGAGAGCGCGGTTGGAGGGCGATTTCTTAGCGGCGGCAACTGCCTCGGAAACTTCCGATTCGGAAATGGCAGCACTCACCGTAAGCGCCGGAACGGCTACGGCAAGGGCGAATATTATGCTGGAGAATATTCTCATATACGGTTTGTTTTGCGCAAAGTTACGGTTTATTCTTTAAAATTGGTAATTTTGCACTGATAAAACATATTGAAAATGGCTGATAATTATCTCGAAAATAAAATGGAGGAATACCGCTCTGGAAAACTAAGCGGCAGACATCGCAAACTATCGTCGCCCCAAATCCGCCACTCCCCTTCATATCCGGAACTCAAAGTGTTTGTTGCTGCTGAAAAAGCAGATTTGCGTAAGGCTATAGTGACGGAATTTCGCAATGCCGGGTGCAAAGTGGCGTTCTGCGACACTGACCTGAAAGCGTCTGCATCGTTTGCCCAACAAAACGGCTCACGTTTTTACCCCGCCTCGGAAGAGGAAATGTCAAATCCGGGGAATTTTATTCAAAATGCGGCAAAAGTGTGGGACGGCCTTGATGTTGTAATTCTTTATCACCCCGAGTCCCAAACCCTTACAGTAGGCGAATATGGGAGCGATTACAAATGTAGCATAACACTGACACACAACAGGCCGCACAGCGGCAGAGAGGCTTGTCCCGATGACGTTGCACGGCTATGTAAGTTTCTGGCAGATCCCGCCAACCGGTTTCTCGACGGCGCAACGCTGTCTGTAAGCTACAGCAGACAGTAATAACCCCAAAGCATCAACCGATTGAACGATTAGACAAACGAATTATCGTTTGGGGGGTGGTATTTGATAATGTTTGTTGTTTCTCCTTCTTTCGGTTTGTTCTCGAATAATTCCGTTAAGCATCTGACCGACAGGTAAACCGATGACAACTTTTCCAACCTTAAAATAAGGGGTAACTACAGGCTCGAATCGGTATATTTGTGTTCCTGTTTGTTGAACAGCTTGTCCTCCAACCAATATGCCAGACTTATCGTTGATTCGGTAATTTAAATAGCCACCGAATGTTGACCGTTTATAATATCCCAGCATACCGGGCGACATAGGCAAGCCGCCGTTCATAGTAGGTGGTGCTCCGAAATAATAAGTTCCATAGGCCGTAAAAGATAAATGTGGAGAAAGGTAATAAGATAAATTTCCCGTTAGGCCGTATTGGGTATGTAACCCTTGATAAAATCCATACTTATTCGCTTCTGCTCCCAAGTAAAGGCTTATCTTCTCATAATTTTGGAAGGCTCCAATGGTGCCATTGTGTATATGCATCAATCCGGGCATATCCATTTCTGTCCCTGCCGCCATAATTGAACCATTACTCCAACCATATAAATCCGACTGCCCCGGGATAAGTGATAATGACGGGATTTTAAGGGCCGCACTTTCATAAGGCTTATAATACTGTGTATTTGGGTAAAATCTTGCTGGGAATCCTGGTGCAGAGAATGTCGGTATAGCAAACATGCTGTCAGGAATAATAGCTGTCTCTTATACACATCTG
>UROS01000166.1 GCA_900549445.1 uncultured Porphyromonadaceae bacterium | reverse complement strand
GACCAACGGTATGGTCATTCCAAACTATTCCAGTCAGGACGACTGGGAGCGCTTCAACGCTATGGGCGTGTCGCAGTACGGGCAGATGACTGCAGGTTCATATATGTATATAGGCCCGCAGGGAATTGTCCACGGCACCACCATCACGGTGCTCAACGCCGGCCGCAAGCACCTGAAGCCGGGAAGAAAAGACCTTGGCGGAATGCTGTTCGTCACTGCCGGACTCGGCGGAATGTCGGGAGCGCAGCCCAAGGCAGGCAACATCTCCGGTGTTGTGTCGATCACCGCAGAAATCAACCCGCAGGCGGTTGAGAAACGCCGCTCGCAGGGATGGGTAGATGAAGTATATACCGATCTCGACGCGCTCATTGCCCGTGCCGCCGAAGCCCGCACAAAGCGCGAGGCCGTTTCGCTCGCCTACCAGGGCAACGTGGTCGTCCTCTGGGAGCGGCTCGCCGCCGACGGTGTCGACGTTGAGCTTGGTTCCGACCAGACCTCCCTCCACAACCCCTGGGCAGGCGGATATTACCCTGCCGGTCTGACTTTCGAGGAGTCGAAGGCCATGATGGCCGAGAATCCGGCACTCTTCAAGGAGAAAGTGCAGGAGTCGCTCCGCCGCCAGGTGGCTGCCATCAACAAGCTTGCCGACCGCGGAATGTATTTCTTCGACTACGGCAACGCCTTCCTGCTCGAATCGTCGCGTGCCGGAGCCGACGTGCTGACCGCCGACGGCAAGTTCCGCTATCCATCCTACGTACAGGACATCATGGGGCCGCTCTTCTTCGACTACGGTTTCGGTCCCTTCCGCTGGGTGTGCACCTCGGGCAATCCGGACGATCTCGCCACTACCGACCGCATAGCCGCCGAAGTGCTTGAAGAGATCCGCAAAAACGCTCCCGCCGACATCACAGGCCAACTCGACGACAACATCCACTGGATCAAGGAGGCCGGCAAGAACCACCTCGTGGTAGGCTCTCAGGCCCGTATCCTTTATGCCGACGCCGAGGGCCGCACTAAGATTGCTCTCGCTTTCAACGACGCCATCCGCCGCGGCGAAATCAGCGCTCCGGTTGTGCTGGGCCGCGACCATCACGACGTGTCGGGAACCGACTCCCCCTACCGCGAGACCTCCAACATCTACGACGGCTCGCAGTATACCGCCGACATGGCCGTGCAGAACGTGATCGGCGACTCCTTCCGCGGCGCCACCTGGGTGTCGATCCACAACGGCGGCGGAGTAGGCTGGGGCGAAGTGATAAACGGCGGCTTCGGAATGGTGATAGACGGCTCCGACGACTCGGCGCGCCACATCTCCGAAATGCTCCTCTGGGACGTCAACAACGGCATTGCCCGCCGCAGCTGGGCGCGCAACAAGGGCGCCATCGACGCCATCCGCCGCGAAATGGAGCGTACCCCCGGTCTGAAAGTGACCCTCCCCAACATTGCCGACGATTCTATAATTGAAGAAGCCCTCAGACAGTAACATCCGTATCAGCAGTTATTTTTATGGAAATCCATCATATTTCGGCCGATCGCCTCACGATTGAGCGAGTCGGCGACATTCTCAACAAAAATATCCGCATCGACCTCTCCGACGACGCCGTCAGCCGCATAACCCGATGCCGCAACTTCCTCGACCACAAGATGGAGACACAGCAGGAACCGATCTACGGCATTACCACCGGCTTCGGCTCGCTCTGCAACATCTCCATCGGCAGGAAAGACCTCTCGCAGCTCCAGAAAAACCTCGTGATGTCGCACTCGTGCGGCACCGGCGAACGTGTGCCCGACCGCATTGTCAAGCTTATGCTCCTGCTCAAGATTCAGTCGCTCAGCTACGGCAACTCGGGCGTGCAGCTCAAGACCGTACAGCGCCTCATCGACTTTTTCAACAACGACATTCTCCCCGTAGTGTTCCAGCAAGGCTCGCTCGGCGCGTCCGGCGACCTCGCGCCGCTCGCCAATATGTCGCTTCCGCTTCTCGGACTCGGCGAGGTCGAATACAGAGGCGAACGGCGTCCCGCAGCCGATGTGCTTGCCGAAATGGGCTGGGAGCCTGTCACGCTGATGTCGAAAGAGGGGCTGGCGCTTCTCAACGGCACACAGTTCATGAGCGCTTTCGGCGTATGGTCTTTGCTCAAAGCCATGCGCCTGAGCCGTCAGGCCGACGAGATAGCAGCAATGTCGCTCGAAGCCTTCGACGGCCGCATCGACCCATTCGGGCCTCAGGTCAACGAGGTGCGCCACCACCGCGGACAGATCGAAACCGCCGCCCGCTTCCGAGAGCTCCTCAAAGGCAGCGAACTGATAGCGCGGCCGAAAGTCCATGTTCAGGATCCCTACTCGTTCCGCTGCATCCCGCAGGTACACGGCGCCGCGAAAGACACCATCGCCTACGTGAAGTCGGTGCTCGAGGACGAAATCAACAGCCCGACGGACAACCCGACCATCTTCCCCGAGGACGACATCATAGTGTCGGCGGGCAACTTCCACGGCGAGCCGATAGCCCTTCCCATGGATTTTCTCGCCGTTGCGCTCTCCGAACTGTCCAACATCTCCGAGCGCCGCATCTACAAACTCATCTCCGGCCACCGCGGCCTGCCGTCGTTCCTTGTGGCGAAACCGGGTCTCAACAGCGGATTTATGATTCCGCAGTATACAGCCGCCTCAATAGTGAGCCAGTCGAAGGGACTCTGCTGGCCCGCGAGCTGCGATTCCATCCCCTCGTCGCAGGGTCAGGAAGACCACGTGTCGATGGGCTCCAATTCCGCCACGAAACTCTATCGCGTGGTCAACAACACCGAGCGGGTGCTTGCCATCGAGCTTTTCAACGCCGCCCAGGCGCTTGATTTCCGCCGTCCCGAGCGCTCGTCGGAGCCGATCGAGGCTATCCATGCCGCCTACCGCCGCAAAGTGCCGTTCATCGACAACGACACCGTGATGTATCCCTATATCGAAAAGTCAATCCAGTTCCTCGCCACCTCATGCTGATACTCAACATCGGCTCCATTCGGGGTATCCTCCCGCCTGGAGTGGAGCGGCTTGCCGGAGCGGAGATGGAATCGCGCCCCGCAGAGCTGGCCGACGCCTGGCTGAGAGTCGACGACGGGGGAAGAATCTCGTCGTTCGGCAAAATGTCTTACCTCGAGGGACGCCAGCTGCAGGGCGAAGAGATTGTCGACGCCCGCGGAGGTTGGCTCCTCCCGGCATTCTGCGACTCCCACACCCACATAGTCTACGCCGGAACCCGCGACGGTGAGTTCCTCGACAAAATAAACGGCCTCAGTTATGAGGAGATAGCCGCCCGGGGCGGAGGTATTCTCAACAGCGCCGACCTGCTCCACGAAACCTCGGAGGATGAGCTCTACCGCCAGGCAATGGTTCGTGTGCGCGAAGTAATGGCAAAAGGCACCGGAGCCATCGAGATAAAGAGCGGCTACGGTCTGACCACCGACGACGAGCTGAAGATGCTCCGCGTGATTGCCCGCATCCGCGAATCGGTGCCGGCGATTGTGCGCGCCACCTTCCTCGGTGCCCACGCCGTCGGGCGTGCGTATGCCGGCCGGCAGAAAGAGTATGTCGACCTCATAATATCGGAAATGATTCCTCGCGTTGCGGCGGAAGGCCTCGCCGATTTCGTCGACGTTTTCTGCGACGAGGGCTTTTTTACGGTAGAAGAGACCGACCGCATCCTCACCGCTGCCGCGCGCTTCGGCCTGAAACCGAAAATCCACGCAAACGAACTCGCCAACTCCGGCGGAGTGCAGGTTGGAGTACGGCACGGCGCCCTCTCCGTCGACCACCTCGAGCGGATGGGCGCTGACGAGATTGAGGCGCTGAGAGGCAGCCACACCATCCCTACCATGCTACCGGGAGCCTCCTTCTTCCTCGGCATGCCCTACGCCCCGGCCCGCGACGCCATCAGGGCCGGTCTGCCCGTGGCACTCGCCTCCGACTACAATCCCGGCTCCTCGCCCAGCGGCGATATGCGCTTCGTCATGGCCCTCGGATGCATACGCATGCGCCTCACCCCCGCCGAGGCGCTCTCGGCGGTGACCGTCAACGGCGCCGCTGCCATGGGTGTGTCCGACATCGCCGGTTCGATAACCGAAGGAAAAACTGCATCGTTCTTCATCACCGAACCCATGCCGTCGCTCGCCTATCTGCCATATTCCTATACCTCGCCGCTCATCCGCGAGGTCTACATAGCAGGCAGGAAAATCTGATTACTCAATGGCCTGAACTTTTGATGCCCCTCCATTGTTTTTGATATACTTACCAAAAACAAAAGAACTATGGCTACAAAAAGCATCAAAGGCACACAGACCGAGAAAAATCTCGTAATCGCCTATATGGCGGAATCTTCCGCCTATACACGATACACTTTCTACGCCCAGCAGGCTGAAAAAGAACAGTATTTCCCCATCCAGAAAGTGTTTAACGACACTGCCGCCAACGAATTCCGCCACGGCAAGGTCTTCTTCAAATTTCTCGAGGGTGGAAACGTTAAGGTACCCCTCGCTGTCGATGCCGGCGTGATTGGCACTACCGAGGAAAACCTCGCAACGGCTGCCCACGAGGAACTCGTGGAAGGCGTTGAACTCTACACCAACGCCGCCAAAGTGGCCGACGAGGAAGGATTCCCCGAAATCGCCGCCCATTTCCGCGCCATCGCCCAGATCGAGGAACACCACCGCCGCCGCTTCGACCGTTATCTCAAACAGGTCAAGGAAGGCACTGTATGGAAACGCGACCATCCTGTAAAATGGGTATGCCTCGTGTGCGGATATGTCTACGAAGGCATGGAGCCCCCGAAAACCTGCCCTGCATGCGACCATCCCTATCAGCACTACATGGAGATGGAAACCGAATATCCCCGCTGAGACGAAAATAAACAATAACCCCCAATCCCCGGGAGACCCCTGATGGTTCCCGGGGATTGCTGTGTATATATTAATGCGTATATATTAATGCGTATATATTAATGCGTATATATTAAATATGTATAATGC
>UROS01000165.1 GCA_900549445.1 uncultured Porphyromonadaceae bacterium | reverse complement strand
GTTCCGGCAAATCGTCGCTTGCTTTCGACACCCTTTACGCCGAAGGACAGCGGCGCTACGTTGAAAGCCTGAGCGCCTACGCGCGCCAGTTTCTCGGCAAGATGCCGAAACCGGAGTGCGACATGATTCTCGGGCTGCCTCCGGCCATCGCAATCGAACAGAAAGTCAACACCCGCAACCCGCGCAGCACCGTGGGAACCTCGACGGAAATCTACGGCTATCTGCCGTTGCTGTTCGGCCGAATCGGGCAGACGTTCTCTCCGGTAAGCGGCGTGCAGGTGAAGAAACACACCGTTGAGGACGTGATATCCGCCGCCATGAAGCTTCCGGAGGGCACGCGCATTGCTCTGACCGCCCCGGTGGTGATGCCCGAGAAGCGGCGTTTCGCCTCGCAGCTCGACGTATATCTCAAAGCCGGCTACTCACGTGTGATGCACGACGGCGAATTTCTCGAAATCGAAGACCTCCTCTCCCGCAAGGATACCCTTCCCGACTCTGCCGAAGGCTATTCGCTCCTGATCGACCGCCTTGCCGTGGCTCACGAGGGCGACGAGCTGAGCCGTCTCGCCGACTCGGCTGAAGCTGCGTTTTTCGAGGGTGACGGCGTGATGGAACTCCGCGTGTGGAACCCGGACTCCACGGTTTCGGTCATTGAATTCTCCACTCGCTTCGAGGCCGACGGCATACGCTTCGAGGAACCGACCGACATGATGTTCAATTTCAACAATCCTCTCGGCGCCTGCCCCGAGTGCGGCGGCTTCGGCAAGGTGCTCGGCATAAGCGAGGAACTCGTGGTTCCCAATCCGGCACTTTCGGTCTACGACGACGCCATAACACCCTGGCGGGGAGAGAAGATGAGCGAATGGAAAAGAGAGTTCATATCTGTAGCCTCATCCTACGGGTTCCCGATCCACAAACCGTACATAGACCTCACCGACAAGGAGCGCGACCTGCTCTGGCACGGGCCGGAGGGTGCCGGAAAGATGTTCCCGTCGATCGACAACTTCTTCCGTATGGTTTCCGAAAACCAGTATAAGATACAGTACCGCGTGATGATGGCGCGCTACCGCGGAAAGACCGCCTGCCCCGTATGCCACGGCTCGCGCCTGAAACCGGAGGCGGAATACGTGAAAGTCGGGGGCAAAAGCATAACCGAACTTACCGAAATGCCGGTGGGCGATATGCTCGAATTCTTCAACAGCCTGCAGCTCGACGAACGCGGTCAGAAAATTGCCTCGCGACTGCTCACCGAAATACGCAACCGCCTTACCTTCCTCGTGGAGGTTGGTCTCTCCTACCTCACCCTGTCGAGAATGTCCAACTCTTTATCGGGCGGCGAAAGCCAGAGAATCAACCTTGCCACGTCGCTCGGAAGCTCGCTCGTAGGGTCGCTCTATATCCTCGACGAGCCTTCGATAGGACTCCATCCGTCGGATACCGGCCGTCTCATAGCCGTGCTGAAAAAGCTGCGCGACCTGGGCAACACTGTCGTGGTGGTGGAGCACGACGAAGAGATAATGCGTGCCGCCGACTATATAATCGACGTAGGGCCGGCGGCCGGAAGCCTCGGCGGCAAAATAGTATTCGCCGGAACGCCTGAGAAACTCGAGGCATCCGACAGCCTCACCGCAGGCTACCTCACCGGAAAGCTCTCCATTCCCGTTCCCGCCGTCAGGCGCCGCGGCCGCGACTTCATTGAGGTAAAGGGCGCGCGGCAGCACAACCTCAAGAACATCGACGTCAGATTCCCGCTCGGAATCATGACGGTTGTGACCGGAAAAAGCGGCTCGGGCAAGTCCACGCTTGTCCGCGACATCCTGTATCGTGCCGTGGCCCGACATCTGGGAGAAGCGGTCGATGCGCCAGGCACTTTCCGCGGTCTCGCCGGCGATCTGAGCCGCATAAAGGCTGTGGAATTCGTCGACCAGAACCCTATCGGGAAGTCGACCCGCTCGAATCCCGCCACGTATCTCAAAGCATTCGACGAAATCCGCCGTCTTTTCGCCGACCAGCAGGCGGCAAAGCAGATGGGCTTCACGCCGGCATCGTTCTCGTTCAACACCGAGGGGGGCCGCTGCGAGGAGTGCAAGGGCGAGGGCACCATCACCATCGAGATGCAGTTCATGGCCGACATCGTGATTCCCTGCGAGGCATGCCACGGCAAGCGGTTCAAGAAGGAGATACTCGAGGTTGAATACCGCGGAAAGAACATCTACGACATCCTCGAAATGACAATCGACGATGCCATCGAATTTTTCTCTCAGGAAGGCGCGGGACCGACAGAGCGGAAAATCGTGAAGCGGCTGAAACCGCTGCAGGAAGTGGGGCTCGGCTACATAAAGATCGGGCAGAACTCCTCCACCCTCTCCGGAGGCGAGAACCAAAGGGTGAAACTCGCGTCGTTTTTCGCATCGGAGACTTCACTTCCGACTCTGTTCATCTTCGACGAACCTACCACCGGACTGCATTTCCACGACATAGCCACACTGCTCAAGGCGTTCGACCGCCTGATCTCGCTTGGCCATACCGTGGTGATTATCGAACATAACACCGACGTGATCAAAACCGCAGACCACGTTATCGACATGGGCCCGGAAGGGGGCGAAGAGGGCGGTTATATAGTGGCGACAGGCACTCCCGAAGAAATTGCGGCGAATCCTGAATCCGCCACAGGATCATTTATCAGACAAAAACTCAGCTGACAAGATTATGGCAAAAATCGGAGATACCGTGCGCTACCTGAACTCCGTCGGAGGAGGGCGCATAACAAGGATTGAAAACAACATTGCTTTCGTGGAAGAACCCGACGGGTTCGAGACCCCGGTTCTGCTGCGCGAGTGCGTGGTAGTGGCTGAAGCCGGATCTCAGCCGGCGCCGAAACCGTCGAAACCGGCAGCCGCACCGGCGGCGCCGGCTCCGCGGGCCGAGTCTTCATCCGCCAGACCGGCACCTGCGCCCGACACGTCGGAAACCGAAGGCGGCGACAAACTCAACGTGGTTCTCGCCTACGAACCGGCCGAAATAAAGCACCTCAACACCACCACCCACGACGTATATCTCGTCAACGACTCGAACTATTATCTCTATTTCACCTACCTCACCCGCGCCGACGAGGACAAAGGGTGGACCACACGCTACTCCGGGATGGTGGAACCCAATATCCAGCTATGGCTCGAAGAGATAACCACCGCCGACCTTCCTGCGATGGACCGCATAGCACTGCAGTATATCGCATTCAAGTCCGACCGGCAGTTCGCTCTCAAATCGCCCGCCATCGTGGAGACAAGTCTCGACACGTCGAAATTCTTCAAGCTGCACTGCTTCCACGACAATCCGTATTTCGACAAACCGGTGATAGCGGTCGACATCGTTAAGAACGACGTTCCGCGCCGCGCTGCCGTAATCGACTCGTGGCGCCTCGAAGAGGGCATCCGTGCCAAAAAGAACGCCGACCGCCAGATCCGCAAACCGGTGGAGAAAAAGCACCGCAAGGATTCAGGTATTATCGAGGTAGACCTCCACATAACCGAACTCATCGACTCTACCGCCGGACTCTCCAACTCTGAGATGCTCAACCTGCAGATCGACGAGTTCCGCCGCGTGATGGACGTGAACCTGTCGAAAAAGGGTCAGAAAATCGTGTTTATCCACGGCAAGGGTGAAGGCGTGCTCCGTCAGGCTCTCCTGAAGGAACTCAACCACCGCTACAAAGGACACGACGTGCAGGACGCCTCCTTCCGCGAATACGGCTTCGGCGCAACCCAGGTAACGATATGATACTCTGGTTCTCCGGCACCGGCAACTCGCGCCACGTGGCCGGGCGCCTCGGCGAAATCCTCGGCGAGGAGGTGCGCTTCATGCGCCCTGAAATGAAAACAAACGGCGATAGGCTCATATTTGTGTTTCCGATCTACTCGTGGGGGGTGCCTCCATACGTCCGCACCGTAATCGGCTCGCTCAGCGCGCCTGCCGAGACGCGCTGCCATCTGGTATGCACCTGCGGCGACGACATAGGTCTCGCCCACCGCATGTGGCGCGCCGACATTGCGCGCCGCGGCTGGACCGCAGTCGGCACCTACTCCGTGCAGATGCCCAACAACTACGTGTGTATGAAAGGTTTCGACGTAGACTCGCCAGAACTTGCCGCGCGGAAAATCAGTGCCGCCGAAGAGCGTATAGCCCGCGTGGCGGAAGCCATCAGCCGCGAAGAAACGGCCGACGATGTTGTAACCGGTTCGTGGGCATGGGTAAAAACCCGGATTATCTATCCGTGGTTCGTGCGCCACGACATGTCGCCGCGCCGGTTCCGTGCTACAGAGGACTGCATCTCGTGCGGACGCTGCGTGAAAGCGTGCCCGCTTTCCAACATCGCGTTCAACGCCGAGCGCCGGCCCGAGTGGGGTTCTTACTGCGCGTTCTGCCTCGCCTGCTACCATGTGTGTCCGCAACACGCCGTAGCTTACGGCCGCGCCACACTCCGCAAAGGTCAGTATCTGTTCCCGGGGGATTAGAGAATAGATTTGCCAGGGTAGCGCAGACAGTAACTATGCCTCAACAATGCGATAAACAATTAATAATCAGGATATTGAAGGGGCGCTATACTTAGCGCCCGCTGAGTCCGGACATTTTCATTCAGCTTCATTTTGTTCCGGGTGGGATACGTTTTGATTCTGCGGGCGCTAAATATAGCGCCCCTACTGATTTGCATCACTTTAGCTGTGCCATATCTGCCTTTTTAATGCACAAACACTTTCTGTCTTACCTCTTAATCGTCGAAGACGCAGCCGCTGTGGTCGAGCGGCGGGAGGCCGTAGTATGCGCGGAAGTCGTCGTAATAACGCGGGTCGTCGCGGTCGTAGATACGGTATCCGCCGGGACTGTATCGGATTTCTTTCTTCGGTTTGGGAGCTGCGGGAGTCTCGGCGGGTTTTTCGGCTGGCTTTTCAGTGTGGAGCTGACGGTTTTCTTCTTTCGCGGCCTGACGCTCCTGGCGGCGTTTTGCGGCTGCGGCGC
>UROS01000164.1 GCA_900549445.1 uncultured Porphyromonadaceae bacterium | reverse complement strand
TACAAATATACTGAAAATCTATGACATGACAAAGGCTTTCGCGCTGAATTTCAGCATGAAAGCCTTATTTTTTTAGCATGTTTAGACCATAAAAAGAGACTGCCCAAACTTGTTAGACAGTCTCGTTGAATTCTTAGCTTTTGTAGAACATCTTACATAAGATCATATAAGAGAAAACCAATAGGATTTTATACTACAAACCTTGTTCAACTGACGGGAGGTGACCTTGACGGCCGCCTCCCGAACTTTTTATCAGCATATTGCTCTGCGTGGAGAGGTGGTAATAAGCAGAATATAAGCACCTTAGTACGGACGTGATTCTTCACGTCCACGGCAAAAATGCATTTGTCGGGCGAATATGCCGACGTGGACGTGAAAAATCACGTCCGTACAGAATTGCCTGAATTGCAATGAAATACGATGATGTGGCCGACCTCTGCGGCGATTTCGCGCGAACTTACACAGCCCCGAGAACCACGGCGGTCATGTAGGCGCCGTAGCAGAGGAGCATCACTGCGCCTTCCGGACGGGTGATGGTGCGCTTGCTGAAGAACCAGCCGAAAATCCAGAAGAGGATGGAGGCGCCGGTGAGGGTCAGGAGGTCGAGGTTGCCTATCGTGCCGAGGGGCAGCGGCGTGATGGCCGAGGAGATGCCGAGCACGGCGAATACGTTGAAAATGCAGCTTCCTATCACGTTGCCGATGGCTATTCCGGGTTTGCCTTTGCGGGCGGCCACGGCCGAGGTGGCGAGTTCGGGGAATGAGGTGCTCATGGCCACGATTGTGAGACCGATCACGGCTTCGCTCACGTTGAGAGCCCTGGCGATGTCCGATGCGCCGTTTACGAAGAGTTCGCCTCCGCCCACGAGGCCGGCGAGACCTATGAAGATGAAGAGCGCTGATTTCCAGAGGGGCATCGGTTTTATCGGGGCGTCGGGAGCGTCGGATGCGGCGGGGTCGCTGTCTTTGGCTATCGAGAAGGTGTAGCGCATGAAGATGAGGAAGAAGAGGATAAGCAGGAGCCCCATGCTGCGGGTGATCACGTTTTCGACCGAACCGTCGAGCAGCACTGTATTGCCGCAGATCAGCACGGCCAGCGACGAGAGGATTACCAGTGGAATCTCGTTGGTCATGATGGATGGCTCCACGCGGATGGGCTTTATCAGCGCCACCACGCCTATGATGGCGAGGATGTTGAAGATGTTGCTGCCCACCACGTTGCCTATGGCGAGTCCGGCGTTGCCGTCGAGAGCTGAGAGTATGCTTATGGCGAGTTCGGGAGCGGAGGTGCCGAAAGCCACGATAGTGAGGCCTATCACGAGGTCACTGATGCCGTAGCGCTTGGCCAAAGCCGAGGCGCCGTCGGTGAGCAGGTTGGCGCCGAAGAGTATACATGCGAGTCCGAGGACAAGGAAAAGTATGCTCATTCTTCTTCGATTGAGTAGTTTATGAAATCAATGAGGGGCTTGAAGAGACGGAAGTGCTCGGCCATGCGAGCAGTAGCATCGGGCGAGGAGAAGAAATCCTCGCCGGCAGGGATGAATTTGCCATACTCCTTGAGCCGGAGCAGATCGGCGTCGGGGTGATTGCGGTCCCAGCCCTTGGGGATGGTCTTCAGGGCCTCGCCGCACCATCCGGGAGCGAGGCGTGCGAGCCGGGGTTCGCTGAGGATCTCGCGGAATTCCTCGATGTTGTCGACTATAGCGCGGCGCAGTTTCTTCAGCACCGGCGCGGAAGGGCACCAGATGCCGCCGTAGAGGCCCTGGCCGTGGTCGGCAGGGTATCCGATGTTGAAATAATAGCCTGCCATTTCAGCCGATTTGCCGTAGGGGGAAATCGCAGCCGAAAAATAGGTTTTGTAAGGGGTTTTGTCGGGCGAGAATCGGGTGTCGCGGTAGATGCGGTAGGCCGATGTCCGCGCCGACTGTCCGGCGAGCCGGGGCTCGTAGGCCGTCATGGCGCCGATGAGCCGGTCGAGGTCTTCCATCCACCGTCCGCGGAGCTCGAGGTACTCCTCTTTGTTGTCGGCGAACCACTGGCGGTTGTTGTTGGCGCCGAGGCGGCGCAGAAAGTCGTAAAGCCGGGGTATATAGGTTGCGGTACTCATTTTATGTCCTCCCATTCGGCGTCGGTGATATGCGATTCGTAACGATAGGATTTTGAGTCGGGGGCGCCGGAGGCGGGATCCGTGAATTTGCCTTCAAGCTCCTCGAATTCCACGTATTCGCCCACTTCGCGGGTGAATATTTTGGGGCGCGGCGGGGTGGTGCGCGACCATCCGGCCGGCCGTTCGCGGGGAGCGTCGTAGTCACCGTAGCCTCCGGAGAAGGGGGAGCCGCCGGGGCGCGAGGCCGAGTTGAAGAAATCGCGCGTCTGGCTGCGGAGCTTATAGAGGGTGTAGACGCCTCTCAGCAGCGGCCATAGAACGATTAGTATGAGAATTAGTAAAAGTACTGACATGTTGAGCGTTATGGAATATTACGGTAAAATAACGCCGCCGGGGTGTGTTTTGTTGCGTGCGTAAGGGGTTATTCGGCAGGCGCAGTGCGCACTTTCAGGAGTGAGAGTATGAGGTAGAATATGATGGCCCAGGCGAGTCCGGGAATGCCTTCGCATGATACAAAAACCATCGTACCGGCAATCACGGCGTAGCGCCTGATATTGTCGCGCAGGGCGAAGTTCTTGAATTTGAGCGAGAACATTGGGATTTCGCTCACCATCAGCAGCGACACTCCGGCAATGAGGATGAGCATGAACCAGGCGGCGGGCATGAAATGCCCGTTGATCCACGCTATGGCTCCCACCCAGAAGATTGCGTTGGCGGGGATGGGGAGGCCGATGAAAGATGTGGTCTGACGGTCGTCGACGTTGAATTTGGCGAGCCGCAGGGCGCCCATGACGGTAATGAACAGGGCGCAGTACGACATCCATCCGCATCCGGCGGCAAGCATGGTGTTCATGACGAGCAGGGCGGGGGCCAGACCGAAGCTCACGAGGTCGGAGAGCGAGTCGAGTTCCTTGCCGATGAGCGAGTAGGCCCTGAGGGCGCGGGCTGCGGCGCCGTCGCAGAAGTCAAACACGGCTGCGGCGCCGATGAAGATGTAGACCCAGGCAATCATCTGCAGGCCGGCCATGCTCTCGCCGAGATGGAAGGTGCAGATGGCGGCCGCGCACCCCGACAGGAGATTGAGGCAGGTGATGGTGTTGGGTATCAGGGAGATTATGCGTCTTAGCATTGATGATTTTTATCTTATTATTTCAGTCGGCCCACCTCGGTGACGCCGCCGGTAGTCTTGTCGTTGATTTTTACGAAGATTTCAGCGTCGAGGGGGAGGAAGATGTCGACTCGCGAGCCGAATTTTATGAATCCCATATGGTCGGTGATCGAAGCCTTGTCGCCCGGTTCGGCGTAGGTCACTATGCGCCTTGCGATGGCTCCCGCAATCTGACGGACAACGATGAGCTGCCCGTTTGTGGCACGTATCACCACGGTCGACCGCTCGTTTTCGGTGCTCGATTTTGGGAGGTTGGCGGAGAGAAAACGTCCGGCGTGGTGGCGCACCTCGAGCACTTCGCCGTCGACCGGAAACCAGTTGGCGTGGACATTGAGCACGGTCATGAACACTGAGAGCTGGCGGCAGCGGCATTTAAGAATTTCGGGCTCAAAGACTTCTTCGAGAGCTACGACGGTGCCGTCTACGCTCGACACCACCACGTTGTGGCGGTTGCCCTGAAACTCACGCACCGGCGATCGGAAGAAGTTGATGACCAGAATATAGAATATGGCGGAAATCGCGGAGAATGTTATCGGCACTGCAATAGGGCGAATGAACATCCATGCCGACAGATTGATTACAATCAGTATCAGCATCAGGATGATCAGTATGTTGACGCCTTCGCGGTGGAGTTTTACTTTCATTTTTACATGGCTGAAGGCCCGCGCCCGCAGGTGTCGGCCTTATATTAATATGCAAAGGTACTATAATTTTTAGAAAAAGCAAAAAAATATGGGCGCCGGCGATTTTAGGATTTCGGGACAGTAGCACAGGTGGAGAGGAAGAGCCGGTTCGGAGGAGGGTACGGTTTCCGGCAGCCGATCTGGCACCACTCTCGCGAAAAAGCGCCGAGAGGCGCGAGGTCTGCAAGTTTTAGTATTTCAACAGGGCTTTGCAACTGATTCTTACTTAAGCATCGAGAAATCGGAGTTACAAGTAATAAAAGACAAATATAGCACTGCTAAAGTGTTGAAAATCAGTAGGGACGCTATACTTAGCGCCCTCAGAATCAATAGCATATCCCATCCGGAACAATATGATGCTGAAAGAAAGTGCCCTGACTCGGGGTCAATGTAAAAAACCGGTTGTTAAAAAGTAGCGGCGTAGCCGCAAACTGCGCTGCATGGCAGCGCCTCAATGATAGCCCTAAGCAAGTGCCCCGTAGGCGGCACACAGCTTAGGGTAAACGGCCCCCCGTTACTTCGGCTGCGTAGCTGCCGCTCTTTCCCGCGAGAATTGAGCGGCAGCTACGCAGCCGGTTTCTTCTATATATCTGCAAACCACATGCTGCGTGCCGCCTACGGGGCACTTGCATGTGGCTATCATTGAAATGCGGCTCTGCCGCATTATTGGCAGCTCTGCCGCTGATTTTACATCCGGGCGGCTTCTTAACATTTCAACAGGATTTTGCAGCTGACCCCTGACTCGGCGGGCGCTAAATATAGTGCCCCTACAATAATCTGATTATTAATTGTTCATCGTATTATTCGATACTATCTGTTGACAGCGCTACCCGCCCCCTGCGGCAAATAAAAAGATGCTGCAAATCGGTGATTTGCAGCATCTTCTGCGGAGAGGACGAGATTCGAACTCGTGGATAGGATTGCTCCCATCGTCGGTTTAGCAAACCGGTGGTTTCAGCCACTCACCCACCTCTCCATTCGGTGTTCTGTGTGCTGATTTAGCCTCAGGGGCTCAATCGTTGTGCAAAGTTACTATCTTTTCCCTGATTTACCAAATCTTTTTCGGTTTTATTTTTTATCTCTCCACGGTTCTTTCATTTAAAACCTTTGGCAGGTTTATCGTTATACTGATATAACTG
>UROS01000163.1 GCA_900549445.1 uncultured Porphyromonadaceae bacterium | reverse complement strand
CGAAGTAGTACATGAGGGCGGTCATTATCTCGCCGTAGCATTTGAACAGTCCGGGGGCTTCCTGCAGTCGGGCTACGACGAGGCCTACATAGAGGTGAAATGCCTGGTGGGAGATTTTGCAAGGCGCGGTCTTGGCCTTGGCTTCCTGGTAAATTGTGGGTTCTTTCATAGTAGGATAAGATTAATTTTCCGCAAAGATAATACGGGAACGGCCGGAGAGCATTGCGATAATGTCGCTTTTTTCAAATCGGGGTGAAATTTTTTACAGGGGGCGGGTAGGTGGTTTATGTTATTTATGGGGTTTATGTCGGGGTGGATAACAGGACAGGCTGCGAGCCGCGGTGGAAATTAAGAAATAGTAAAATAGGCGGTGTAGCGATTTTTTGCTTAACTTTGCATTTTAAAAATACGGGCCCGTTCATCAGTAAATGAACCGAGGGCCGATTTTTTGCGTTCTCACATAAATACCGAAACATCATGGCTGATTCCAACTTTATAGATTACGTAAAAATCCTGTGCCGGTCGGGCAAGGGAGGCGCCGGATCGCGCCATTTTCATCGTGCGAAATACGTGCCCAAAGGCGGTCCTGACGGTGGCGACGGCGGCAGGGGAGGACATATAATACTGCGTGGAAACAGCCATATGTGGACTCTGCTTCCGCTTAAGTTCCGGCGCCATATTTTTGCCGGAAACGGTCAGAGCGGCTCGGCAGGACGGTCGTTCGGCAAGGACGGCGACGACGTGGTTGTAGACGTTCCGTGCGGAACGGTTGTCTACGATGCCGAAACGGGCGAATACATAACCGAAGTGACTTCCGACGGTGAGGAAATAAAGTTGCTGCGCGGCGGCAGAGGAGGACTGGGCAACTGGCATTTCAAGAGCGCCACAAACCGCACTCCGCGCTATGCGCAGCCGGGCGAACCTGCCATAGAGAAGTCGATAATACTGGAGCTGAAACTGCTTGCCGACGTGGGTCTCGTAGGGTTTCCCAACGCGGGCAAATCCACTCTGCTGTCGGCAATATCGGCAGCCCGTCCGAAAATAGCGGATTATCCCTTCACCACCATGGAGCCTCAGTTAGGCATAGTACACTACCACGGCGACGAGTCGTTTGTAATGGCCGACATTCCGGGTATTATAGAAGGAGCCAGCGAGGGCAAAGGTCTGGGACTCAGATTTCTCCGCCATATCGAGCGGAATGCCGTGCTGCTGTTCATGGTACCGGCCGACGCGCCCGACATCAAGGAGCAGTATGAGATACTTGTAAGGGAACTTGAACAGTTCAATCCGCAATTAGCCGACAAGCCCCGGGTACTTGCCATAAGCAAGAGCGACATGCTCGACGATGATCTGATCGACGAAATCCGTCCCACGCTGCCCGACGGGGTTCCTGCGGTGTTCATATCCGCCGTGACCGGAATGGGCATCAACGATCTCAAGAATTTGCTCTGGAAGCAGATAAATGACGAGCGCAACCGCATAGATGCGGAACCGGTGACCCACCGGCCGCTCGACGTGCGCCACAGAGTGAGCGAGGAAGATGAGTTTATCTTCGAAAACGAGCCTGTAGGCGATGACGACGTTGAAGAATTCGAGGAAGATTTCGACGACGATATGTTTTTCGACGACTCGGACTACGAGGATCTCAAGAATTGATAGTCAGAGGGATAGTAAATACAAACCGGCAACCGTCGGTGTAGGCGGTGTCGAGTTCAAGCGAACCTCCGAGAGCTTTTGCGAGCAGCCGGCTTACGTAGAGACCGAGTCCGTAGCCCTGCTCTTCACTGTCGAGTTTCTCAAACATTTTGAAAACGTCCTCAGCCTTGTCGGCGGGGATGCCTACGCCTGTGTCGGTTACCGAAATGGAGAGTTTCCGGCCGTCGGGCGTGAGTTGCGCACCCAGCGAAATTGTGCCGCTTTCGGTAAATTTCACCGCGTTTGAGAGGAGATTGTTGATAACCTGCGCCACGCGGGTGGCATCGGTGCGTATATGGAAACCGTCGCCCACGGTGCCGGTATACAGAAGTTTCACTTTATCGGAATCAACATTGGGTTTCGCTGCCTCGAGGAGGGTAAGCAGTGTATTGCGGACATTTATGTCGGTGATGTTGAACTTCAAGGTGGAATTTTCTATCTCCGATATGCTCAGAGTCTGATTGACAAGCGATATCAGAATCCGGGCATTAAGTTTTACCACATCCACGAAGCGGTTCAGGTAATCGCGGCCGTCGTTTTCCACGCAGTCGGTGATAAGCGACGAATATTCGACTATAGTGTTGATAGGGTTGATCAGTTCGTGGCTCATACTGGCTATGAATTCCGATTTTTTATGTTCGGCCTTTTTAGCCTGTTCGGTAGCCTCGATCAGATTCTGGCGGAGATCGCGGAGACTGTCGCGCTCCGATTTCAGTTCCACGTTGCGCTGCGAGAGCTGATGTCCGAGACTACGGGAGCGCAGGTAGAGGCGCAGCAGCAGTACGATCAGCACAAGCATCACGATTCCGGAAATAACGAGAATGGTCATCAGCCGCTTCTGCTCTTCGAAACGCTGCTTCTGCTGCTCGATCTCGAGGCGGTTGTAGTCCTGTCGGAGGGCGTTGACGCTGTAAAGCACCTGAAGCTCGCGGGTGCGCTCGTCGACCTTTTCGGCGGCGCGGTTTTCGAGCATTCCGGAGTATTCGAGCGACGCCTGCAAGGTAGTCTCCTTGTCGCCGACAGCACCGGCGGCCTCCACGAGATATTTGAGCATACGGAGGCGGTGGCTCGCTTCGATTTTACGCTCGAGGTACTTTTTGAGCAGCGGGAGAGCCTCGCCGTAACGCTTATGGTAAATAAGATAGTAGACGGTGGCCCGGGGATTGAGTCTGAGATCGTTGGCTACGTCGGGATTGCGCGAGGCTATCCGGAGAATGCGGTTGTAATAGTCGTCGACCTCCTCGGGCTGCAGGGCGGTGAAATTGCCCAGGATACGGCGGTAGGTGGAGTAGAGGGTCACGTCGTAGTTGCGGAAACCGCGTCCCTCCTTGTCGTAGCGGCGCTGGAGCGCTTCGATTGTGGCGAGCACGTTTTTTTCGGCAATCATCGCCTTATCGTACATTTCGTTGCCTTCATAAGCAATGGCCGAGGAGACGTTGAACATGCTGCGCAGGGCGCCGGGATAGCCGGGGGTCTCCTCTATGAGCTTTCCGAGACGGTCGTAAGTGTCGGTGAGCATCTTTCCCTTTGAAGCGTAGCCCAGAAACAGGCAGAAGCGGTAGAGAGGCTCAATCCTATGGTAGATATTCTCGTCGCCGGAGAGTTCCATATCGTTCAAAGCCTTTACGGCCTGAGTAAGAGAGTCGTCGATTGCGGCGGGAATGCAGATCTCGGCATGGGCGGTGGTGTTGAAAAGCCTTATGAAAGTCATTGTCTCGTCGCGCTCGTCGGATTCGGGCAGGAGGGCCACGCGGTTAAGGATAACCCTGACGGCTGAATCGTTGCGATAATAATGTTTTCCGAGCTGACGGGCCACGTCGAACATCACACGGTTGTCGCCCTGACGCTCAGCTACGGCATAGAGCATGTCGGCCACTTTCGGAAACTCTTTCAGACGGGCGACGTCGAGCAGATTGTAGAGCGTACGGATGCTGTCGGCAGCCGATGTATTGACGGAAAGAGCAGTCCAAAGGCTGTCGGAACTGGACATTTCGACGGCCCTGATCTGCGGCGCAACCATAAGCAGCAGAATCGTTACAACAGCCTGTATTTTCGACAGCATAAGTTCAATGGTTTTTCACCGCAAATATACTCTTTTTTTCTGAATTTGTAATCGTTTTGTAATATTATTTTTTGTTTGCAGCGGATAAAAGAAGACAATGTGAAAATTTGGCGCGAACTTTCGGTCGATAAGATTTGTTTTGCAACTGAAAAACAGTTACTTTTGTACCTATAAAACTACGAAATGGTAACAAAAGAAAAACTGATAGCCCGCTTCATCACCCTTTCCAATGATTTCACCTGGAAGGAAATGAGGCGTATGCTCACTGCATTGGGATATGCGGAGGGCAACAAAGGCAAAACATCCGGCCCCGGGTGATATTCAAGGAGGAGGGTCTGAAGCCGATAATGCTCCACAAGCCTCATCCAGGCAATATCATCAAATCGTACGTTATGAAACAGGTTTATGATTATCTTAAAAACGAAAGACTGATATGAATACATTGAAATACAAGAATTTTATCGGCTCTGTGGCATTCAGCGAAGCCGACGGAGTATTTTTCGGCAAAATCGAGGGTATCGACGGTCTGGTGAATTTTGAGGGCGAAAGCGTGGCCGAACTCACCAATGCTTTTCACGAAGCGGTAGACGATTATCTGGCTTATTGCGCCGAAGAAGGCATTGAGCCTCATAAAAGCTATTCAGGCTCGCTGAATGTGCGCCTTACGCCCGACATCCATACCCGCGTGGCTTATCTCGCCAAACAGGCGGGAGTGTCGATAAATTCTTTCATACGCACAGCCGTCGAAAAACAGATTGCCGCAATGCTTTGAGGTCTGTATTCATTTGAATATCGGCGGAAAAGCAGTAACTTTGCATTATCATGAAAAAAACCGGTTTTATAGTGTGGCTGATTGCTGCGCTCATGCTTGCGGCATGCGGCGGAGGCGACGAATTCAAGGTAAAATGCGAAATTGAAGGTCTCGGTACCCGAGGACTCGAAATGGTGTATTGCGACCGCGGACTGGTGAGGATTCCCGGCCATCCGGTGGACGGGAAGGTCACTTTTACGGGCAAAGCCGCCGAACCCACGCTGATAGAAGTGTTTACGCTCGACCATGAACTGCTTTTCAGCGCCGTGGTCAAAAACGGCGAGACCCTGAAAGTGAAGTTCAACATAGAAAATCCCCGCGACATCACAATCGAGGGCAATGAAACTTCCAGACGCATGGCCGAGTTCACAAAAGAAAATCAGGAGATGCTTGCCGCGGCAGACGTGGCGAAGGTCAACCGGCTGGTAGAAAAGGAAATATCGCAGCATCCCGACAAAATGTCGTCGACGGCGCTGCTCATAACCCGTTTCCACGCCCCGGCTACGAAATGCTTGCAGATTCGCTCCTCAACGTCATAGC
>UROS01000162.1 GCA_900549445.1 uncultured Porphyromonadaceae bacterium | reverse complement strand
GAGATATATTGCTATCGGTGTCAGAAACCACGGCGAAACGAAAATGGATAGCAAAATGAGAATTACGCCGATTATCACCGCCAGCGCCGGAAGCACATGAACTGCTTTGAGCGAGTCGGGGTAAAGGAGTTTGAGTGTGATGCGGGACATGCCGAAAACGTAGACCTGACGCAGGAATTTGCGGAAGTCAACACGTCGCTTGTGGTAAACGTAGGCGTCGCGGATCAGTCCGGTAGAAAAACCGGCTTTCTTTATGCGGGTCGACATATCGATGTCTTCCGAGAACATTTCGCGGAATCCGCCTACTGTTTCATAAACACGGCGCGAGTAGCCGGTGTTGAATGACCTCGGCACGAATTTCTCCATACTCATCTTTCCTCCGCGGATTCCTCCGGTGGTGAGAAAGGAGGTCATGGCGAAATTGATCGCTTTCTGAGTGGTTGTGAAGGATTCATGCGCGGCGTCGGGACCTCCGAAGCAGTCGAGCGGATTTCTGTCGAGTTCGCGGGTGAGTGTATTGAAATAATCGGGCGGAATCACGCAATCACTGTCGAAAAACACGAAATAATCGCCGCGGGCGCGCGCTATGCCATAATTGCGCGCTATGGACCGACCTTCGTTTTCTTTATAATAATATGATACGTCGACGCCTTCAGCAGCTTTCACCACCTCCTCGCATGGAAGAGTAGAGCCGTCCTCCACGATTATTACTTCGAAGTTTTTCAGCGTTTGCTTCGAAAGGCTGTCGAGAAGGTCTCTCACTTCGTCTATGCGGTTGTAGACGGGAATAATTACCGAGAATCTCGGGGCTGTAACTTGTTCTGCCATCAGCTCATGCGGTTTTTATAGTCGTGATAATCGAAACGGCGGAGGTATTGCAGGTCGCCGTTACTGCGGGCAAGCACTATGTCGGGGTGGGCGATTCCGTTAAACATGGTGGTTTTTACGGTGGTGTAATGGTTCATGTCTTCAAGGGTGAGTCTGTCGCCCGGTTTAAGAGGATGCCGGAATGCCCAGTCGCCTACATAGTCGCCGCTCAGGCAGGAGTTGCCTCCGAGGCGGTAAAGAGGTAGTCCCGGTTCAGGCTCGACGCTCTCCGTTATAGCAGGCTTGTAAGGCATTTCGAGGCAGTCGGGCATATGGCACGCAAACGATGCGTCGATTATGGCCGTGCGGATTCCGTGGTTTTCAACTACGTCGAGCACGGAAGTGACGAGATCGCCCGTACGCCATGTAAAGGCGCTCCCCGGCTCAAGGATTACTTTCAGCCAGGGATAGCGGCTGCGGAAATCTCTGAGAATCCGGATGAGAAATTCCACGTCGTATCCCTCGCGGGTCATCAGGTGGCCGCCCCCGAAATTCACCCATTTCAGTTTGTTGAAATACTTCCCGAACTGACTTTCGAAGGCGTCGAGCACCTTCGCGAGGTCGTGTGAGTCGGACTCACAGAGCTGGTGGAAATGGAAGCCTTCAAGACCTTCGGGGAAATTGCCCTCAAGCTGGGCGGCAGTCACGCCGAATCTTGATCCCGGGAGCGCCGGATTGTAAAGATCGGTCTCTATTACCGAACATTCAGGATTTACTCTCAGACCCGGCGATACTCCATGGTCGAGGGCGAGTTTTCCGAACTTGTCCCACTGCCCGAGGGAGTTGAAAGTTATGTGGGTAGCCCGGCTTAAAAATTCACCGATAGTAGCGGGCGTGTAGACCGGGCAATATACATGGGCTTCGCCTCCGAGTTCTTCCTCCCCGAGGCGCAGTTCGTTGAGGCTGCTGGCTGTGAAGTCGCAGTTATATTCGCGGATTATCGGGAAAGAGCGCCAGAGAGCGTTGGCCTTGAAAGCCATTATTATGTTTACGCCGGCTTCGCGCTCAACCCGGTTGATCAGATCCAGATTTCGGCGCAGCCGGTCTTCATATACAATATAATATGGTGTGGGGAGATTCTGCTGATCCATTATTTTATTCTATGATTTCGAATTGAGCATATTTGAGCATGAGAGTTTTGCTTCCGGTATTATCAAACTCAACTACAATTCTGTCGTCGGTCATCGACGTGTCGATTTGGCGGATTGTACCGCGTCCGAAGCGTGAATGCTCTATTATCATGCCGGGTCTCAGTGACGAAGCGCTGTGCCGACCCGTTCCGGCGCCGGTTTGTGCGGCAGCAGGGGAGGAAGGAGACGGTGTACGGATTGAACTGATGCTGCGTGCCGAGGATGAGAGCCGGTTATATTGTGACTTATAGTTAGCAACCGGATTAACGCTCTGCCGGTAGCTGCTGCCGAAATCGGCACCTCCGGTGAGTCTGAGATATTCGCTGTCGATGTCGCCGAGAAACCGCGACGGTTTGCATAAAACGGTCTGACCGTTACGGAACCGTGAGGATGCATACGACATCATACAGAAATTCCTCGCGCGTGTAATCGCTACATAGAGCAGACGCCGCTCTTCCTCAATCTGCTGGGGCGAATCCATGCTCATGGCCGACGGGAAGAGTTCTTCTTCAATGCCGACGATAAACACATTGTTGAATTCCAGCCCTTTGGCCGCATGGACAGTCATCAGGGTAATGCGTTCGCCTTCGCCTTCCTTTTCGAGATCCTGGTCGGTTGCAAGAGATATGTCGGCCAGAAAATCGTTGAGTGTCGCGTTTTCTTCGCCTTCCTCAAACCGACTCTGAGTAAACTCTTTAGCTCCGGCGAGCAGCTCTTCGATGTTTTCGCGCCGTGAAATGCTCTCGGGAGTGGAGTCGGACATGAACATTGCAAGCATGCCTGTGCGTTCGATTATGAAACGGGCGGCGTCGTAGGCATTCTTGTTGCGGGACGATTCAATCATGGATTCGATCAGCGTCCGGAAGGCATTTAGCTTTTTAGCCGTTCCGGAGTTCACGCCGGGGTTGAAGCGGCCGAGGTCGCAGATTACATTCCAGATGCTTGTATTGCTATCGAGCGCCGTGCGGGTGAGTTTGTTGAGAGTCGTTTCGCCGATTCCGCGGGCCGGGAAGTTGATTATCCGTTTCAAGGCTTCCTCGTCGTCGGGGTTGATGCTCAGACGGAAATATGATACGGCGTCTTTCACCTCCTTGCGTTGGTAGAACGAGAGACCTCCGTAGATGCGGTAGGGGATATTGCGCTTGCGGAGCGCTTCCTCGAGTATTCGGCTCTGCGCATTGGTGCGGTACAGTATGGCGAATTCATCGTAGCTGTCGTGGGTGGCTGTTTTGACCTGCGATACCCTCGCCGCCACGAGGTATGCCTCTTCGTAGTCGCTGAAACTCTTCACTACCTCAATCTTCGATCCTTTAGAATTTTCGGAGTATACCTTTTTGGGAATCTGATCGACGTTTTTTTCTATCAGCGAGCCTGCGGCATTGATAATGTTTTGAGTGGAGCGGTAATTGCGCTCGAGTTTGAAGGTTGAAAGGGTCGGATACGATTTTTTCAGGTCGAGGATATTTCTGATATTGGCGCCGCGGAAAGAGTAGATGCTTTGGGCGTCGTCGCCAACCACGCTCAGATGCCGGTTTATGCGGGAGAGCTGCGTAACTATCACGTGCTGGGCGAAATTGGTGTCCTGATACTCGTCAACGAGGATATACCTGAAATATTCCTGATAGTGGTGTAGTACGTCGGGATTGTCGCGCAGCAGCACGTTGGTGTAATAAAGAAGATCATCGAAATCCATGGCTCCTGCCACCACGCAACGGTCGCGGTAGTTGCGGTAAATCTCGCAGATGCGCGGGCGGCGTGCATTTTTGTCAGCCTCCGTCAGGTCGCGTAAATTCGCGTAGTCTTCCGGTGATATCAGTGCGTTTTTAGCCGTGGATATGGCATTGAGCACTGTCGACGGTTTGTAGATTTTTTCATCGAGACCCATGTCGCGGATTATTGTCTTGACAAGCGACTTGGAATCTGATGTATCGTAGATTGTGAACGACGGTTTGAAGCCTATCCGGTCGGCATTTAAGCGCAGAATGCGGGCGAAAATGGAGTGAAACGTTCCCATCCAAAGTTTTGAGGCCACATTTGAGCCTACAAGCTGCTCGATCCTACTACGCATCTCATGCGCCGCTTTATTGGTGAAAGTAAGAGCCAGTATGCGCCATGGCTCGTAGCCGAGGTGCAACAGATGGAGTATCTTGTGGGTGAGCACACGGGTCTTTCCCGAGCCTGCACCCGCAATCACAAGCTGAGGCCCGTCGCAATAGAGCACCGCATCGCGTTGCTGGTCGTTGAGTGTTGACAGATATTCTTCCATATTTCACCGACAAAGTTAACGAAAATTGCTGAACGGGCGAAATATGGAGAGGCGGATTTTATCCTGTCAGTCGTGGGATGAAAGCAGCAGGTTTGCGAGCAGTTCGCGCGATACAATTCTGATTTCGCCGGGAGAGTATTTTATTATGCCGCGTGCAGCAAGGGAGTCGAGCATGGCTATGAAAGACGAGCGCTGGACACCGAACACGGAATAAAGGTCGCGCTGCTTGCACGACATTACTATTTCGGTCGAATCGCGCTGGGTAAGAGCGAGAATCCAGTATGCCAGACGCTCCTCGAGTGAACCTGTCGAGAGCGCCATCACACCGTCGACAGCTTTCTGCGCGTCGCTCGAAAGAATGTTAAGAAAGGTGAACAGAAACACGTCGTCGTGTCGCAGCAACCGTGTGAATTCCTGCTTGGAAATCTGCATGATTGAAACCGTGTCGACAGCGGTTGCCTTGCATGGATAGACGGTGGTGCGTCCGAAGAGATAATCGGGCATTATCACCGACGGCGCCCTCAGAGTGGAATCAACCTTAAAACGGTCGTTGTGGTTGGCAACCGAAATCCTGACGGAGCCGGAAATTATGAATTTCAGCTGGGTACAGGCCTCGCCGGCGTTTATCACCGGTTCGCCGGGAAGATATTTGAGAAACGAAAGGGGGGTGGAACCTACTATTTCCGATATGCGGTTGTAGCTCACACCGTTAAAAAGCGGTAGACCCATCAGAATTTCATACATGCTGTCCATTATGGTCGTGTTTTTGTTGTTCTTGGCTTGTAGAGTTCGTATAGATTATATATTGTTTAACATTTAATAGGTTAAAATGTTTATGCTCTTAGATCGC
>UROS01000161.1 GCA_900549445.1 uncultured Porphyromonadaceae bacterium | reverse complement strand
TTTTCAAAAGCGAGTGCAAAGGTAGCGGCTTTTACCTTTCCCTCCAAATATTCATAGAGGATTTAACGCTAATTTAACATTTCAGCGGCGTTTTCGCAGGAATTTTTACGGAATTTTGCAGTTAAAGTACCTTATAAGGACTTTTATTGCCGTCCGATAAAAATTTTTGAGGCGGCCCGAAAATGATGGCTCGGGCAGGCGCCGTGGCTGTCGCCGGAATCGAGGCATCGCAGCTCCGCCGCTCGCCTCGATAGGGGGGCGGGCGGCGCTGTCCCACAGCTGCGCTACGCTCCGCAATGGGTTACAAAGACCCCGCGCCTCACGGCGCTTTTACACTATATTTCCTGAACATTCTAATTGTTTGGTTGCACACTATTGCGACCCACGAAGTCCTCTGCGAGGATTTTGCGCGAAAAAGCGCCGAAGGCGCGATGTTTTTCAAACCCATTGCGGAGCGGAGCGGAGCTGTGGGACAACAACCTCCTCAAAAAATCAAGGCGAGCAGCGGAGCTGCGACGCCTTGATCCCTGGCGGCAGCCGCGGAGCTTACCCGACCCATCATTTTGGGCTTGTAAAATGAAAAAACATGCCCGGGCACCGTAAATTCAGCGTTCGAGCTATGCTTTTTCGCGATATTTGTGTTTTATCGGACAGCAATAGAAGTCTTTGATGACGTTTTTGAGCCGGACTTCGCGCGCAAAAAAAGCCCTCCGGCTTTCTGAGAGCCGGAGGGCCGGTGGGGTTATAACGCAGTCAGTGTTATTTTACGAGAACTTTGGTGGCTTTTGAGCCCTGGCGGCGGATGTAGATGTTGCCGGCTTCGGGATTGGCCACGCGGATACCCTGGAGGTTGTAGAACTCAACGGGAGCTTCTGCGTCGGCGTCAGTCACGATCGAGCCGATGGCAGACTCAGCGTTGACAGTGCTGAAGAGCTGAAAATCAGAGGGCTCGGTTGCTTTGTCGGTCGTTACGACTTCCCAGTCGCCTTTATATTCCTTGTAGCTTAAGAAAGCACCTTTGCGACCGATGTTTGAAATCTTGACAGTAGTACCGTCGAACGTGAAATCCCAGTAGCAGTTGCTGCCTTCTGCATCTGCTGCATCATAGTAGTTGAACGCGCCAAAGTTGTTAGCATTCATGCCGAGGAACTTGCCCTTATTGTTCTTGATGGTGTAGCCGGTTTCTGCTTTAGCGACATCAACAAGATAGAGATTGTTGCAATTAAACTTGTTATTCTCCACGGTTACGGCTTCGATATAGCAATAGCCATAGGCGTTTGAACCTGTATAGTTCTTCATCACACCCTGAGGACATACGATGGCGTATTTCCCGTCGGCAACAGTGGAAGCGAGGTAAACTATAGTACGCTCCGGAGCTTCCACAACCTTGAGGGTATAGGATGCAGAACCTGCGAGATAATCATTGTTAGCCTCTGTTGTTGCGGTGATGGTGGTGGTGCCCACACCCACGAGGGTCACGGCGCCCGTTGCGGCATCAACGGTGGCAACAGCGGGTTTCGACGACTCGTAAGCTGGAGTAGCACTGGTTTTCTTGGTGAGCTCGGGAGCAGTGAAATTCTCATCAAGAGCCACAGTAAAGGAAGACCCAGAGAATGTCAGACCTGCAGGCTCGCGGGTTTCCACCGGACCACCGAGCTCATAGGTGATTTCAATCTTGTCAATGTAGATGGCAGCCTTGTTGGCACGGAAGCCGAAGTAGCAGAATTTCTCCGTGGGGGTGATAGTAGCCTCGGTAGTGCCGTTGCCGAGAGCAGTTCCGGCTGTTGTATTATCATAAAGCGCCATAAAACCAGGATAAGCAGTGTTGCTGCCGTAAACATCCCACTGATTGGTGGTAGAAGCTTTGGTGGAGGGTGTTACCTTTACCGAAATAATCTGATATCCTTTCGGATTCCGGGTAGCGACAAGTCCGGCTTCTTTATTTTTAGTCATGCGGAACTGCATGCCTTCGCCGTTTTCCGTATTTGCCTTACACATATTGCCGGCGTAGGTGATTCCTGTAGCCTCCGATGTATAAGTCACATTTTTGTACTGGGTTGCTGCTGTAAACCCGAAATTATCGACCGTAATGGTTTCGACAACCGGTTCGGCCTGCATGGCGACACATGCGAGCGCTGCTGAGAGAGTGAGTAAAAATTTCTTCATAAAATATAGATTTGGTTAATGAAAATGCGATGATTGAATGACAACACAAAGATACAACAGATTCTCCGAAATCGTACCGGAAAAATCCATTGTTATTAAAAATTTAAAGATTCTTGCGGAAAGCGCGGCGGCGCCGGTGCTGGCGGTAGGTGAAATACTCCCACTGCGCCTGGACACTCGAATTGGTCTCCAGTTCGAGGTTCGACTCCGCATAGCGCATGCCGTAGCGGTTGAACACCGGGATAAGGTCGGCGAAGAGCAGCGAATTGACCCCCTTGTTCATATATTCTGGACTGACGGCTATGAGCATGAGGTCGACGGTGTCGGTTTTGCCGTGGAGCGCACGCAGAAGATGGTACCACCCGAAGGGGAACAGCCGTCCGCGCGAGCGCCGGAGAGCGTCGGAGAGCGACGGCATCGTTATGCCTACCGCCACGAGCTTCCCCTCGCCGTCTACCACCACGGTTACGAAATCGAGGTTGAGAATGCTCAGATACATGTCGATATAGTAGTCGACCTGACGCGGGGTGAGCGGCGAATAGCCGTAGAGCTTGTCGTACGCCTCGTTGATGAGCCGGAAAAGCTCCTGGCCGTATTCAGCCTTGATCTTTTTGCCCGACTTGTATTTCAGCACCCTGAGATTGTATTTTTTCTTTACGATTTCGGCTATGCGCGCCATCTTTTCGGGCACTTCGGAAGGCACGTCGATGCGGAATTCGATCCAGTCCACGTCTTTCACGTAGCCGAGCCGCTCCATATGGGCCGGATAATAGGGATGATTGTAGATGGTGGCCATCGTACCCTTCTCGCCGAAGCCCTCCACGAGCATACCCTCGTGATCCATATCGGAGAAACCCATCGGCCCGATCATTTCGGTCATGCCGTTGGAGCGCGCCCACTCCTCGGCGGCTTTGAACAGCGCGGCCGACACCTCGGGGTCGTCGACGAACTCCACGAAGCCGAAGCGGCCCTGCTTTCTGCCGGTGCGGGCGTTGACCTGATCGTTGATGATCGCGGTGATACGTCCGGCGGCCTCTCCGTCGCGGTAAGCCATAAACGACTGCGCGCGGCAGAAATCGAACGCCGGATTCTTATGGGGCGAGAGGGTCTCCACCTCGTCGAGCACCAGCGGCGGCACGTAGCAGCCGTTGCCCTCGTAGAGGCTTATGCCGAATTTCACGAAGCGGGTCAGCTCCGCGCGGGTAGGATTTACAGGTTTTATTTCTACTGACATAAATGACTGGTTATCATAATCGGGGTGAGACGGCGGTGAGCCATACGAGCAGACCGATCATAAGCACGAGAAACGCTATTATGGCAATATATATTCGGCTCTCACGCTGGCCGGCTATAGCCATGCGGAGCGAAGCCACGTCGTGGTAGCGGCGCGAAGGATCGGGCGAAGCGGCGCGTTCGGCCACGCGGCGCAACCGCTGGTCGGCCACCCCTGAGGCGTCGAGCGCCTGCAGCATCACCAGCCCGAAATTGCGGATGTCTTCGGCGGCGTCGGCTGGCTCGAGGTGGGCTTTCTGGTCGAATCCCACGTCGATCAGCTTCAGATTTCCGATATTTTCGGTAAATATTATACGCTCGGCGCGGATGGGATGATGGACTATATGGTTTGTCTGGATATAATCCATGGCGTCTACGAGCTGATGGGCGAGCTTGTCCACATGCTCTTTCCCTACCCGGCCCTCCGCTATGAGGCGCGCGAGCGAGTCGCCGTAGACATCGTCGGTGATGATCGACATCCCCACTGACGGAACATCCTCGAAATCGTTGATCATCACTATATTGGGATGGGCGAGATTGTAGCGCACCTCAAACTCCTTTTCAAGCATGGCCCGGTATTCGGGGTTGTCCTTGAGCTGGGGTTTGAGTGTTTTGAGCATCAGCCACTTGCCGAACTTCTTCGCCGTGTAGACGTCGTAGTACGGTTCGTCCCACTCGGGGAGATACTCTATTTCCGACCATTTGGTCTGGCCCGGGGGAGTGAAGCCGGTTGATTTCTGGGTATTGTCGGAGGATTGCATTGCAGGAAATATGAGAGGAGATCAGGGGTCAGTAATAATTGTAGACGATAGGAGTCGAGTCCCAGCTGTCGTAGAGATAGAGAGAGCCGCCCCCGAGTTCGTAATAATACATCCAGGTGTCGCCCGAAGGGAAATAGATGTAGAGCGTATCGCCGTAGGCGTCCCAGGTAAATGGGAAATAATCGTAAGCCGTGCCCCACGAGTCGGGACCGTAATACTGTCCGGAACCGTCGCCGTAGAAAGTCAGGGTGTTGTACGGCTCCGACGGGGGCGAGACGAGCTCCCAGGTGCCGATGATGGAATCCCAGCCGTCCTCTTCGTCGCACGAGGAGGTGAGAAACGCGGTGCAGATCGCGAGCAGAATCGCGAAAGTGAGGCTCCGGGCGGAGCGTACGGGTGCGGGGATTTTCATTTTGAAACGTGTTTAAGATTACAAAATTAGTGAAATAAAATAAATAGTCAAAATCCGGACGGAAAACCATAACTAAAACATCGCGGGAAAAAAGATTGTTTGACGGTTGGAATATATTCGCTACCTTTGCACCCCGCAACTCCGGCTTAGCCTTCTCCCCCCTCGCGCAAGCTGCAGCTCTCCGTCGCGTATGGAGAGGAGTCGGAGTCCCGGAGCGACGGTGTCTTACGGCTTAGCCTCCCCCTCGCGCAAGCTGCAGCTCTCCGTCGCGCATGGTGCGGAGTCGGAGTCCCGGAGCGACGGTGTCTTCCGGCTTAGCCTCCCTCTCGCGCAAGCTGCAGCTCTCCGTCGCGCATGGTGCGGAGTCGGAGTCGCGGAGCGACGGTGTCTTTTTAACCGGTTGCGCCAGCTGCCGGACAGCCGCGCCCCCCTTCTTTCCCGTGGCAAGCCCCGGAGGGGTGCTGCCACGGCCACGGCGCCAGCCAAGGCTCCCCGCCATACGAATCTTTCATATATATACATATATTATATATAATCTGTCTCTTATACACATCTCCGAGCCC
>UROS01000160.1 GCA_900549445.1 uncultured Porphyromonadaceae bacterium | reverse complement strand
TATCCGCCTTGCCGTCAGGGCGCGCAAGGCGCTCCTCTACGAGCGCGAGCGCTCCGACGCCGCCGACCGTGCATTCGCAATGCTGGAGCAGACCGCCGAGTTCCTGATGGCCGACCGGATACTCATGTACCATTCGCTTGCCGACGAGTTGCCCACCCGTGCTTTCATCGACCGTTGGGACGGACGTAAAAAGTTCTTTCTTCCGAGAGTCAATGGCGTGAATCTCGATATTCTTCCCTACGACCGGACACGCCTCGCGCTCGGGGCATTCCATATTGAGGAGCCGCAGGGCGACGACACGGTCGACCCCGACAGCATAGAGCTGATGGTGATTCCGGCCGTGGCATACGACCGCAACGGCAACCGCCTTGGCCGTGGAAAGGGATTCTACGACCGCCTGCTCGCTTCCACTAAAGCCCGTAAGGTTGGTATTGCATACGATTTTCAGCTCGTCGACGAGATTCCGGCGGAACCTCACGACGTCCCTGTAGACATCGTGATAACCGAAACGAGATTCATACGACGCAGATGAGCGAGAGGCCGTCAGTGAGCGTAGCCATGATAGCCTACAACAACGCCGGTGTAATCGGCGAGGCTATACGCGGTGTGGTCAGACAGAAAACAGACTTCCCGGTGGAACTCATCGTGGTCGACGATGCGTCGACAGATTCAACTCTCGCTGTAGCGAAGGAATGGGAGAGCCGTTACCCCGACATTGTCCATGTCTATTCCAACAAGATAAACCTCGGCCTGCAGCGCAACTATTTCGAGGCGTTCAGTCACTGCACCGGCAAATATCTCGCCATGTGCGACGCCGACGACTGGTGGTGGTACCGCTCGAAACTCGCCCGTCAGGTGGCCTATATGGAGGCCCACCCCGACTGCGCCATAACCTTTCACCCCGTAATCAACTATTATGAGGCCGACGGGTCGAAGAGCATAAGCAACGGATCGCAGAAAACCGACGCGACAATTGCCGACCTGAGCCGGAGCAACTTCATAACGAATCTCTCTGTGATGTACCGCCGCGGCCTTGTGGATCTCTGCGCCCTTCCGGCTTGGGTGAGCGAGGAGAAGCTGCCCGACTATGCCATCCACATGTTTTATGCTTCGCACGGCTATATCCATTTCATGCGCTTGCCCATGGGCGTATACCGCATGCGCGCTACAGCCACGTGGAGCACTGCCCGGCACTATAAAAGACTTGAAATGAGCCTTTCGGTGCGCGAGTGCCTCATGGAGGCATTTTCCGGAAATAGAGAGGTGGTCGACGGTCTCCGGCAGGCGTCGGCTTCGATTCTTCTCAACATGATTCTTTGCGGAGATCCCCGGGATGCAGGTCAGGCACGCGATAAACTGCAACGGTATCCCGGTTACGAAACCCCGGAGAAAATCAATGATGCACTCGCGGCCCGTGCAGCTTTCCGTGAGCCGCTCATGAAGAGAGTCCTTACCCCCGTCCGCCGCTTCCTGTCGCGTCTGGTTCCGCTTCCGCGGTAGCCGCAGACCGGCTGTTAAACGCTATTCCCGCTACGATGAGTCCTAATCCTATATATGTTGTCGCTACAATCGGCTCGTCGAGTATCATCGAAATGAAAAGCAGCGAAAGAAACGGCGCCAGATAGCACATCTGGTTTACAAGCGCCGGATTGGTGGTAGTTCTTATTGCCACTCCGAAGCAGAGGAACGGTATTCCCATTTCAAACAGTCCGATGTATATCCCCGAAAGTATTCCGGGTGTCGAAAATTCACCCGTAGGAAAAAACAGCGTGCCCGCAAGCAGATAAATCGTCCCGAAAAGAAATCCGGCAAACAGGCACACGTCTTCATCCGCTTTCCTGCCGAGCCGTTCGTTGATTATCCAGTACAACGCCCAAAGGAAAGCGCTCGCGAATGCCCACAGCATACCCGACACCGACAGCGAGCCCGAGATGGCGCTCCCCCCGAGCGAAATCACCGTCAGGCCGGCAAGCGAAATGGCCATGCCTATGTATTTTACCGGCGCAATAGGCTTTTTGCCGAACACCGCAAGCATTATCAGCAGCAGAATCGGCCACATATAGTTGACCGGTTGGGCAATCTGCGCCGGAAGAAGGTCGTAGGCATGGAAAAGCGTAAGATAATACACCACGGGGTTTACAAGCCCGAGCAGAGCGAAGTTAAGCCAGGTGCGCGGTTCAACAGACGCAAATTTATACCAGCGTTTGTTTACTGTCAGCCACAGCGCGAAAACAATAAGGGCAGTCGGAGCTGCCACCAAGAGCATACCGTAGACAGTAAGCTCGGAAAGTGCGATTTTGAACGAGGTGGCCACCGTCGACCAGCTGAGTACAGCGGCGCCGGCAAGCCACACCGCACGGCGTGAGGATGTCATCGCAGAGCTTCTACTTCCTGAGTGGTGAGAGGAATCTTCTTTCCTAAACGGCGGGCGCCGTCGGCTGTAATGAGATAGTCTTCCTCATTGCGGATTCCGCCGAAGTCACGCCATTTCTCAAGCTCGGCATAGTTGATGAACTGCTCGAAGCGCTTTTCGGCTTTCCACATATCAATCAACTCGGGAATGAAATATACTCCCGGCTCGATTGTAAGCACGAATCCCGGCTCGAGTTCGCGGCCCAGTCGCAGCGACTTGCGCCCGAATTGTGTGCTCTTAGGCTTTCCGGCATACCCTACCCACTGCTCGCCGAGGTTTTCCATGTCGTGTACGTCGAGACCCATCATATGGCCGAGACCGCACTGGAAAAACATGGCGTGTGCGCCAGCTTTTACTGCCTCTTCGGCGTCGCCGCGGGCTATCCCCAACTCTTTCATCCCATTGAAAATAACGGCGGAGGCGAGGTCGTAGACCTCCTCAAACCGGCGTCCGGGACGCAGTGCCTCCACGGCGGCGAGATGAGCTGCCACCTGGATGTCGTAGACCGATTTCTGGCGGTCGGTGAACTTCTTTCCGGCGCAGATTGTCGACGACATGTCGCCCGCATATCCCATCGGGGTTTCGGCTCCGGCATCGACGAGCAGCATGCTGTCGTCGAGAATCAGGTTTGAGTGCTCCTCGTTATGGAGCGTTTCTCCGTGGATGGTTGCGATTGTCGGGAACGACAGCCGGCAGTTGTTGGCCGCAGCCACGCTCTCGAGGGCAGCTACAACCTCGTATTCATACATTCCGGGGCGTGTCACCTCCATAGCCTTGATATGCATGTCGGCTGTAACCATACAAGCTTTTTCAATCTCGGCGATTTCCTCCTCGGTTTTATGGTTGCGCATATCCACCACGGCGCGGATGAGGTCGAGCGACGGTTTCTCGGCACCGGGCCGGATACCCAGATAGTTGAAGAGCTTCACGGCATGGTCGCCGCGGTAGTAGGGGATATGGTGGATGGTCTGGCCGCTGTTCATTGCGGCTGAAAGCACGGTTATGATGTCGCGCGAAGGGCGGGTGGTGTCCACCCCTACCAGCGCGGCTTTCTCGCGGAGCGTAGGCTGCGGGCCGGTCCATACAATGTCGTCAATTGTAAGTTCGTCGCCGAAAATTATCTCGCGGTTGCTGTCGATATCGATTATGGCGTTCAGGCCGGGGTAAGCCAGACCGAAATAATATAGAAAAGTGGAGTCCTGACGGAAGGGATAGATATTGGCGCCATAATTCATTCCCACCTCGTCGTTGCCGAGGAAAAGAATCAAACCGCTGCCCACTCGCTTTTTAAGCTCGTCGCGTCGCGCCTGATAGGTTTCTTTTGAAAACATAGCTGAATTCTGAATTGTGATGGTTTTCCGCAAAAATACAAAATTCCCGCGACACTCCGCCACCCGCGCCCGAAAAAACTTAGAGGTCGGTTTTTAATATCCTTGAACTCAATTCAATTTTACTTATCAACGGCTTCCGGTATAACCGGTCTCTCATATTTCTTATCCACTATCAGGAGCAAAAGTGGCTGAGTGGTATATGACCTTTTTTCTCCACGTTTAATCTCATACCTTAAATCAAGTTGATCGGAATTCGTGTTTGTCAGCGAAATCACTGATAAGTCTGTAGCTGTTTCAGTGGGTTCAAGAGCGATACAGATGACAAAACTTTTATTGAAATCTATTTCGGTAGGTCTGCCGTCTGGACCCATTACAGTGGCTATGCCGAAGTAGTGCTCAAATTCTTTGGCTGAGGTAATGGTTGTAGGAGGGACCCCATTGACATCGTTCCTGACGAAGTATCGCTCGGCCACTTCATATGGAATCGTCTTATCCATTTTTTTGGATGTATGACACCCACACAGGAAAGTGCAGTACATTACTGCAACGCTGATAAACAGCATGAACTTAGCTTTCATAATTCTTATTTGTAAGACATACTTATTTTCCGAATGTAAACCTTATACCCAAGTTCAAATTGAAATTCAAGGGTTTTTCTTTATAAATCGTCTGGATATTTGTTCTGTCATTGAAATAGTAGCTGATTCCGGGTTCAACGAATATGCTCATTGAATTTACGAGATTGCATTGAACTCCTGCCGAGGCATTAACCGACCATTGCATAGGCTTTTCTGACAGATTTTCCGATTCACTTCCCTTCTTTTGGTGGTCAAGAATGAAATCCTTATCAAGTTTTGCAGAAACGCATTTCTCTGCAAGTGCACCCGTCGAAGCATATAGATCGAATCTTTTCCACGAAAATATACGGTATTTCAGATTGAGAGGGATGCCGATATAATGCAGCTTTTGTTCGCCTGTATAAAAATGGCTCTCGCTGCCTTCCCTAACATCAGAGATAAGATTGGTATAACTCAGACCTGTTTCTATGCCAAATCTTTCGTTGAAATTATATGTAAAAGAAACTCCGGCCCGTATAGGAAGGCGATGTTTGATGTCCGTTTCAATGTCTTTGCCTTGATTGAAGACAAGAATACCTAACAAGGGATTGTCTGCCCAGTCTGAATCATCCGGTCCAACTCCTACTCCGACAAATGAATCACCTTTTGAATTGTAGTTCAAAGCAGAGCCTGTCCCTCCGGAACTGTATATGGAAACCGATACATTCTTCGGGGTTGACTCTTTTTTAGGTATGTAGCCATTATCAGCCTCAGAAGGGAACTGTTGCTTTTCGATACGCTCAACTCTTTCTGGGATGTCATTGGTTTTAACCGGTTTTTCCTCAGCCACAGATAGATTATCCCGATTTTCAGCAGGATTATTATCGGCGGTCTCCGCCTGTATTTCTGTTTGCACAGATGGCACGGCCGGCAATATATCGGAG
>UROS01000159.1 GCA_900549445.1 uncultured Porphyromonadaceae bacterium | reverse complement strand
CATGCGACTTAAGGTAACTTTTATTTACGAATATAAACATACAAAATATCTTTTTGAGGTTGAGAAAAATGTTTTTTCGCATCCATTCTCCCGGGTGCCTTTCGCGCTGAATTTCAGTCATTCATCGGCTTGCCGCTTCCGAGCCTGTCGAGGAAGAATCCACCTCGGGAGAATGGACTCCGGCTTTCACATTTGTTTTTAAACAACCTCTAAGTTCCGGCCTCCTGCACCGACCCGGTTTTCCGGAAGACTACGCTGATGTATATGAAGCTGAAAATGCCCAGCGCCACTATCATTATGGTCTGGAATCCCCATACTACCAGAGAGTAGGCCGTGCCTTCCGTCTGTCCGATTCCGTAAAGCGACAGGGCAAACATCACCGCGATATTCCACGGCCCGAGGCCGCCGTTCGACGGAACTCCCATGCTGAATGACCCGAACACGAAAACCACCAGTCCAGGCAGCAGCCCCATGCAGGTGTCGGGGCGCTCTATGAGTGTCCGGGTAAAGGGAAATGCGTAAAGACAGGTATATGTCTCCAGAAAGTAACAGACCCAGATGCCGATTGTCAGCAGCAGATAGGCGCCGGTTCCTTTCATGCCGAAAATCACCTTAAAGCCCGCCCACATTTTCGCCAGGCTGCCGTCGACGGCACGCACCATTCTGAACCGGCGTCCGAAATGCCCGATGAGCCACAGTACGCTGACCAGGGCTATGATGCCGATCCAGAAATAAGGATCGTGGAAGATGTCGGTAAAGTCACGGCCTATGCGGTAACGGGTAAGGAAATCTGTAAGCTGCTGCTTGGCAAGAAAATAGGTTACGACACCGAGTATTACAATGACCACAGCGTCGGAGCCGCGGTCGCCGATGTCGGTTCCTACTACGGTCGACAGCGGTGTGCGTGTACGCCGCGAAACAAAAACGCACCTCCACCCTTCGCCAAGCCACGGAAAGATAAGATTAAGGGCGTAGGCGCCGAAAATCGACACGCTCTCGAATACCGGCGAAAGCCGCGGAATGCCCACAGCGCGCAACTGTATGCCCCATCTTACGCCGCGGATTATGAACGACAGCATGGTAAGCAGCATCATGGCGGCAATGTAGCGGAAATCGCATCCCTGACGGATCACGGCCTCCACCTCATGGATATCGACCTTATGAAACAGCCATACGACAAGCCCGACCGACACTGCAACCGGAATAAGGAAACGGATGATGTCGGTCAGACCTATGGCGGGTTTCTTCTTTCCGCCGGTTTGTGGTGAAGCGGTGCCCGATACCGGGGCCGGGGTTGAATCGGAGGGCATAACGTTAATAATATAACGTTATAACATCCCCGTCGCCCTACTCGTTCACTTGCAGGAGCAGTTCTTCAATGGAATCTTCTCGATGCGGCGCTCGTGGCGGCCGCCGTCGAAGGGAGTCGACAGGAATTTTTCCACTATGGCTATTGCAGTGACATTGTCGATGAAACGTGCCGGAAGCACGAGCACGTTGGCATTGTTGTGGCGGCGCGCAAGTTCGGCCAGCTCAACGGTCCAGCAGATGGCGGCGCGTATGCCCTGATGCTTGTTGAGGGTGATGCCTATGCCGTTGCCCGAACCGCAGAGCGCGATGCCGGGATAGCATTCGCCGGCCTCTACGGCCTCGGCACAGGGATGGGCGAAATCGGCATAATCGCAGCTTTCGGTCGAATAGGTACCGAAATCTTTCCATTTTATCTCCTGCGAATCGAGATAGCCCTCGATTACAGTTTTCATCTCATAGCCCGCATGATCGCTGCAGAAGCCCACGGGCACTCCGTCTTTCAGGATATTCATATCTTAACAGGTTAGGTGGTTTCCGATACGCAAAGTTAGCACATAATTTCCAACGTGTTTTTATTTTCCGCGGAAAATCTTAATTTTGCACGGTATAACATGATCTAAACAGAAATCACAACGCAATGGACCGACCTTCAGTAAGGGTCGGAGTGATGAGTGCTCCGACGATTGAATTCAGTTTCTCCGGCATATATTCCACCCCCGGCACCGCCGTTGTCGACGGGGAGCAGCAGGCCAGGGTGTCGGACTCCGGACTCGGCGTGGTATGGAACGGCCGCACTTACTCCGTGCTCGACTTCACCCCGACCTCTCCCGAAGGGGACTCTTTCTGTCTGAAAGGGGTTACGATAGGCGTGGGGTTCCACTGGCAGCGCCGCGAGGATCAGCGGTTTCGGGGATCACTCAGGCTGATAGCCCGCGGCGGCATGCTCACCGCCATCAATATTCTCGGTGTGGAGGAGTATCTCACCAGCGTGATTTCGAGCGAGATGAGTTCGCACTCGTCGCTTCCGCTTCTGCAGGCCCACGCAGTGATCTCGCGCAGCTGGCTCCTTGCGCAGATCGACCGCAGCCTGCGCGGAAGTGCCGCCTCGGAGGAACGGATGATTGAAACGCCCTCCGAACGCATAAAATGGTACGACCGCTCGGATCATACGGATTTCGACGTCTGTGCCGACGACCATTGCCAGCGCTATCAGGGCATTTCCCGGATTTCGGCTGGAACGGCTGCAAGCGCCGTGGCCGATACTCTCGGTCAGGTTCTGATGGCGGGACAGGTTATGGCCGACACCCGCTTCTCGAAATGCTGCGGAGGAATGATGGAGGAGTTCGGCTTCTGCTGGGCCGACACGCCCCACGACTATCTGCGCGCCAGGCGCGATGACGTGGGGGAGGAGACCCGCCCCGATCTGACCCGTGAGGAGGAGGCCGGAAAATGGATCCTTTCGGAACCAGAATCGTTCTGCAACACGTCGGATTACAGCGTCCTGAGTCAGGTACTCAACGACTACGACCGAGAGACGCCCGATTTCTTCCGCTGGAAAGTGGAATACACTCAGGAGCAGCTTGCCGGCTTAATCCGCTCACGCTCGGGAATCGACTTCGGCAAAATTCTGAGTCTCAAGGCAATCGAGCGCGGAAAATCGGGGCGCATCAGCCGCCTGGAGATCCGCGGAACACTGCGTACAATGGTCATAGGCAAGGAACTTGAAATCCGCCGCACTCTCTCGGAGAGCCATCTGCGCAGCAGCGCCTTCGTGGCCGACGGTCTTGAACCGGACGCCGGCGGCGTGCCGTCGCGCTTCGTGATCCACGGCGCCGGATGGGGCCACGGCGTGGGACTCTGCCAGATAGGCGCAGCCATGATGGCCGAACGCGGCTACACCTACCGCGAAATCCTCAGACATTATTATCCCGGAGCCGATTTGAAAACCCTGTACAGATAATTATGAACCCCACAGCAACAACCGTAAGAAACACCTCGCCCTGGGCGTGGATTCCGACCCTCTACGTAGCCGAAGGTCTCCCCTACTTTGCCGTCAACGTCCTCACGGTACTGATTTATACAGAACTTAACGTGCCGCTGGCGGAGATGGCGTTCTACACCTCGGCGCTCTATCTGCCGTGGGTCATCAAGCCGTTCTGGAGCCCGTTTGTCGACATTTTTTCAACAAAACGGAACTGGGTCATTGCCATGCAGTGGATAATGGCGGCGGCCCGCGGCGCCGTGGCGCTTTTCCTCCCGGCGCCCGGCTTCTTCGCCACCACTCTCGCGGCATTCTGGATTATAGCATTCGCTTCGGCCACCCACGACATCGCCGCCGACGGGTATTACATGCTTGAGCTCGACCCTCACCGCCAGGCTGCCTACGTGGGCGTGCGCTCCACTTTCTACCGCATAGCGAGCCTTATCGGGCAAGGAGGCATAGTGATGCTCGCCGGAAAGCTCGAGCAGACAATGGCGCCCTCCGACGCCTGGTCGGTCACCTTCGTGGTTCTGTCGGCGTTTTTCGTAATTGTGGCGATCTACCACAGCCGCATCCTTCCGCGCCCTGCCTCCGACCGTCCGGCCGAGGGGAAAAGTGCCGCGGGCATAGCCCGGGAATTCGTGATGACCTTCGTCACCTTCTTCCGCAAGCCCCATATCCTGGCTGCGCTCGCCTTCATGCTGCTTTACCGCCTCCCCGAAGCCCTCTGCCTCAAGCTCGTGGCGCCCTTCCTCATTTCGGTGCGCGCCGACGGCGGACTCGGACTGACAACCCTGCAGGTGGGATTCGTCAACGGTACCGTGGGCGTAATCGCCCTCCTCGCGGGAGGCATTCTCGGCGGTCTCGCCATAGCCCGCGGCGGTCTGAAACGGTGGCTCTGGCCCATGGCGCTGTCGCTTACGCTGCCCTGCGCCTTCTACTGCTGGCTGGCAATGGCGCAGCCCGAGAATTTCGCGCTGATATGTACGGCCGTCGGGCTTGAACAGTTCGGCTACGGATTCGGATTCACCGCCTTCATGCTCTATCTCATCTATTTCAGTCGCGGTGAGAGTCAGACCTCCCACTACGCTTTCTGCACCGCTTTCATGGCGCTCGGAATGATGCTGCCGGGCATGGCGGCGGGGTGGATTCACGACCGCATCTCGTCGCTCGGCATCTTCGGCGGCGCAGGACCGCAGGGCTACGTGAATTTCTTCTTCCTCGTGATGATCTGCTGTCTCGCCACTTTCGGCGTATGCTCAATAGTGAAAATCGACCCTGAATTCGGCAAAAAGGAATCATGAAACGTCTTTATACTCTTCTTTACGCATTTTTCATTCTCTCTGCGGCCGTCGGGCAGGTAAAACCGGGCATCGAGGTGCTCCGCGACGACGGTTTCGCCGCACTCCGCGGCAAGCGCGTGGGGCTCATCACCAATCCCACCGGAGTCGACAATTCGCTCAGGTCGACCATCGACATCCTCAACTCGGCTCCTGGAGTGAAGCTCACCGCTCTCTTTGCCCCCGAGCACGGAGTGCGCGGTGACCACCCCGCCGGAGCTGCCGTGGCCACCACAGCCGATCCGGCCACCGGAATTACCGTCTACTCGCTCCACGGAAGCCGCACACGCCCCTCGGCCGAAATGTTGCGCAACGTCGACGTGCTCGTCTACGACATTCAGGACATCGGCGCGCGTAGCTACACTTTCATCTCCACCATGGGGGCTGCGATGGAGGCGTGTGCCGACGCCGGAAAAGAATTCATGGTGCTCGACCGCCCCAATCCTCTGGGCGGAATCAAGGTGGAGGGCCCGGTTATCGACGAGGGATGCTCCTCGTTCGTAGGCCGGTATCCCATACCCTATTTATACGGGTTGACTCCGGGCGAGCTCGCTATCTATCTCAATGACGAGGGTCTGCTTATAGGCGGCAAAAAAGTGAAACTCACCGTGATACCCATGGAAGGCTGGGAAC
>UROS01000158.1 GCA_900549445.1 uncultured Porphyromonadaceae bacterium | reverse complement strand
ACCTTCATGCTCATTCCGGTAAGCCATCAGCTCGACTGACACCGGCTTCCCTGCAAAACACCGCGCCCCCGCCGGATGTCCGGCGGGGGCGCGGTCGGTTTTAAGTTATATAAATTATATAAGTTATATAAGCCTTATAGGCCCTATAAGCCCTTCAATCAAACACTCCCTCAATGGTCGATTCCTCGGCATTGTTGTCCTCATCAGTCACGTCGGCAAAATCGCCGAAATACTCCTTCTCGCAGAGGTTTACGTCTGCCGGGAAATCAAACTTCGCATCCTGACGGTAAGGGAGCGAACGGTCGCCGTAGAGTTTCTTCATGAAAATTCCGTAGATAGGAAGCGCCATCGCAGCGCCCTGACCGTAGGCCATGGTATTGAAGTGGATGAAGCGTTCGTCGCCGCCCACCCAGGTACCGGTCACGAGCTGCGGGGTGAAGCCCATGAACCAGCCGTCGGCATTGTAGTTGGTGGTACCGGTCTTGCCGCCCATTTCGGCCGTCAGACCGTAGCGCGAGCGCACGCGGTGAGCCGTACCCTCGTTTACCACGTTGAGCAGCATCGACAGGATTCTGTAATATGCCTTCTCGCTTATCACCTCCGTATGGCGCGGCGTGAATTCCGAGATTATGTTGCCGTTGCTGTCGGCGATGGCTGTCACGAAAATCGGGTCGACGCGCATACCGTTGTTCGCAAATGCCGAATATGCCGTAACCATCTCCTTGACCGACACGTCGCTCGGCCCGAGGCAGAGCGACATCACCGCCGGCAGATCGGCCGTGATGCCGAAGTTGTGCATCGTTCTGACAAGCGACGAGGGCGACAGCTGGCTTATAAGCCGCGCCGAAATCCAGTTGTTGGAGTGAGTAAGCGCCCATTTCAGATCCACCATCTCGCCCACCCGGGCACTTCCCGAGTTGCGCGGAGCCCACACACGGCCGCTTTCGTCGGTCAGCACGGGCTGGGTGTTCGACATCACGTCGCAGGGCGTGAATCCCTCCTCCATCGCGTATGTATACAGGAATGGCTTGACCGTCGAACCGATCTGGCGGCGCCCCTGCGAAACCATGTCATACTGGAAAAACGAGAAATTCGGGCCGCCAACGTAGGCTTTTATGTGACCGTTTACGGGATCCATCGCCATGAAACCGGTGCGGAGGAAGTGCTTGTGATAAAGCACCGAATCGAGCGGCGTCATCACCGTGTCGATGGTTCCCGAATAGGAGAACACCTTCATTTCGCGCGGTGTGTTGAAAGCCTTTTCAATCTCCTGGCGCGAGGCCCCGGCCTTGACCATGGTGCGGTAACGGTCGGTGTTGCGCATGGCGCCTCTTATCAGGTGGTTGAGCCTGATTTCCGACAGTTCGGTGCGGTCGGCGCTGTAAGGCGCGCCCTTGGTGCGCCGCTTCTCGCGGAAGAACGCCGGCTGAAGCTGGCGCCCTATATGTTCCGCCACCGCCTCCTCGGCATAGCGCTGCATGCGGGTGTCGATGGTGGTGTAGATTTTCAGACCGTCGGTATAGATGTCATACTTCGTGCCGTCGGCCTTCGGATTTTTCTCAATCCAGCCGTAGAGCGGATTGGTTTCCCACGCTATCGAATCGTCTATGAACTTCTGCTTTTCCCAGCCGCGGTAGTTTTCGCGCTCCGGTTTGCTGGCGCGCAGCATCTGGCGCAGTTCCTCGCGGAAATATGGAGCTATGCCGTCTTTGGCGTCAACGCGGTGGAAATTCAGCGTCAGGGGCAGTTCGCTAAGGCTGTCGGCTTCCGCCTGGGTGAGTTTCCCTGCCTTCACCATCTGGCTGAACACCACGTTGCGGCGCTGCCGCGTGCGCTCGTTCTGCCGCAGAGGGTTGTAATACGACGGATTCTTCACCATTCCCACCAGAGTTGCGGCCTCCTCTATGCTCAGATCCTTCGGGTCTTTTCCGAAGTAAACGTGGGCGGCCGATTTGATGCCCACGGCGTTGTAGAGGAAATCGAACTGGTTGAGATACATTTTCAGAATCTCCTCCTTGGAGTAATAGCGCTCGAGCTTCACGGCAATCATCCACTCTATCGGCTTCTGCATGGCTCGGGAGAGCAGTCCGTCGGAATCGGGCGAATAGAGCTGCTTAGCGAGCTGCTGCGTTATGGTCGAGCCGCCGCCTGCGTTCTTGTTGCCCATCAGCACTGTCTTCACCAGCACGCGCCCCAGTCCGCGCAGGTCAATGCCCGAATGCTCCTCGAACCTGACGTCCTCGGTGGCTATCAGAGCGTCTACCACGTGCTGCGATATATCGTCGAAGTCCGCATACACACGGTTGCCTGTATTCTTGAAATACCGCCCTATCTCCTGGCCGTCGGCCGAATAGAGCACTGACGCGAACCTGTCGCGCGGATTCTTGAGTTCCTCAACCGGAGGCATATAGCCTATCACACCGTTGTATACAAGGAACAGAAATATAAAAATGCCTGCCGTGACGAGGGCGAAAAAGCCCCATAAAACGGCTATTATCGTATTATTCCGACGGCGTCGGCTTTCTGTCTTAAGGTCGTTGGTCATGCTGTGGATGTTTTCAACCTGCAAATTTACGTCAAATCCGCGAATTTACACCCCCGACACTCAAAAAATCGCCCCCCGCATTATATTTCTTTCACCAAACGCACAAAAAAAGCCTCCGGGATGCTTCAGAAGCATCCCGGAGGCGCATATGTCGGATCTATTCGTCAACCGGACTGAACTGATCTTTGCCTACGCCGCATAGCGGGCAAACCCAATCGTCGGGTAAATCTTCAAATGCTGTTCCCGGTGCGATATTGCTGTCAGGGTCACCAATTGCGGGATCATAGATGTACCCGCACACGTCACATACATACTTCTGCATAACTTTATTGAATTTGAGGGTTAAGAATCAAAATATAAAACCATTCTCACCCGCAAAAAGTTCACCCGCCCGCAAAACTTCCTGCCAACCGCGCCAACACGCATTTTCTCGTAAATTACTGGTAATCAGTGTACGGACGCGATTTTTTTCGCGTCCACCGCGACGTATTCGCCCGAAAAAGAATGCTTATTCACGGTGGACGTGATGACTCACTGATGCTCAATTAGTTACACCCTTAAAACGAAGATATTTTTCACGAAATACACTTTTGTTTCGGCTGTCGTTAAAAATCGCGCAAGCCTCAACTCTTACATATTCATTAACATTATTTATTGTTTATTATCTATTGGGGGGGGGTAAAATCTTAAATTGTGTGTAATTTTGCACTTGCGGTATGTCTTGCTTCACGGAGAGTATCATTTCAGACACCCCCTCGTTATCCACACAACCCAATCGCGTAATTCTTAACCAATTAACAACATAATACCAATTATTAATCTTATTGCGTATGAAAAAGTTTTTACTCCTATTATTTCTGTTCTGCGGCCTGACCTCGTTTGCAGCTCAAACAACAGTTACATTCAGCGATTATTGCACCAATTCTAAGGCGGCTTTTGATGCAAATACCCCTTCCAAGACATTTGATAACGCTTTTACTATTACTTTCGATAAAGGTACTAATACAAGTAATCCGCCAAAATATTACACTAATGGTAACTGCGTGCGTTTTTACGCGGGAAATAAAATGACTGTCACAGCGGAATCTGGAATAACAATCAAAAACATTTCCTATGTATGGGTAACAGGCTCAAGTTGGGGTAATGTCGAGACAAAGACATTAACTGTCACGAATAATAGTGGAGAATTATCCGTAAGCACTAAAGACAATGGAATGCGCTCCATCACTATCGAGTACGAAACAGGTTCCACCCCCGTTGAGCCTGTTGCGCCCTCTGAACTCACTGTAAAATATGGTGAAACTTCCGTTTCCGACGATGATGATGTTTCTGTAACCGAAGGTACTGAATTTAATATCTCGGCTAAAGATGCTGCTAAAATCACTGTAACAGACCTTGAAGACAATGTTTTAGCGTCTGCAGATGCCAACAAACTCACCTGGACGCCCGAGGTAATGGCCGAAAACATCATCACCGTTACAGCCTCCAACGAAAAAGGCAACGTATCCACTGTATTCTCCCTTACCGTAACCGAAAAGCCTTTCACTCCTACTGATGCAGCGGATGTTTTGACCGTTACATCTTTTGGTATCAGTGGAACTTCCTACAAAGAATATACTGCCAAAGTCGGTACCGCTGAGTATAAAGGCTATGTGAACAGCAACCAAAAGAACTCTCCCTCAGGAGCAGCAGCTAATGAGATAATCGGAATGAAATCCAGCAATAAAGGTGGCATTGTTACAACTGTCTCTGCCGGGTACGCAGTGAAACTTTCAGCTACTCAGTGGAGCGAACAAGCTGCAAAAGATCCTCTTTATCTTACAATTTATGGCCAAGATACCCCTTACACCGCATGCCTGAACCTCAATAACTGGGGCGAGGAATTAGGTGAAATTGCCCTCGAAAAAGGTGTTGAAAAGAGCCTCATGCTTGCTAAAGGCTACAAATATATCGCAATTATGCCAAAGAGCGGAACTATTCAGCTCTCCGAAATCAAAATCCAGTGGGCATCCGAAAAACCCGTACTTCCCGAAGGTGGCCTTGATTTCACTATCGATGATACCTCCTTTGAAATCGAAGCTGATGCCGAATCTGCCGAAATCATTGTAACCGGCGTTCATGCCGAATCGGATCTCTACTACAAATTTACCGCTACTCCTGCTGAAACAGCTCCCGAATCTGCACCCCGCAAAGTCGCAGACCACGCAGGCTATACCAAAGCAGAGCGCAATGCCGACAACAACCACGCAATCTCCGTCAGCGAAGCCGGCACCCTCGAACTCTACGCATATCACCCCGCTACCGACAGCAAAAGCGACGTTAAAACCATCACCGTAACGAAGCAGAGCGACACCACCGCTATCGACGCAATCGGTGCTGACACCGCCGAAGGTGAGGCTGAATACTTCAACCTCCAGGGCGTGAGAATCAATCCCGAAAATGCCGCACCCGGCCTCTATATCCGCCGCCAGGGCGGAAAGGCAGCCAAGGTGCTCGTAAAGAAATAAAAAATGGTTAAAGTAGGAGAATATGCAGGCGAAACCCGCATATTCTCCAAGTTTCGGAAACCGGGGTGGTTTTCATAAGCTCCATCCCGAAGTACCGGAACACTACCGGGCGTGGTGCGCGATGCATCGCGCCCTGTTTGTATTATCGCGCCTGCTCCGCAATCCATAACGGGTCAGCTGCAAAATCCGGTTGAAATGTTAAGAAGCCGCCCGGATGTAAAATCA
>UROS01000157.1 GCA_900549445.1 uncultured Porphyromonadaceae bacterium | reverse complement strand
GGCGTATCAGCTCGCGGTGGTTGCCGACGATGCCCTGATGGGCGTCACGGAAGTCGTACGCGGGTCAGACCTTCTGCTGTCGGCTGCGCAGCAGATCTACCTGTTCCGAATGCTCGGCTATGAGCCGCCACGCTATCTCCACGTGCCGCTGCTCTGCAACTCGCAGGGTGTAAGACTGTCGAAACGCGACAAGTCGCTCAGCCTCGGCGAGTTGCGCCAGCGTTACGGTTCGCCGGAGCCGGTAATCGGCAGACTCGCCTTCCTCGCCGGACTTACGGAAACCCCGGCGCCTGTAGCCGCCTCCGACCTCATAAGCCGCTTCGACCCTGACCGCATTCCCCGAAGCGAAAGTATCGTGGCCGAATAATCATTCCGCTTTGCGCTTTTGGACCAGGTCTATTTTATTAAATTATGTGGTGTAAACGGGATATCGCCGTTTTTTTCGTAACTTTGCACCCACAATCAACCAATCATTGAAAACCTATGGAACTGACTGAACTTACGGCTATTTCCCCTGTCGACGGCCGTTACCGCAATAAATGCGAGCGCCTCGACGAGTATTTTTCTGAATTTGCGCTCATACGCTACCGCGTGCGCGTGGAAGTAGAATACTTTATCGCCCTTTGCGAGATTCCGCTGCCCGCCCTCGCCGGCATAGACTCCTCTGTCGCTGAAAAACTTCGCGACATCTACCGCAATTTCAGCGTTGAGGACGCCATGCGCATCAAAGAAATCGAAGGCGTGACGAACCACGACGTGAAGGCCGTTGAATATTTCCTCAAAGAGCACTTCGATGCGCTCGGACTCGAAAAATATAAAGAATACATACACTTCGGTCTCACTTCGCAGGACATCAACAATACCTCGGTGCCGATGTCGGTGGCTGAGGCGTTGCGCAACGTCTACCGTCCCGCGCTCGAGGCACTTATAGAACATCTCGAATCCCGCGCCGATGAGTGGAAAGATCTCCCGATGCTCGCCAAAACCCACGGTCAGCCCGCATCTCCTACCCGTCTGGGCAAGGAAATCCGCGTGTTCGCCTACCGTCTGCGCCAGCAGGTAAGACTTCTTGACGCCGTGCCCGTAAGCGGCAAATTCGGCGGCGCCACCGGCAATTTCAATGCCCACCTCACGGCATTCCCCTCCATCGACTGGCGCTCGTTCGCAGCCCGATTCCTCAGTGAGAAACTCGGAATCGAGCGCGAGGAATACACAACTCAGATCTCGAACTACGACAACCTCGCCGCTCTCTTCGACGCCCTGCGCCGCATCAACACCATAATCCTCGACCTTGACCGCGACATGTGGATGTACATCTCCATGGAATACTTCAAGCAGAAAATCAAGGCGGGCGAAGTAGGCTCCTCGGCGATGCCCCACAAGGTAAATCCCATCGACTTCGAGAATTCCGAGGGCAACCTCGGCCTGGCAAACGCCATCCTCGCCCACCTCGCGCAGAAGCTCCCCGTGTCGCGCCTGCAGCGCGACCTCACCGACTCCACAGTGCTCCGCAACATCGGGGTGCCCCTGGCCCACACCCTCATAGCGATTGCCTCTACAATGAAAGGCATGGGCAAACTGCTGCTCAATGAAAAAGCCATCAACGCCGACCTCGACAACACCTGGAGCGTGGTGGCCGAAGCAATCCAGACCATTCTTCGCCGCGAGGGATACCCCCACCCCTACGAGACCCTCAAGGCGCTCACCCGCACCAACACTGCCGTGACAGCCGAAAGCATCGCTGAGTTTATCGACACCCTCGAGGTCAGCCCCGAGGTGAAGGATGAACTCAAACGCCTCAGCCCGCACTCATACACCGGATACTGATTCTCCCGTGAAGTCAGATGAAACACAGACTCACCGAACCGACAACACGGCACGGTGAGCCTGTATTTTGCACTATTTAACCAAATTTCAACAGCACCCCTACATTCTTTTCACTGAAAAATTAGCTTATTCCACGGAAATCGGTTAACTTTGCAACGAATCAGAGCCGGATGCAGGTTCAAAATTCGCACTCCGTTCACTCAACTATTTCACTTTTTAGATAGTTTATATATCAAGCGTTATTTAACTGATAATTTTCGATACATTAAATTCACAGGAAATTACCCGCCGAGAGGCTGAGTCAAATAAAGTCAAACAACAAAACAAAATCGAGATTAATTAAGAATCATGGACAGCAACGAGAAAAAAGGAAAACGTCCCCGCATCGGAGAGAGCCGTCCGGTTGCCGGAGATCACGATCTTAACCCTGAAGCAAACAGCGAACAGCAGCACCAGAACGACTATACTCCCCGCGCAGAAGGCCAGCAGGGAGGCTACAGCAGCTACAGGTCACAGTATCAGCAGAACCGTCCCTACAACAACCGTCAGGGCGGCTACAACAACCGATACAATAACGGCGGGTACAACAACCGCTACAACCGTTACAACAACGGCGGAGGCTATCAGCAGCCCTATCAGCAGCAAGATTACCAGCAGAATTCAGCAGCCGCGCCCGACGCCGAAGGAGCAGAAAAGCCCCAGAACTCTGCCGAAAACGCCGGTCAGAACAACGGCACCTATCAGCAGCGTCAAGGCGGGTACAACAACCGATATAACAACGGCGGGTACAACAACCGCTACAATAACGGCGGAGGCTACCAGCAGCGCCAGGGCGGTTACAACAATCAGAACCGTCAGGGTGGTTACAACAACCAGAACCGCCAGGGAGGCTACAACAATCAGAACCGCCAGGGCGGCTACAACAACCAGAACCGTCAGGGTGGTTACAACAATCCCAACCGCCAGGGCGGTTACAACAACCAGAACCGCCAGGGAAGCTACAACAATCAGAACCGTCAGGGTGGTTACAACAACCAGAACCGCCAGGGAGGCTACAACAATCAGAACCGTCAGGGTGGTTACAACCGTAAGCCCCAGCAGCCCCGTCAGAACCAGTTCGGAATGCCCCGCGGCGGCAAAAGTTTCACTCCGCGTCCCAAACGCATTGAATATGAAATGCCGATTCCGGATCCCAATGAACAGATCCGCCTCAACAAATTCATGGCCAACGCCGGCATCTGCTCGCGCCGCGAGGCCGACGAATTCATCCAGCAGGGTCTGGTGAAGGTCAACGGCGAAGTGGTGACCGAACTCGGAACCAAGATTTCGCACAACGACACCATTGAATACGACGGCAAGGTAGTTACGCTCGAAAGCAAATGCTACATCCTGCTTAACAAGCCGAAAGACTGCGTCACCACCAGCGATGACCCCAACGGCCGTCTCACAGTCATGGACATCGTGAAGGGTGCCTGCGAGGAGCGCATCTATCCCGTTGGCCGCCTTGACCGCAACACCACCGGCGTGCTCCTGCTCACCAACGACGGCGACCTCGCCTCAAAACTCACCCACCCCAAATACGTGAAGAAGAAAATCTACCACGTATGGACCGACAAGGACATCTCCGAGGAAGACATGCAGCGCATCGCCGACGGCATAGAGCTTGAAGACGGCCCCATCCATGCCGACGCCATCAGCTACGCCACCGAGACCGACCGCAATCAGGCCGGCATCGAAATCCACTCCGGCCGCAACCGCATAGTGCGCCGAATTTTCGAAAGCCTCGGCTACCACGTCACCAAGCTCGACCGCGTATACTTCGCCGGCCTCACCAAGAAGAACCTGCCCCGCGGCCGCTGGCGTTACCTCACCCAGGAGGAAGTAAACTTCCTCAAAATGGGTTCATTTGAATAAACCATACTTTACATATTTACAATGAAAAGAACCAAAGTAGTCAATCTGTTCGACCCTGCGCTTCTCGATAAGGAAGTCGACGTGAAGGGTTGGGTGCGTACCCGCCGAGGCAACAAACACGTGCAGTTTGTTGCACTCAACGACGGTTCTACCATCAAAAACATACAGATTGTATTTGATATGACCAAGTTTTCCGACGACGACCTCCGTCCCGTCACCACGGGTTCGAGCATCCACGTCACCGGACAACTTGTGGCATCGCAGGGCAAAGGTCAGACATGCGAAATCCAGGCCGACACCCTCGAGGTTTACGGCACCGCCGATCCCGAGAAATATCCCCTCCAGAAGAAGGGTCACACCCTCGAATTTCTGCGTGAAATCGCCCATCTGCGTCCCCGCACCAACACTTTCAGCGCTATACTCCGCGTGCGCAGCGCCCTCGCTTTCGCTATCCACAAATTCTTCAACAGCAAGGGTTTCACTTACCTCAACACCCCCCTCATTACCGCAAGCGACTGCGAAGGTGCCGGCGCGATGTTTCAGGTAACAACCCTTAACCTCGAGGAACTTCCCAAGAACGAGGAAGGCAAGACCGACTACTCGCAGGACTTCTTCGGCAAACCGGCCGCTCTCACCGTGTCGGGACAGCTCGAAGGCGAGCTCGGTGCCACCGCTCTCGGCGAAATCTATACGTTCGGCCCCACCTTCCGCGCCGAGAATTCCAATACCCCGCGCCATCTTTCAGAATTCTGGATGGTTGAGCCGGAGATGGCGTTCTGCGACATAACCGAAAACATGGATCTCGCCGAAGAGTTCGTGAAATACTGCATACGCTATGCCCTCGACAACTGCCGCGACGATATCGAGTTCCTCGCCCAGATGTACGACAAAGACCTCATCGACCGACTCAACTTCGTGGTCAACAACGAGTTCGTGCGCCTCACCTACACCGAAGGCGTGAAGATTCTCATGGAATCGGGCAAAAAGTTCGAATTCCCCGTAGACTGGGGCACCGACCTGCAGAGCGAGCACGAGCGCTACCTCGTGGAGGAGCACTTCAAAAAGCCCGTCATCCTCACCGACTACCCCAAGGACATCAAGGCTTTCTACATGAAGCTCAACGACGACGGCAAGACCGTCCGCGCCATGGACGTACTCTTCCCCCATATCGGCGAAATCATCGGCGGCTCCGAGCGTGAGGCCGATTACGACAAGCTGCTCGGACGAATCGAAGAACTCCACATCCCGATGAAAGACATGTGGTGGTATCTCGACACGCGCCGCTTCGGCACCGTGCCCCACTCCGGCTTCGGCCTCGGCTTCGAACGCCTCGTGCTCTTCGTGACCGGCATGGCCAACATCCGCGACGTAATTCCCTTCCCCCGCTATCCCAAGAACTGCGAATTTTAGGGGAATAAACAACCTCTTACACTTCGGGCGTCACCCTTTCGGGCGATGCCCGAAGTTCTTTATCCGAATCTGATACAAAAATGAACAAATCTGACACTCCGGAGCAGTCCAAAGTCTGAGGATTTTTATTATATTTGCAGTTACTAACAAAAAATCTCCACTGCCATGGAACTCAACCTGCCTCCGCGGTCGGGGGGCGAGCCTCTGAC
>UROS01000156.1 GCA_900549445.1 uncultured Porphyromonadaceae bacterium | reverse complement strand
ACCGAAGTTCATTGTCCAGATGAGGTCGTCGAGCCCGTTGTTGAGGAAATTCGACGACCAGTCGCACTGGAATAGCGTCACAGCCGGCCCGAAATTCTTGCGGAGCATGTCGCGTATCTGCGATACGTAAGGCTTGTCGATTCCGTAGGAGCCGTATTCGTTCTCAACCTGCACCATGATAACCGGGCCTCCGGAGGCAACGGTAAGGTCGCCCACCTGTTCGGCCACGGCTTTCTGAAATTTGTCGACGCGCTCGAGAAAATAAGGATCCGATTCGCGCAGGCGTATGTCTTTTTTCTTCAGCAGCCACCAGGGCAGGCCGCCCATCTCCCATTCGGCACACACGTACGGGCCGGGACGAAGAATAACCTTCATGCCGTTTTTCTCACAGAGTTTCACGAATTCGCGCAGGTCGTTCTGACCGGTGAAGTCAAACTCTCCCTCGCGGGGCTCATGTGAGTTCCAGAAGGTGTAGAGGCATACGGTGTTCATGCCGAGTGCCTTGCACTGTTTTATGCGCTGATCCCAATACGGGCGCGGAATGCGCGGATAGTGGAGTTCGGCAGCTTTTACCACGAACGGTTCGCCGTTGAGCAGGAAAGTCCCCTTTCCGGCCTCGAATTTGCCGATGTCGGCGCCAGCAGACGGGAATGCTTTCACGAGACGGTTATATTCCTCGTCGGTAATCTGCATCACGGTTCCGTGGCGGGGATGGAAATCCATGGTCACTGCGCCGTCGATAACCTTGAAGTTGTCGAGGTCTGTCGATTCGGTGAACTGATATGCTCCGCTGGTGTAGACGTCGTACATAAGAATATACTTGTCGGATCCGATCAGTTTGAAAGTTCCCGCACCTTCCACGGGGCGGTCGGTCTGCTGCTTGTAGTCGGGAGATTCAATCCACTTGCCGGAGGTGAGGTTCTTTGTGGTGGCTTTCTTAATGCCGTTGCCGTGGCCTTCGGTTTTGTAAAAGAGATGATAGGTGCCGTCTTTGTAGACTATGTCGCCGTCAATACACGACTTTTTGTCGGCGGGTATGAAAAGCGGTTTCGGTTCTCCCGTGAAATCCGTGAAATCATCGTTAGCGTAGGCATAATATATTATGTCGGGGCCGTCGCCGTGTTTCATCGACCAGTATACCATATATTTTCCGGCGTCGGCGTCGTAGATGGTCTGCGGCGCCCATACACGTTTGAGATCCTCATTGCCCTTGAACCGCTTCTGGATATTGATTACCGACGGTGTCCAGTTCACGAGGTCGCGGGATTTCAGCAGGGTTAGTCCGCGGTTTGAATCCCAGCCCTTGCAGCTCGTCATGTCTGTTACGACCATGTAGAATTCTTTGCCGTCGGCGCTGCGCATTATGTGGGGGTCGCGTACACCGCCGGTCTCGCTTATGCGGCGCGAATCTATTACGGGTGCGTTGCCGTTGAGCGCGGTATAGTTCAGTCCGTCGCGGCTCACGGCGAAGTGAATCGACTCGTCGGCGGGGGCGTTGCCGGTAAAATAGGTGAAAAGGTAGGCGGAGCATTCAGGCTCGGAAGCCTCCGCCGGCAGCGGGATTCCCTGAAAAAGAACTGCGGCAAGCACCGGCCCGAGGATATTGAATCTGTTCATGATAGAAAAATAAGGTATGGAGATGAATTGCTGAAACTTTCCACAAAGGTACATAAAAATCGTGTTCTTTTATGTACCTTTGCGTAATTGTTATTAATAATAACTGATGCAAATGCTTTCTGAATTCAAAACGCCGGGAAAATTCCTGTTGTCGGGTATCGCGGGTCTTCTGCTTATCCTACTGCCGTCGTGCGGCGGCAATAAATCAACTTCCGTGGAGTTCGATACGATTGTCTACCGTCCCGAATATGCCTCCGGCTTCACGATAAAAGGAGCGGAGGGAAAGGAAAGTACTCTGCTTGAGGTGACGAATCCCTGGCAGGGCGCCGACAGTGTAGAGGCCAGGCTTCTTATTGCCCGTGGCGGAGAGCCGGTGCCGGACGGGTTCGACGGTCAGGTGATTGAAGGCGATGCGAAGCGCATAGTTACGATGTCGTCGACCCACGTGGCGATGCTCGATGCGCTCGGTGAGGCTGACCGCGTGGCGGGAGTATCGGGGAAACAGTATATCAGCAGCGAAAACATTCTTCGGCGTACAGACAGTGTGGGTGACGTAGGGTTCGAGGGCAATGTCAACTACGAACTGCTGGCGAGTCTTGAACCCGACATCGTTTTGCTATATGGCGTAAACGGAGCGAGCTCCATGGAAGGAAAGCTCCGCGAACTCGGTATACCTTACATGTATATAGGCGATTATGTCGAGGAGTCGCCGCTCGGAAAAGCCGAGTGGCTTGTTGCAGTGTCGGAGATAATCGGCAGGCGCGAAAGGGGAGAGCGGATTTTCCAAGAAATCCCCGCGCGATATGAGGCCGTGAGGAAAAAGGTTGCAGATGCGGGACTTCCTTCCCCCTCGGTGATGATCAACACTCCCTACAACGATTCGTGGTTCATGCCGTCGACCCAAAGCTATATGGTGCGCCTGATCAGCGACGCCGGCGGCGATTACCTGTATGATAAAAACACCGGAACAACGTCGGAGGCCATAGACATGGAAGAGGCTTATCTGCTTGCCTCGAAAGCCGACGTATGGCTCAATCCGGGGATGGCTCAGTCGCTTGCCGACGTCAGGTCGATGGCTCCTAAATTCACCGACACGCCGGTGATGAAAAATGGTGCTGTATACAATAATAACCGGCGTGTGACGGCCGCGGGAGGCAACGATTTCTACGAATCGGCCGTTGTTGCGCCCGACGCAGTGCTCCGCGACCTTGTGAAGATTTTCCATCCGGAACTCGCAGAGGAGGATTTCGTGTATTACAGAAAACTTGAATGATGCGCGCCCGGACTTCGACTCTTTTCGTTCTTGTCGCCCTGCTGACAGGGTTGCTTTTCTGCCTCGACCTGACGGTCGGAAGCGTGGGGATACCACTCGGCGAGGTCTTGTCGGCTCTCACCGGAGGCGACTGTGCGCCGGCTACGGCAAAAATCGTTCTGAACATACGCCTTGTTAAGGCGCTTACGGCACTTATGGCCGGAGCGGCCCTTACTGTCAGCGGCCTGCAGATGCAGACACTTTTCCGCAATCCGCTCGCAGGGCCCTACGTGCTCGGAATCAGTTCGGGAGCGAGTCTCGGGGTTGCATTGGTGGTGCTTGCCGGAATCGGGTCGTCGCTTGGAATAGCAGGAGCTGCATGGATCGGAGCCGCGGCGGTGCTTATCGTCATAGCTGCGGTAGGGCAGCGGATAAAAGACATCATGGTCATACTGATATTAGGTATGATGTTTTCGTCGGGCGTCAGCGCCGTAGTGCAGATCCTGCAATATATAAGCCGGGAGGATGCTCTAAAGACATTTGTAATCTGGACGATGGGTTCTCTCGGCGACGTGACTGCCGGTCAGCTACTCGTGCTCGTGCCTGCCGTGGCAGCGGGGCTTGTTCTTGCTGTCATCACTATAAAGCCGCTCAATCTTCTTCTTTTCGGCGAAGAATATGCGCGGACAATGGGACTGAACATACGCCGCAGCCGTGCTCTGATTTTCCTTTCGACCACCTTGCTTGCGGGCACCGTCACGGCATTCTGCGGGCCTATCGGTTTCATCGGACTGGCAATGCCCCACGTGACACGCCTGCTCTTCCGCAACAGCGACCACCGTGTACTCGTGCCCGCAACGATGCTTACCGGAGCGTCGGTTCTCCTCGTGTGCGACCTCGTTTCCAAACTGTTCGTACTGCCCATCAACGCTATAACTGCGCTTTTAGGTATTCCGATAGTGGTATGGGTGGTATTGCGCAACAAATCTTTCACAGCATGATAGAATTCCACGATTTTTCAATCGGCTATGGCAGCCGAATACTGCTCCGAGGGGTTGACGCCACGATTGCGCCGAAAAAGCTCACCGCACTCATCGGCCGCAACGGGTCGGGCAAGTCGACTCTGCTGCGCGCCATTGCCGGACTCAATCCGGCCTATGGCGGGCGGATTAAGCTCGACGGCCGCGATTTGCGCTCGATGCCGCCCATGCAGTTTGCGCGCACACTCGCGTTTGTCAACACCGAGCGTACCCGCATAGCCAATCTGCGGTGTGAGGATGTGGTGGGCGCCGGACGTGCGCCGTACACTGACTGGATAGGACGCTTGCGGGAAGCTGACAGGGAGGCGGTGGAGAAATCGCTTGCCGCGGTGGGTATGAGTGATTATGGCCACCGGACGATGGATACTATGAGCGACGGGGAGTGCCAGCGGGTGATGATTGCCCGAGCGCTCGCCCAGGACACCCCGATAATTCTGCTCGACGAGCCGACGTCGTTTCTCGACATGCCTAACCGCTATGAGCTTGTGGGGCTGCTGCGAAGACTGGCTCACGAGGAAGGAAAATGCGTGATGTTCTCAACCCATGAGCTCGACATAGCGATGCTGCTTTGCGACAGTATAGCGCTTCTCGACGCGCCGCATCTGCGGTGTCTGCCGACGGAGGAGATGCGCCGCAGCGGTTATATTGACCGACTGTTTCAGAACGACACCATTCGCTTCGACGCTTCGACCGGCACGATAATAGTCAAACAGGAAGGGGACAGCGGGAAATGTGCGTTATGATTGATTTAGAGGAATATGCATCTGACTTGCCGAATTTCGGTATCGGTTTTTAGCAGTCACACGGTTGCTGGTGTGTTCGGCCGGAGAGATAACCGACGGCTGGTACTTGCCGGTTTCTGAATCGGCAGGTTGCTGCACCTGGATGGTTGATTCGGCTCCGGTTTCAGCTTTGGTTTCAACGTTGGTTTCGATTACAACTTCAGCTTCAGCGATTTTCTTAGCGGCTTCCTTACGGCGACGGGCTGCGGCACGTGCGGTTTCCGAGCGGCGGATGGCGCGGTCGAGATCGGGGAGCAGACGGTCGAATATCACTTTCGCCTTTCGGCCCAGTCCCGTCGGTTTTCCCTCGGGCTTGAGATAATGGCGGACGGCTGTCACCACCTGCTTGAAGGTGAAGGGGTCGATTTTGCATCCGGTCATTGAGTCGATAACGTCGGAGATGATAATGCGGTAGGCGCGGTCTGATACGCGGCAAGTCGTTTCGTTTTTAGTGTTTTTCATAACGTGTGTTGATTATTTTTTTCGCAAAGATACAACGTCAACGCACAAAAAACATTGCGATAATGTCGCTTTTTTCAAATCGGGGTGAAATTTTTTGGACAGTAGAGTTTTTGGGGAGACAGGAGTACGGGAGGAACAGGAGATTTGAGAACGACAGAAACAGGAGGATGGAGGGACAGAAGAATATAAGAGGTTGTTTAAAAACAAATGTGAAAGCCGGAGTCCATTCTCTTGAGGCGGATT
>UROS01000155.1 GCA_900549445.1 uncultured Porphyromonadaceae bacterium | reverse complement strand
TACGAGATGACGTCGAGTCTCGTGGGCTCGGAGATGTGTATAAGAGACAGGTAGTTGCTGTTTCCGCTTCCCGGACGGTTATGATTGTTGCCGGGGCGTACATTGCCGTTGTTGCCGGGGCGGTTCGAACCATTGCCGGGACGATTTGCCTGCTGCACGGTCTGCAATCCATGGCCATTGAGCAATTTGTTATGGCCACGGTTGTCGTTTCTCTTGTCTGGACGCATTCCTTCCGGTCGCATCTGCTGACGATTGCTGTTTCCGAAACCGGGTCGGGAGCCGGACTGGCCGCCTCTGCTTTCCCCACGGTTCGACGGACGCGACTGCTGCGAAGTATTGTGACGGGGACTGCGGCCACCGTTGGAGCCGCCGGGACGATGCTGAGCCTCAATCACGGGTATCATCATCGCCATGCACACAATAACGCACATCAGACGTTTTACTGTTCTTTTCATAGCCGTATGAATTGAAGTGTTGTATTGCAGTTTGTTTTATATCTTTATATAGTTAGAACGCTGCTTTGTAAAAAAGTTTAACCGTTACTATTAAATAAACGTTAACACTGCCGGCATATTATTGCACATATTGATAAATAAGCGTAACTTTGCGCATAAATTAACAGTCAAATCAAAACAACTAATGAAAACGCTCGATCGCATTCTCGCCGAGAAACTGATGAAAATCAGCGCCATCAAACTTCAGCCTGCAAATCCTTTTACCTGGGCTTCGGGCTGGAACTCCCCTATCTATACCGACAACCGCAAAACCCTTTCATATCCCGAAGTAAGAAACTTCATAAAAGTTGAACTTTGCCGAGTTATTCTCGAAGAGTTCGAACGTCCCGACGCTATCGCCGGCGTTGCCACCGGAGCAATCGCTCAGGGAGCCCTCGTGGCCAACGCTCTCGGTCTCCCCTATGTCTACGTCCGCTCGACTCCCAAAGACCACGGTCTCGAAAACCTCATTGAGGGCGATCTCAAGCCCGGACAGAAAGTGGTTGTAATCGAAGACCTCGTTTCTACGGGTGGCAGCAGCCTCAAGGCTGTCGACGCAATCCGTAATGCCGGTTGCGAAGTGGTGGGTATGGCCGCCATCTTCACCTATGAGTTCCCGGTTGCAGTCGAGGCTTTCCGCAAAGCCGATGTGAAACTCGTCACCCTCTCGAACTACAACGCACTCATCAACGTTGCCCTCGAAACCGGGTTCATCCACGAGAACGATGTCGAGACTCTGCGTGAATGGCGCAAGAACCCCGCGCAGTGGGTTCCTGCTTCAAATAATAACGACTAACAGAATTTTCCATTTATATATGTCGAAATACAAAGGCAAATCCGTAAGCGTCAACCGCTCAGCCGAAGAGATTTACAATAAAATGTGCGACCTCAGCGGTTATCAGGAGATTGTCGACGATCTTCCCGCTGATCTCAATGAGAAGCTCAACGGCGTGGAATTCACTTCCGACTCCTTCCGCATGGACGCCCCCGGAGTCGGTCAGTTGCTTTTCCGTCTTACCGAAAAAACTGCACCTACCCACGTAGGGTTCACAGCCGAAGGCAGCCCTATTCCCGTTAAGCTCATGGTAGATCTTCAGCCGGTTTCTGAAAGCACTTCGTCGCTCACTCCCTCAATCGACATCGAACTGCCCGCCATGCTGAGGCCCTTTATCGGCAACAAACTTCAGGAAGCCGCCGACAAATTCGGAGAAGTTTTCACCTCGCTGTTCAAATGAAATCAACCCGTCTCTCCAAAATAACTTTTACAGCAGCGGCAGCCTTGACGGTTGCCGCCGCTTTTTCAGCTTGCTCCAATCCGGTCGACGACCGCATTCCCTACGCTCCGGTATCGATAACATTCCGGACAGAAGATGAATGGCGTCTCTACGGCACTCCGGCCGCCAGCGACGTGCGCCGATTCATAAAATTGGAGAAAATCCCCGCCGGGTTTTCCTATACAGCTCTGACTGAGACAGGATTCGGCGGCGTGATGCTCGTGTGCGACGCTATGGGCGACAACCGTGCTTTCGACCTCGCCTGTCCCGTTGAAGTGAAGCAAAACGTAAGAATCTACGTGCCTGAAGGAGAAATCAACGCCCGATGTCCGCAATGCGGAAGCACTTACGACATTCTCTCGGGCTACGGCCACGCGCTTTCCGGGCCTGCCCAGCGCGAGGGATACTGGCTTAAATCATATCACGTAACTTATACCGGACGCCCGCTCGAATACATTGTAGTCACACGATGAAAGTTCTCATTCTCAACGGTTCTCCCCGACGTTCAGGCAACATTTCCCGTCTTCTCGACGCTGCTGCGGAAGAGCTGGCAGCCCGTGGAGCGGAAATCGAGCGCCTCCATTCCATTGACCTCCACGCAGCCCCGTGCACCGGCTGTATGGCATGCCGCTCATCGTTGAAGTGCGTCCTCCCGCCCGACGACTCCTTGCGGCTGCTCTCCGCCATAAAACGCTGCGACGCCTTGCTGATAGGCGCCCCCTGCTACTGGGGCAACATGCCAGGACAGATCAAAATGCTTTTTGACCGTATTGTCTACGGAATGATGGGAGAATCGCCCCGCGGCATTCCCCGCCCTCTCCACAAAGGCAAGCACGCTGCCATTATCGCAACGTCAACAACCGCATGGCCGTGGAACATACTGTTCGGACAAACGTCGGGTGTGGTGAAATCCCTCCGCGAGATTCTGAAATGGAGCGGATTCCGCATAGCCGGAACGCTGCAGCGCGGCAGCACGAAAACCTCTTCTCTCACGCAAAAAGACCTTGATCATGCTCGGCGCCTCGCCGGCAGATTGCTATAATGCAAAATCATGATGAAATACAGCAAAGAAAATCTCATAGGCTCCGGCCGACGCTTCACTCCCGATGATTTCATATTTTTCTGGGGTCATACAGGTTCATGGCAAAAAATAGGGAAATTCTGTCTGAGTCAATGGTATCCGGCTCCATTTGTTGCCGACGGCGATTATTATAACTGCGCCGAGCAGTACATGATGGCGCAGAAAGCGCTCATTTTCGGCGACGAGGAGATTCACCGAAAGATTATGGAGGCCTACGAACCGCAGGTGGTCAAGAAACTCGGACGCCGTGTCAGGAATTTCAACGACTTCGTATGGCACAGCAATCGCTTCGACGTGGTTGTCAAAGCCAACATCGCGAAATTTTCGCAAAATGACAGATTAAGGGAATATCTGCTTTCAACAGCAGATAAAATCCTGGTCGAAGCATCACCCAAAGACACCGTCTGGGGCATTGGCATGGCCGAAAGCGCCCCCGATGCATGCAACCCGGCCTTGTGGAGAGGCGAAAACTTGCTCGGTTTTGCACTTATGACCGTCCGCGACATTCTCCGGGGTAAAGATTCGGAAAACGAGAAAGAAGACCCTGCGAATGCGATGTCGATGTGGTCGCTCGGAGCAGGCAACTCCGCCCGACGCTTTAATATGGAAGACCCTATTCCGCAAAAAAAGGAAAAAGCCTCGGCAGATTCGTGGCAAAACCGGCCGCTCTCTGTCTACATGACTGTTCCGCAGAACTATTTTATAACCGCAAAACAGATGGCTGTAATAAAGCAGGGCCATATTCCCGACGCAATGGAAGACCACTGGTTCATGTACTGCGACGAAAACACAATCCGCTATTATCGCAGCTGGACCGGAATATGCTTTGTCCATGCAGTATACGAACCGTATGAAGACGGCTACCGCATCACTGAACTCCGCATCAACAACAAGCCCGATGAATACGAGCTCAACGACGTCGACGAAGCCGTGACTCTTTTCTACGCCCTGCTCATAAGCGAATACGGCGGATACTCCGCCCCCTACTGGAAAGCGATATTCTGACCCAGGAACCTGTCTGCCTACAGCAGATTACAACTCTCGCCGTCAATGGTTTTCAATCCGAATTCGAGGTGTTCAGACGACAGGCCGGGCTGAACGCATTTACTTTCTCGCCAAAGGGAAGTCAATGCTGATTCTGATGTTGCAGTTGCACAAGCTGTTTTTTCGGCGGAAAAAATCAGCAAAGAGGAGTGTATGCAAGCGGATAGCACATCCTATAATTATAATATCTGTTAATTATAATATCTGTCCTCAACGAATCGGAGGCTATTACCCTATGCTGTTTACTTAAGGAACGAGAGCGCTTCTGTAATTATTAGAGTGATTCCTGATATCTGCCCTCGGTTGTTGGATAATGAAAGATTTTATCCTTTTTTCAATTAAAGCAGGATGCAATGGGTTGCTTAAAATCCCGTTTTTTGCTATTTTTGCACTTGTTATGCAACAGGAATTCGCTTCAAATCTGCTCGAAAACGCCGTGACGGAACTGTCGCGGCTCCCAGGCGTCGGCCGGAAGACGGCTCTGCGGCTTGCTCTTCATCTTTTGCGCTGCGACGAAAGCGTAGGGGTGAGCCTTGGCGAGGCTATTATCAACATGCGCCGCGGGATACGGTACTGCCATATCTGCCACAATATATCCGAGACCGATACGTGTCCGATCTGCTCCTCGCCCCGGCGAGACCGTTCGACGGTGTGCGTTGTGGAAAGCGTGAAAGACGTGATGAGTTTCGAGAACACCGGTCAGTACACGGGGCTTTACCACGTGCTCGGCGGCGTGATTTCACCCATGGACGGCATCGGCCCCGAAGTGCTCGAGATCGACTCACTGGTCGACCGCGTTGCCGCCGGCGAGGTTTCCGAGGTCATACTTGCCCTGAGCGCGACTATGGAAGGCGAAACCACCAACTTCTACATCTACCGCAAGCTCGCCCCGTTTCCCGACGTCAAAATCACCCAGCTCGCCCGCGGCGTCTCGGTGGGCAACGAGATTGAATACACTGACGAGATCACCCTCGGTCGTTCGCTTCTGAACCGCACATTGTTTTCCGACAGTTTCGCATCACAAAAATGACCGCTCCCTCCCTGCCCCTCCTGTCCGATGGCCGTATCCGCCTCCGCGCCGTCGAGCCATCCGACCTCGACCTCATAATGAAGTGGGAAAACGACTCTTCGCTCTGGAGCGTCGGCGTCACCGTAGCACCCTTCTCGCGGCGCATCATCGAGGAATACATTGCCTCATATACAGCCGACATCTACTCCTCCTGCCAGCTGCGCCTCATGGTTGAGCTGATTGCCACGAGAGACACAGTCCGAATGGTCGACCTCTACGATTTCAGTCCCGTCAACCTCCGCGCCGGAGTCGGCGTGCTGATCGACGGCGATTTCAGCCGCCGGGGCATCGGGCTGGCATCGCTGCTCCTTCTTGAGCGCTACTGTTTTGAGCGGCTCGGCATCCATTCGCTCTACGCCACCATCCCGCAGAACAATCTCGCCAGCCGCCGGCTTTTCGAGAAAGCGGGCTACCGCACCTCGGGACCTGTCTCTTATACACATCTCCGAGCCCACG
>UROS01000154.1 GCA_900549445.1 uncultured Porphyromonadaceae bacterium | reverse complement strand
TACGAGATGACGTCGAGTCTCGTGGGCTCGGAGATGTGTATAAGAGACAGGTCCCTACGACAGTTGCCGACTCCTCGCCATCAACCTTTATTCCTACGTGAAGAATCCTTTCACGAAGGACGCATATTTCGATTTCGAGCTTTTTGCGGAGCATATTGCGAAAGCCCAGCGAATAATGGACGACATCATCGACCTTGAGATGGAGAAAATCGACACTATTCTCAAGAAAATCGAGAGCGATCCCGAAACCGCCGAGGTAAAGGAAACTGAGCTTAACCTCTGGAAGAAAATCCGTTCAAAAACACTCAAGGGACGCCGTACCGGTGTTGGAACTACTGCCGAAGGCGATATGATTGCTGCTCTCGGTCTGCGCTACGGCACCAAAGAAGCCACCGATTTCTCTGTTGAAGTTCACAAGGCTCTTGCCATCGCCGCATATGGGTCTTCAGCCGACATGGCAGCAGAGCGCGGCGCATTTGAAGTGTATGATGCGGAACGCGAGAAAAACAATCCGTTCATAAACCGCATACGCAAGGCAAGCCCCGAGACATACGAAAAGATGGTAAAGAACGGCCGTCGCAACATAGCCTGTCTGACCATAGCCCCGACCGGCACGACATCGCTCATGACCCAGACATCAAGCGGAATAGAGCCGGTGTTTATGCCGGTATACAAACGCCGCCGCAAGGTGAACGCCAACGACGTGGAATCGCGCGTGGATTACGTTGACGATACTGGCGACTCGTTTGAGGAATACATTGTATATCACCCGAAGTTCCTTACGTGGATGAAGGTCAACGGCATAGAACGACGCGACAACTACACGCAGCAGGAACTCGACGAGCTCGTGGCCCGTTCACCCTACTATATGGCAACCGCCAACGACATCAACTGGATTGAAAAGGTAAGGATGCAGGGACGAGTTCAGAAATGGGTCGATCACTCTATTTCCGTAACTGTCAACCTCCCCGCCGACACTACAGTTGAACTTGTAAACAAACTCTATGTCGAGGCGTGGCGTTCGGGATGCAAAGGCTGCACAATCTACCGCGACGGATGCCGTTCGGGCGTGCTCGTGGCAGTAGAAAACGAGAAGAAAAAGAAAAACGAGAACGAAACCCCGGCACCGGCCGGAGTAGCACCCCATGTAATCAAGCGGCCTATAGAGCTTGAGGCAGACGTGGTACGCTTCCAGAACAACAAAGAGAAGTGGATTGCGTTCGTCGGACTGATCGACGGAAAACCATACGAGATTTTCACCGGTCTCGCTGATGATGAAGACGGCATCTTCTGCCCCAAATCAGTAACCAAAGGCAAGATTATAAAAGTAGTTGAAGGCGATGGCAAAAAACGCTACGACTTCCAGTTCATCAACAAGCGCGGCTACAAAACTACCATAGAAGGCCTCAGCGACAAGTTTAACCCCGAATACTGGAACTACGCCAAGCTGATTTCAGGCGTGCTTCGCTACGGAATGCCAATCGACCAGGTAATCAAGCTCGTAAACGGACTCGAGCTTGACTCGAGTTCAATCAACACCTGGAAAATGGGTGTAGAACGAGCGCTTAAGAAATACATTCCTTCGGGAACCGCGGCAAACGGGCAGCGATGCCCCAACTGTGGACAGGAGACGCTGATATATCAGGAAGGATGCCTGATATGTACCTCGTGCGGCACCTCCAAATGCGGATAATAACCTCTTAAACAACCTTCTTTAGATGCCGCCGAGGAAAACCCGGCGGCATCTTTCAGATTATGTTTACCGAACGACTCGCACAAACGCTCGAAACGCTCGTAGACCGCGAACGCCCCATCATTGTAGGGCTGAGCGGAGGCGCCGACTCCATGGCTCTCCTCAGCGGCCTCACGGAACTCGGCTACGAATGTATCGCCTCACACTGCAATTTTCATCTGCGTGGGGATGAAAGCCTGCGCGACGAGGAGGAGGCCCGGAAACTTGCCCAAAGGCTCGGAGTAAGATTCGTAAAGAAAGATTTTGAGGTGGAGGCATGGCGTAAAGCTACCGGCGACTCTACCGAAATGGCATGTCGGCGTCTCAGATACGACTGGTGGAACCGACTCTCTGAGGAGCTTAACGCCCAAGGAATAGCCGTAGGACACCATCTGGAGGACAACGTGGAAACTTTTTTCCTCAATCTTCTGCGGGGCAGCGGTATAACGGGCCTGAAAGGAATGCTTCCGCGTTCAGGCAAAATCATCCGTCCGCTTCTCGGCTTTACCCGGGGCGAGATTGAAGAGTATTGCCGTGAGCGCGGTCTTCACTACGTGGTTGATTCTACGAATCTTGAAAATGAATTCTGCCGCAACCGCTTGCGCAATGTTGTTCTTACAGAATTTGAACGGCAGTTTCCCGGTGCGATGAAATCCATAGCACGCTCCATCGAAAATCTGCGCGGAAACTTCGAACTGTATGGCGACGCCGTGGCTCGCGCGCGCGAACATTATTCAACAGCCGATGGCGGGATACTGCTTACTGACATTCTCACCTGCGAACGGCATCCCCGCATTGTGCTTTACGAACTTCTGTCGGATTATGGCCTGAATATAACGCAGACCGACGATATAATTGCGAGTGCCCGCGAATCCGGACGAAAATTCAGCGGTTCTTCAGGTACCACTCTTCTGCTTGACCGCGGCATCCTGCGTCCGGTCGAAACAGAAATCAAGAATCCGGAAGAGGAGAAAGTAGGCCTTTTCACCAACCCGCATTTCACCGGCCGCCTGTCACCACGCAACGAATTTCATCCCTCCGGAGACAGTTCGGTGATATACCTCGATGCAAGCGTAATGGAAGACAATCCTGTTTTCACCGTAAGGAGCTGGCGCAACGGTGACCGCATTGCACCTTTCGGCATGAAAGGCACACGTAAACTCAGCGACATTTTCAGCGATTTGAAAATACCCGTCGACAGAAAATCGAAGATAAAAGTTCTGACTCGCAATGGCGAAATACTGTGGATTATAGGTATTCGCGCGTCCCGTCATTTCCCAGTAACGGATACGACCGTAGATTTTCTGACGCTGAGATCGGTTTAACAATCACTGGTTTCCCTTAAGAAAGTCGATAAGCCGGCAATCGTTGAAATGAGGGATCTCTTTTGAGGAGATCTCACCGTTACGGTCAATGAAATAATATGAGGGAAATCCCTGTAAATTAAGTGATTCTATTATTCTGTTCGACATTTCCTCTTCGGGAATAAAAATATGGACTGCGTTGCGGAACCGAGGAGCGAGTTCACGCCACGCATCCATATCCGATTTCAGCCAAATAATCGCAAAAACGATATCGGAACCGAGAAAATGTTCCCGCAATCCTTCGCTCCCGGCCAATGCGGCACGGCAGGGGCCACACCAGGTTGCGCTCACGTCGACATAAGCCGGACATGAAGGATATTGTTTTTTCAACCATTCTATCGGATTGACGCTGTCGATATTGTAAAGAGAATCGTTCGCCCAAACCGCTATATTGCCCGGGCTAATACGGGAAATATCAGGAGAGACAGTATTATCGGCAAAAAGGCGGTCATAATATTCGGGATTTGCGAAATCTTCACGTTTCGGACTCGCATCTTCCATTGTTGCATACATAAGGTCGCGTATCAGAGACTTAGGCATTTTATGCGCATAATCGGGACTTCTACGCAACAGAGCGCTCAAATGGTAAGGAAAAATCATAACCCGAGTGTTGCGCACGTTGGCTATATCAAACAGAGAGTCAGTAAAAAACGCAATCTGTTCGCCAACACTTTCTCCGCGGAAGCCAATTGCCATATTCGCCGGAATAAAGATATTGTCGAGCATAAGTAATTCCGCCGCAGACGAATGGAGGCTATTTTCGCGGATATACTTACCGACAATTTCACCAGTACGGGCCACCTCACTTTTGAATGCAGACAAATATAAGCCTAATCCTACCGTATCGGCAGGAAGCTTAATATTATAGTACAACGGCGCGAGATCGTAAACGGCGTGTGAATACTCCTCGTTCAGCACCGAGTGGTCGCCGGACAGGTGGAATTCAACCGGGTTTTCCGTTGCATCGATGCTCAGAAAAACGGAATCGCCAGGCTCCGCATATGCATTTACAAACAGGCCTCTGTTGAAATTTATAGTGAACGTGTGACCGTAATAAAACGGAATTTCTTCTGCAAAACATCCTGCTGAATCCAGTTGAGCCACACGGCGTGCGCTTCGCTCGCATACATCGCATTCGTTTATAAGTAATGTGCATGGATTTTGTGGCGACACCCCTTTCACTATTCCTGCAACTTTGATGAAATTGGACGCAGGCGACGCTGTTGCAGCCAAAACCGTGACTATGGCAGCCAGCATTATGATAATTTTACTATATTTTCCCATGTTTATGTTGCTATTTACGCACAAAGATACCATTTTCCGGCGAAAGCGCAAGTAAGCCGACCACACGCATATTTTACGACAATTTAGAAAAGATTCCGTTCAACCAGATCGCCACTTTCTACTGCACGTAGATGACGAAGAGATAATGATCTGATTCACAAACCGGCGCTGGGATGTCAGGACAAATAAATCCGGACATCCCAGTGGTTTTTTCATGAATTTTTGGAAAAAATTTTGGAGATTAAATTATTTGATATATCTTTGCGGTGTAATAGTTCACCAATACACCATTAAGACAAGTCAGATATGCTTAGAATTGAAAATCTCTCTTTCACTTATCCGAAGCAGCCGGTGCCTACTGTAAGCGATTTCTCGCTTGAGCTGCCCTCCGGGGGTATCTACGGGCTGCTGGGACGCAACGGAGTAGGTAAATCTACCCTTCTCTATCTCATTTGCGGGTTACTTACGCCCAAAAGCGGGAAAGTGACCTACAAGGGTGTCGATACCCGCAAGCGTCTTCCGGAAACGCTCGCCGAGATTATGATTGTGCCCGAGGAATTCTCACTTCCCAACGTAAGGATGAGCCAATATGCAAAGCTCAACGCCTCGTTCTATCCGAAATTCTCCTACGAAGATCTACGACGCCATCTTACCACCTTTGATCTGGATCCCGATCTCAATCTCGGCGCACTCTCCATGGGTCAGAAGAAAAAGGCGTATATGTGTTTCGCTCTTGCCTGCAATACCTCGCTCCTTCTGATGGATGAGCCTACAAACGGACTCGACATTCCGGGCAAAAGTACCTTCCGGCGCTTCATAGCATCGGAGATGACCGACGAACGCACCGTGATAATCTCCACCCATCAGGTTCGCGACATCGACAAAATTCTCGACCACGTGGTGATAATCGACAATCACTCGGTACTTCTCAACCAGCCGGTAATGGAGATAGTGAAACATCTTTCGTTCTACACCACCAACGACCGCGAGAAAATCGAGCAGGCGCTTTACCGACTCCCTGCTCTCGAAGGCACTTCGGTAATCC
>UROS01000153.1 GCA_900549445.1 uncultured Porphyromonadaceae bacterium | reverse complement strand
TTTAGCAAATTTGAAAATTTGTAATCCGCTGAAATTTAAGAATATATCTTTTAAAAACGGGAAACTTTTATTTATCTTGCTGGATAATAAATGCTTTCATTTTTCGGTGCTGTCAGTCAGGTACTTGTCGATGCCGTTGTCGCATCTTACCTTTATGTCCGGCCTTATGCTATGGTCGAAGTTCAGCTGTTTGTTTTGCATATATTTGTCCTCATGCCATAAATGATATACGATTCCCGCGAATTTCAGATGCTTTTTCGTCAGTCCGCTCATCTGCAGCCGTCGCCCGAAATCGCCGTCTTCGCCTCCCCAGCCTTCGTAGAATTCGTCGTATCCGTTGAGTTTCATGTAGTCATCGCGGAAAAACGACATATTGCAGCCGAGCGCTCCCTCTCTCTTGCGGCGGTAGCGCAAGGCCAGATATTCGGCTACGCCAGGCAGATGGATAGAGTTTTCGGGCTTGCTTTCTATGCCGCGCGTCCACCAGTGTATGGGCACGAGCTCTCCTTTTTCGCAAAGTTTTTCCGTGAGGCGCTTGCCAAGGTTGGTGCGTCCGCCCTTCAGGTAGTATCCCCGTTCGGCGAAGTGCAGGTGATCCTTTACGTAGTCGCAGTGAAGTATCACGTCCCCGTCCACCTCTATAATATATTCACCGGTCGACGCTGCAACGCTTTTGTTGCGCATCATGGCGAGTCTGAACCCCTTGTCCTCCTGCCACACGTGGATAAGCTTCGTCGGACAGTCTTTCCTCATTTCTTCAATTAGTTTCCGGGTATCGTCTCTCGAGCCGTCGTCGCCTACTATTATCTCGTCGGGAACTCTCGACTGGGCGAAAGCGCTCAGCAGACACAGACGCAGTGCGTCCGGACGGTTGTAGGTTGAAATTATTAGCGATACTTTCATTGTTCAAATTTTTTTATCCAGTTTTCAAGTCGGTAGGGGGCGATAATCTCTTCTGCTATCGGATGCAGCGGGCGCGCCATGAATTCGGCAAGTCCGTCGGTGCTGTCGCCGTCGAGTATGAATATGTTGTCGGGATGATAGAAGGGGAAATCCCGGGCACCCTGATTGTTCGTGATGAATTTCTTCCCGAAAAACAGTGCTTCGAGCGTCCTCACCGTCATTCCCGACTGTCCTTCCTGCAGGATTTCAAGCATGCAGGCCGACTGCCGCAGGCGCCGGAGATATTCGGGGTATTCCACCAGACGGCTCGAATAATACTTTCGGAGAGTAGCCTCCTCGCAGGTCTTCTTATCGCGTAAAATATGGAAATCGCACTTTATCCCGGCTTTTTCAAAGCTTTCCGACAGCCGGGCGAGCTTTCCCGACCGCTGTTTGTCAGTGCCGACGAAAAACACGCATCCGTTGTTGTCGCATTCAGTCTCCTCCAGCTCGCCGGGCCGCGGGCTGCGGTAAATCTGATTCAGCAGCCCGAATCCGTAGTTCTTGGCGTCGCCTTCGTCGAAAGTATACACCTTCATTCCGGCATCGTGCATCTTGCGGGCATATTTGCTGCGGCTCCGTTTGTTGCGGTTTATCACACACAGCGGATTCCATATAAACACGTTCTTATCCTTGCTCTCAAGCTCCTTGTCGAGCACCATCAGTTCCTTCAGGTTCTGGATGGAAAAGAGCAGGACTTTGTCTTCTTTACCTATCTCCCTTATCCGGCCGATGAATCTCTCAGGAAAATACCATCCCGTCAGAAATCCCTTTTTATCTATTATGGAGGCGCGGATAAAACGCATGGCAAGCCAGAGCGGACGCTTGTAGTTGTGATACCTTATGCGTTCAAAAGGTATCAGCCTTATGTCGTTGCGTTCGCGCAGCGGCCTCAGAATGTAATCCGAGAGGAAGTTGTCCTCATATATAATGTAAAGCATTGTGGCGTCAGTGTTTTCTGAAAAATCTTTTTAGGGCGCCCTTGCGGTCCACCGCTCTGTCGTGGCATATCTTTATCCATGCGAGCTCCTTCAGACGCGATTCGTCAAGATTTCTTGCCCGCAGATATTCGCAGGCAAAAGTAATGAATCCTTTGTCGAATCCGCTGAACCGGCTCAGATTGTCGAAGCACTCTCCGAGCGGAATCTGCTGCCCCGGCTCATGGAATTTCATCCTGTTCAGGTCTATCAGGCTGAAATGAAATTCGTTGTCGCTGCTTACGGTTACTCTCACGTTCGTATTGTTCAGATCGTAATGGAGAATTCCGCGGTCGTGGAGGGTGGCGACAAATCCGGCAAAGGCCCTCAGGCATAAATCGCCGTATCCGGTGATTGCGTCGCAGAGGGGTATGCTCTCCTCGTAGTCGCATATATAGCACGCCTCATTCAGGTAGTTAAGCAGACCGCGGCGTTCATAGTAGGCTCTCGGTGCCGGTGTGGAAATGCCGCGTCGCAGAAGCTCTTTGGCGTTGTTGAACGACTTTTTGGCCTTCGATTCACGCAGCATGTACAGAAGCCCGTTTTTTATGCGCCGGCTGAACATTTTAGCCACATATCGCCTGCCGTCATGCTCAAACGCGACCAGACGGTTGCGTCCGCTGTATATTACTTCGGTATCGCTCCCGGCCGTCAGTTTTTCGGCAATAGCCGGAGTTATGCCTGTTATTTCGGAGTGAAATGCGGTGTTAGCCATTGTCTTTGTCCGGTTGGTTCTGACGCTCGGTCAGCTTCGATAGCAATGTCATCTGATAGATGGCCGACATATATGCTTTGGCAACCCCGCGCCGCCCGTCTTTAAATGCACCGCCTGCTATATAGTCTTTGAGAAAGAAAAACATCGGACGGAAAATCATGCTGAGTACGCCGTATTTTTTGTTCATCCGTTTCGGCACCTCGTAGTCGGAATACACGTTCATCTTTGTTATTCTTTGCCCGATGGACGGATTGTCGAGATGAAACAGGCTGAGCTCTCTCCGGTTTGGTATCTTGCGGATTTCGCCGTCGATTTCCGGACGTGCGTGTATCACCGCGGGCCATTTTGTCTTGTCGCGGGGAAGGAATCGCAGTTGATAATCGGGAGTGCCGTTTATGGGACTGCCCATGAAGGTGTTGATACGCGGAACGAGGAGCGCGCCTGCGAACGTCCCGTCGGAAATGTAGTCGTAAAGATATTTTCTCAGTTCGTCAGGCACGATTTCGTCGGCATCTACTACCAGAACCCATTCGTTGGCGGCGGAGTGTACGGCAAAGTCGCGCGCCGGCTCACAGATGCGGTGCTCGCCACGCGGGAACGTAACCACGCGGCATCCGTATTCGCGGGCGATTTCAACGGTGGAGTCCGTGCTCTCCATATCGCACACGAGAATTTCGTCGAAATCCCTGAGGCTTTCGAGCACACGGCGCAGATGCTGCTCTGCGTTATACGTATTTAATACCGCCGATATCTTTTTTCCCATTTTGCAATGTAGGCCGGGGAGTCGCCCGGCTTGTTTCTGCAAAGTTAAGAAATTTTTCATACAGAGTGTCAAACCTTACCACAAATCCTGACCTTGACTCCGAAATCTTCGCCGAACTGTTAAATTTGATTAAATCGCAACCCGCTTTTGCAAATAGTGGAATCAAAACCGTTATAATTTGGTAAAATCACTTCAACATGCGCCGATTATTGTTTCTGATAACCCTCGCGGTTCTGATTCTTATGTTTATTCCGTGGCTTGGCGATACGCTCTTCAATACTAAAGGCGAACCGCGCGAGGCCATCGTGGCAGTGTCAATGCTCAACAGCGGAAACTACATCCTCCCCGAGAGTTGTGGCGGCGATATTCCCTATAAGCCCCCTTTTCTGGCGTGGCTGATTGTGGCTTCCTCCTGGCTAACCGGAGGTGTGACTGAATTTTCTGCGAGATTTCCGAGTGCTGTTGCTACGATTCTTATGGCGATGGGAGGATACCTTTTCATCCGCCGCCACACGGAAACCGGTTCCGACATAGTGGCAATGTGTTCCACAATTGTCACCGTTACTGCATTCGAAGTTTACCGCGCGGCTGCAAACTGCCGTACCGATATGGTTCTCACGGCATGCATGGTCGGTTCCCTCTATCTTATGTACAACAGATGGGCCAGCTGCAAAGCCCCGGGATTCTCCATATGGGCCGTATTGCTTATGTCGTGCGCAATGCTCACCAAAGGGCCTGTGGGCGTTTTCCTGCCTTGTCTGGTAATGTGGGTGTTTTTCCTTCTGAGGGGAGAACGGTTCTGGCGCTCCACCGGCGTTTTGTTTGCCATGGCTCTGCTTTCGCTCCTTCTTCCGGCTGCCTGGTATGTTGCAGCTGCCCATATGGGCGGAAAGGAGTTCATCGACCTCGCCTTGGAGGAAAATGTCGGCCGTATGACCGGCACGATGTCCTACGAGAGCCATGAAAACCCGTTTTACTACAATTTCATTACACTCGTGGCCGGGATGTTGCCCTATACACTTCTCGTACTCTTCTCTGTTCTGGCCATAAAGCGCTGGCATGGCGACGCCGGCGACTGGTGGTACCGTTTCCGCCACATGGATTCCGTAAAACTTTTCTCATTGGTCTCCGTGGTGGTCATAGTGCTGTTTTACTGCATCCCGAAGAGCAAACGCAGTGTGTATCTGCTCCCTGTATATCCCTTTTTGGCCTATTTCGTCACCCTCCTCATAATGTTTCTTGTGAGGAAAAAATCTATGACTGTTGACTTCTACGGCCTCTTTATGGCTCTGTTGGCATTGTTGCTCCCCTCCGTCATGATTGCGTTGCGTTATGTCGACATTTCTGCCTATATGGCCGCAATGAAGCCTTCCGCGGCAGCATTTGTCGGGGCTCTTCAGAGTGTTCATCTGACGTGGGTCAGCTGGACATTCATATCGCTGGCGTTTGCCGTCGGAATCGCGGCTTTCGTTGTCGCTTGTAAAAGCAAAGGAAAGGGACGCCTTATGGCGACGGCACTTGCGGCGACGGTTGTGATCTACCTCAATCTGTCGGCCACCATTCTTCCGGCTGTTCTCAACACAAAGAGCGATTATCCGATTGCCCGGGAGATCAATGGCATTCAGCCCTCCGGCAAGATTTTCGGTTATATCAACGTAGACATGCTCCGCTTCTATACCGCCGGATTCTATACTGCCGACAGGATAGTGCCATTTAAGTCGCTCAACGATTTGCCTGCCACCGAAAGCGCCCTCATTCTTATTGGAGAATACGATTTCAAGGACTTCAATGCAAAATACGGCCGCGATTTAGTCGCCGAGCCCCTCTATACCAAACCGCTGAAGAGCTGCGACACCGGCCAGATTACCACCCTCTACCGAATCACCCGCCGCTGATCCGGAATCCCCCATTTCGAAATATTGCTGTCCGATAAAAATTTTTGAGGCGGCCTAAAAATGATGGCTCGGGCAGGCTCCGTGGCTCGCCTCCGGCGCTTTTACACTTATTTTCTGAACATTCTCATTGTTGTGGTGCACA
>UROS01000152.1 GCA_900549445.1 uncultured Porphyromonadaceae bacterium | reverse complement strand
CGAGATGACGTCGAGTCTCGTGGGCTCGGAGATGTGTATAAGAGACAGCTCCTATCACGTTGAGTCCAAGTCCTTCGTAATCGCGGAGAACATCCCGGAACTCATTTTTGCGCAGCATACCGTGGTCGACAAAAATACAGGTGAGGTTCTTTCCGATCGCTTTGTTGAGAAGTACGGCTGCTACGGATGAGTCGACGCCGCCGCTAAGTCCAAGCACTACTTTGTCGTCGCCCAGCTGTTCCTTGAGTTTTGCAACAGTCGACTCGATGAAAGATGCCGCGCTCCAGTCCTGTTTACCTCCGCAGATGTCAACCACGAAGTTTTTCAGCAACTGCGTGCCTTCTACGGTATGATAGACCTCCGGGTGAAACTGCACGCCCCAGGTTTTTTCGCCTTTGACCTGATATGCGGCAATAGCAACTTTGTCGGTAGAAGCTATTACTTCAAATGAATCAGGAACAGATGTTATGGTATCGCCATGGCTCATCCACACTTGAGTGCCAAGTTCCATACCTTTGAAAAGCGGGTTGGAAAGATCCATTGAGGAGAGATGCGCACGCCCGTATTCTCGTGAGCCGGCCGGTTCGACTGTTCCTCCGGAGGTAAAAGCGATGAATTGGGCCCCGTAGCAAATCCCGAGAACCGGCAAACTGCCTCTGATTCGCGACAAATCGGTTTTAAAAGCCTTTTCGTCATAGACCGAGAAGGGGGAGCCCGAGAGAATGACACCGATGACCGACGGATCGTTGTAAGGGAATTTGTTATAGGGGACAATTTCGCAATACATATTCAGTTCGCGGACTCTGCGGCCAATAAGCTGCGTGGTCTGCGAACCGAAATCGAGGATTACTATTTTTTCCTGCATGATGTGGGTTGTGAATTGTTTGATTTAGACTGCAAAGTTAATGATTTTCTAACGGCAAACCAAATAGAGCGACTGCATTTCGGGTTGTTGCAGTCTCCGCTTCGGATACGGAACAACCGAGTGCATCTGCGACAGTGGCCGCTATATATGGAAGATACGACGACTCGTTTCGGCGTCCGCGCTTCGGCACGGGAGCGAGATAAGGAGAATCGGTCTCGAGTAAAATACGATTCAGACCTATTTCCGGAAGGACTTCACGGAGTTTTGAATTCTTGAAAGTCACTATTCCGTTTACTCCGAAATAAAAGTCGCCGACGCTGCGAATGCGCCTTACATCGTCTGCTGTACCTCCGAAGCTATGGAAAACGCCGGCGGGGATTTCTTTGACAGAGGAAAGAACCTGAAGCGTTTCGTCCAAACCGTCGCGACAGTGTATGATTACGGGCAATTTCAACGCTGCTGCTATATCTACCTGACGGCGGAAAGCATCCATTTGTTCCTCTCGGAAAGACTTATCCCAGTATAGGTCTATCCCGATCTCACCCACGGCCACGAAATTATTTTTCCCGTTGAAAAGCAACCGCTCTATTTCGAGAATGTCGTTGCGCCAGGTGTCGCTAACTTCGGTCGGATGCAGTCCCATAGCCGTGAAGACTCTTCCCGGATAGCGCGACTGCAGTTCAAGCATTGGCTTAATGGTTTTCAAATCTACGTTCGGGAATATCATCCTGTCAACGCCCGACATGAAGGCGCGCTCCATGGTTTCATTGCGGTCTTCTGCGAATTCTTCAAGATAGAGATGAGTATGGGTGTCGATCATCATTTTTCGCGTCCTGCGGTTTTAAGTGCGAGTTTTTCAAAGAATGCATATGCTTCGGGGCGCAATCCTATTTCATCAAGTTGCGATATGGCATCGGCAATATGGCCGTCGATGGCGGCATTGATGCGTTGAGGGAGGTTTAACTCGTTGTATATTTTGCGGAAAATGGCAATCTTTTCCTCGGGGTAGTCGGTTTTACCGAGCATCGCGCGGAGTGTGCCCGATTTGTCTTCAATGAGAGCATTGATAAGCAGCCACGTTTTTTTATCGTTAAGAATATCACCTCCTATATTCTTACCGAAAGTTGCAGGATCTCCGAAAGTATCGAGATAGTCGTCGCGTAGCTGGAACGCCAGTCCGAGATTTTCGCCGTATTTAAAGAAACGTTGCTGCATTTCGAGATTCACATCCGCCATGAGTGCTCCCATGGCACAGGCACAGCCAAGCAATACGGAAGTCTTAAGACGGATCATTTCCATATATTCAGCCAGTGTTACGTCGGTTCGCGATTCGAAATCCATATCATACTGCTGCCCTTCATAAATATTCATGGTTGTGGCATTGAAGAGATCCAGGGCTGGTGCGAGACGATGGTCTGCATGGATTGCAAGCAGCATGGTAGCGGTAGTCAGCATGGCGTCGCCCGACAGGATGGCGGTTGTGTCGTTCCACTTCCTGTTTACGGTCGGCAACCCGCGACGCACGTCGGCACGATCCATCACATCGTCGTGAAGAAGCGTGAAGTTATGGAACATTTCTATGGCGATAGCCTGATGGATAGCCGTGAGAGGATCGCGATCGAACGCCTCGCAGGCAGCAAGAGTCAGAACCGGACGGATACGTTTGCCGCCGGCAGAAAGCGCATATCGGATGGGATCATAGAGTCCTGCCGGCGAGGAGGGGAGGTCGAGCCGTTCTACCGAACGGGTTACAATAGCAAGATAATTATCGTAAGTCTGCATATATCATTATTTATTATAAGCTTTACGGAAGATTGAAAGAGAAACGGAATCCGAAGCGTATTCTTTTTCTATAAGAGGAACGAGAACGGAGGCCTGAGCGTCGTCGCGGAGAAGATAGCCGAGCTTCTCAGGCGTGGCGATTACCACGAAAAGGTGAGCCTGTTTTTCAGCCGGAAGAGCATCTTTTGCTTCTTCGAGTTCCTGAATAAACAGGTGGTAGTTTTCGCTTACAGAGTCGCCAAGATAGGCGAGAGCTATCGCTTCGCTGACGGAAATTACGAAATCACGGTTGCTGATGTCGGTCTCCGAAATCCATCCAATCAGTTTGTCGGCAGCCTGAGTGGGGTTATTGGCTCTCGCGATTTCCACGGCCTGAGGCTCCACTGCTGAATCAGGATTGAGAAAAGATCGTTCCGCAGCCGAATGGCCGTCAGAACAACAGGAAATGCCGATAAGCAACGCTGCAACGGCACAAGTTTTCAGAAACAAGTCAATCATTTTCCATAACCGTTCAAAGGGAATGCAAATATACTAAATTTTCAGTATAATCTGAAAAACAAAGACTCCTGCCAGAAGAGTTAATGCTGTTACAATATTGATTTACTACAGGTTGGAAAGAAAAAACGGTGGAGCGGCGATACCGCTCCACCGTCAGGAGTTTTTCACGTAGTAAGAAATTATTCTTCAGTGTTTTTTTCAGCGTATTCCTTGAGAAGTTTCTCCTGTACGTCGGAAGGAACAAGCTCATAGGAAGAGAATTTCATTGAGAATGAAGAGCGGCCGCCGGTGATGGAGCTCAGCGCGGTAGAATAACTCGACATCTCTTTGAGAGGAACCTTTGCGGAAATTTTTTCGAATCCGTTTTCGCTCGACATACCCATGATTATGGCACGGCGCCCCTGAAGATCGCTCATCACGTCGCCCATCACGTCGGCCGGAACCATCACGTCTACGTCATAGACTGGTTCAAGCACCTTCGGGTTGGCGTTGCGGAACGCCTCGGAGAAAGCATTTCTGCCTGCCAGACGGAAAGAGATTTCATTGGAGTCAACGGGGTGCATCTTGCCGTCGTAGATGCAGACGCGAACGTCGCGTGCATAGCTGCCGGTAAGCGGACCCTGCTCCATTCTGTCCATAAGGCCTTTGACGATAGCAGGAATAAACCTGGCGTCGATAGCACCGCCTACAATACAGTTGTGAACCACGAGTTTGCCTCCCCACGACAGAGGAATTTCCTGAGTGTCGCGGATGTTCATCTTATATTCCTGATTGCCGAAACGATAGGTGTCGGGGAGGGGAGCATCTTCGCTGTAAGGCTCTATGATAAGGTGAACCTCGCCGAACTGACCGGCACCGCCCGACTGCTTTTTATGACGATAGTCGGCGCGTGAGGCTTTTGTAATGGTCTCGCGATAGGGGATACGCGGTTCGTCGAACACTATTGGAAGTTTGTCGTTGTTTTCCACCCTCCATTTCAGAGTGCGGAGATGGAACTCTCCCTGCCCGGAGAGAATGGTCTGCTTCAGTTCCTTCGACTGTTCGATGACCCAAGTGGGATCCTCCTCATGCATACGGGTGAGAATACCCATAAGTTTTTCGGCATCGCTTTCGGTAACGGGGCGTATGGCGCGGCGATATTTCGGTTCGGGATAGCGGATGAAATCGAAGCGGTAGTCGCAGTCCTTGCTGTCGAGGGTATTGCCGGTGCGGGCGTCTTTAAGTTTGACAGTAGCGCCGATATCGCCTGCGCAGAGTTTGTCGACCTGAGTCTTGATCGAACCGCAGCAGCAGAATATCTGGGCTATACGTTCTTTAGAACCGCGGGTGACATTGTCGAGATCCACGCCGGGAGTAAGTGTTCCGGACATCACTTTGAAATAAGAGACCTCACCGATATGCGGTTCCACAGTGGTTTTGAACATATATATGGAAAGCGGTCCGTTTGAGTCAGGTTTGACCTCGACTCCGTCGACTGTCTCAGGTGCAGGCATATCTTTTACGAAGGGAACAACGTTGCCGAGGAATTCCATCATACGGCGCACACCCATATCTTTTGCTGCCGAAACGCAGAAAACGGGATATATCGAACGGTCGATGAGTCCTTTGCGGATGCCCTCGCGCATTTCGTCTTCAGTAAGATGGCCCTGATCGAAAAATTTCTCCATGAGAGTCTCATCGTTTTCAGCTGCAGCTTCAACAAGCTGCTGGTGAAGCTCGTCGGCACGCTCGCGCTCCTCTTCCGGAATCTCTTCAATAACCGGAGCGCCACCTTCGGGCCCCCAGGAGTATTTCTTCATAAGCAGCACGTCGATCATGGCATTAAAACCGGGCCCGCACTGGAGTGGATACTGGATCGGCACAACTTTTGATCCGAAAATTTCCCGCATCTGCTCCAGAGTGTTTTCATAGTCTGCCTTTTCGCCGTCGAGCTGATTCATCGCGAATATCACGGGCTTACGTATTGACTGGGTAGTGCGGAAAATGTTCTGCGTTCCTACTTCCACACCATATTGGGCGTTGACAAGGATAAGTCCGGTGTCTGTTACGTTGAGCGCCGTGATGGCGTTTCCGACGAAATCGTCGGCTCCCGGGCAGTCGATAACGTTAAGTTTTTTATTAAGGAATTCAGCATAGAAAACCGTCGAGAATACCGAATAGCCGTATTCCTTCTCGACGGGAAATGAGTCGCTGACAGTATTTTTGCCTTCAATAGTGCCGCGGCGTTTTATAACTCCACACTCGAAGAGCATAGCTTCAGCGAGTGTGGTTTTACCCGAGCCTTTGCTTCCGAGCAAGGCAATGTTTTTGATTTCGTCAGTTTGATAAACCTTCATGTTATTAGAGATTTACTTTGGTGAATTAAATGCTTGTAGCGATGAGAACATTGAAGAGTTCTTATTCCGACTGCAAAATACTAATAATTTACGATATGGAGATTAAAAA
>UROS01000151.1 GCA_900549445.1 uncultured Porphyromonadaceae bacterium | reverse complement strand
GGCACACTCTTTGCGCCGAAGGCGGCGACCAGTTCGGTGGCGGAACAAAGAAATTCCCCTGGAACGAGGCTGCCGACGAGCTTGAGGCCGCAAAACAGCGTGCTGATGCCGGCTTCGAAATCATGCAGAAACTCGGTATCGAATACTTCTGCTTCCACGACGTTGACCTTATCGGTGATCCTGCCGACATCAAGGAATACGAGCGCCGCATGAAGGAAATTACCGAATATCTCAAAGGCAAGATGGCCGAGACCGGCATCAAGAACCTCTGGGGTACAGCCAACGTGTTCGGCAACGCCCGCTATATGAACGGTGCTGCTACTAACCCTGATTTCGATGTCGTTGCCCGTGCTGCCGTGCAGATCAAGAACGCCATCGACGCCACAATCGCCCTCGGCGGTACCAACTACGTGTTCTGGGGCGGCCGTGAAGGCTACATGAGCCTCCTCAACACTGACCAGAAGCGTGAAAAAGAGCATCTCGCAACCATGCTCCGCATGGCCCGCGATTATGCCCGTGCCCATGGTTTCACCGGCACTTTCCTCATCGAGCCCAAACCCATGGAGCCCTCCAAGCATCAGTACGACGTTGACACGGAAACCGTTGTGGGATTCCTCAAAGCTCACGGACTCGACAAGGATTTCAAGGTGAACATCGAGGTTAACCACGCTACTCTCGCAGGTCACACCTTCGAGCACGAACTTGCAGTGGCTGTCGACAACGGCATGCTCGGTTCTATCGACGCAAACCGCGGTGACTACCAGAACGGCTGGGATACCGACCAGTTCCCCATCGACAACTTTGAACTCACTCAGGCCATGATGCAGATTATCCGCAACGGCGGTCTCGGAAACGGCGGTACAAACTTCGATGCCAAGACTCGTCGTAACTCTACCGACCTTGAAGATATCTTCATTGCCCATATCGCCGGTATGGACGCTATGGCCCGCGCTCTCGAAAGCGCCGCAGCTGTCCTCACCGAATCTCCCTATAAGGAAATGATTAAGGAGCGTTACGCCTCTTTCGACAGTGGCGAAGGCAAGAAGTTCGAAGACAACCAGCTCACACTTGAGCAGGTGGTTGATTACGCTAAGACAGCAGGCGAGCCCAAACAGACTTCCGGCAAGCAGGAACTCTATGAGGCTATCGTCGCAATGTACTGCTAAGCAACCCTCACGATCTCATTAAATCCACAGGTGGCAACGGGTCACAGCCCGTTGCCACCTTTCGACATTTTCCGTAACACATTCTTCACAACCAGTTCTTTATCATGGAATATTCCCAGAAAGGAAGCAAGATATATCTGTTTTCAATCGTGCTTGTGGCTGTACTCGGAGGCCTCCTCTTCGGCTACGATACCGCAGTAATCTCCGGTGCGGAGAAAGGTCTGCAGGCATTTTTCCTCGGTGCTTCCGATTTTACTTATACTGACACAATCCACGGCATTACTTCGTCGAGCGCGCTGCTGGGGTGTATAATCGGCAGCGCACTTTCCGGTTTCTGCGCCTCTTTTTTTGGTCGCAAGCGTTCACTTATGATTGCCGGCGTCTTCTTTTTCCTCTCCGCGCTTGGTTCGTATTATCCGGAATTCGCTTTCTATGAATATGGCAAGCCAACATTCAGTCTGCTTATCGCGTTCAATATTTACCGCATAATCGGCGGCATCGGCGTTGGTCTCGCATCAGCTATATGCCCGATGTATATCGCCGAAGTCTCGCCTTCTAACATCCGGGGAACCCTCGTTTCGTGGAACCAGTTCGCCATTATATTCGGTCAGCTCGTGGTTTATTTCGTTAATTTCCTCATTCTTGGCGAACACACACAGCCTGTCATCGAAAAAATCGGCGCTGCCGTCTATCAGGTGAGTCCCGCTTCCGACCCCTGGACCATCACAACCGGATGGCGTTATATGTTCGGCTCCGAAGCATTCGTGGCCGGTCTGTTCACAATCCTTGCCCTCTTTATTCCGGAATCTCCCCGCTATCTTGTTCTCGTTGGCCGCGACAACGACGCTCTCTCCGTGCTCTCCCATATCAACGGCTACGATAAGGCTCGCGAAATCTTAAGCCAGATCAAAAATACCGCTGCTGAAAAGTCGGAAAAGCTGTTCTCTTTCGGTGTGATGGTGATATTCGTCGGAGTCATGCTTTCTGTATTCCAGCAGGCTGTCGGCATTAACGCCGTGCTATATTATGCACCCCGTATTTTCGAGTCGATGAACATGGGCAATCCTATGGTTCAGACCGTGATTATGGGTATAGTCAACATCGCCTTTACACTTGTGGCTGTATTCACCGTCGAGAAGTTGGGCAGAAAGCCTCTTCTTATCTGGGGTTCGATCGGTATGGCTGTCGGCGCTTTTGGCGTGGCGTTCTCCAATATCGTCACCGTGGCTCCTATTGTGCCGGTTATCTCCATAATGGTGTACTCGGCCTCGTTTATGTTCTCATGGGGGCCCATCTGCTGGGTACTTATCTCCGAGATTTTCCCCAACACGATTCGTTCGTCGGCTGTGGCTATCGCCGTGGCTTTCCAGTGGATTTTCAACTTTATAGTATCCTCGACGTTTGTTCCGCTCTATAACATGAGCGCCGGTGACCTTGGCGACCGTTTCGGCCACGTTTTCGTCTATGTTCTCTATGGTGTAATCTGCGTAGTGGCAGCATGGTTCGTTGCCGCCCTCGTTCCTGAAACCAAAGGCAAAACTCTTGAGGACATGACAAATCTCTGGCGCAACCGCAGTAAAAAGAGCTGATTTTTAATTAAACGTATGTCCGGATTCCCGAAGGATGGAATCCGGACGTACATATTAAGCATCGGTTCTCTTTGAATCGTATATACTACTATCACATTTCAACAAAAATTTAAATATTAAGAGTAATGGCAAAATTCGACAAAATTGCGGTATTGCAGCGTATGGGTGCCACAGGCATGGTGCCCGTATTTTACCATAAGGATCCCGAAGTGGCAAAGCAGGTTGTGAAAGCCTGTTACGACGGCGGAGTGCGTGCATTCGAGTTCACCAATCGCGGCGATTTCGCTCATGAGGTGTTTGAGCAAGTAGTGAAATTCGCAGCTGTCGAGTGTCCCGACATGGCTATCGGTGTCGGCTCGGTTGTAGATCCCGCCACTGCCGCGCTTTTCATTCAGCTCGGCGCCTGCTTTGTGGTCGGTCCGCTTTTCAACCCCGAAGTTTCCAGAATTTGCAACCGCCGCAACATTCCTTATACCCCAGGCTGCGGCACAGTCAGCGAAATCGGCGCTGCCCAGGAAACAGGTTGTGACCTCTGCAAAGTGTTCCCGGGCGATGTTCTCGGCCCAAAATTCGTGAAAGGACTGATGGCACCGATGCCATGGTCGAAAATTATGGTGACCGGAGGTGTTGAACCCACTCGCGAAAACATTGCCGCGTGGTTTGCCGCCGGAGTGTTCTGCGTGGGCATGGGCTCCAAGCTGTTCCCCAAGGATCGCGTGGCAGCTTCCGATTGGAAATATATAACCGACAAATGCCGCGAAGCGCTTTCCTACGTGGCGGAAGTCCGCAAATAACCTGTAATTATGAAAAAAACCTGGCGTTGGTTCGGCCCGAACGATAAAATTACCCTCGAAATGCTCCGGCAGATCGGGGTGGAGGGTATTGTAACCGCACTGCACCATATTCCCAACGGCGAAGTATGGACTCTCCCCGAGGTGATGAAGATGAAGAAGACCATCGAGGATGCCGGTCTGCGTTGGTCGGTCGTTGAGAGCCTTCCGGTGAGCGAGTCTATTAAATACGCCGGCCCGGATCGCGATGAACTCATAGACCGTTATATTGTCAGTCTGTCAAATCTCGGCAAAGCAGGAGTGAAGACTGTTTGCTATAACTTTATGCCCGTGCTCGACTGGGCGCGTACGGAGCTCGAATATCCCAATCCCGACGGAACCTCCAACCTTTACTTCAACAAAGGTGAGTTCGCTTATTTCGACATCCACATTCTCAAGCGTGGGAACGCCGAAGCTGACTACGACGCCGCTACTCTCGCCCGCGTCGGCGAACTCAGAAAGACGATGACTCCTGAAGGAGAACAGCGCCTTGTGGACAATATAATTGTCAAGACGCAGGGTTTTGTCAACGGAAACATCAGCGAAAACGACCTCGATCCCGTGCAGAAGTTCCGCGACCTGCTCGACCTCTACGAGGGTATCGACGCCGAGAGCCTGCGTGCTAACATGGCATATTTCCTGCGCCGTATCATGCCTGTCTGCAACGAATACGATATCAATATGTGCGTCCATCCCGACGATCCGCCCATGCCGATTCTCGGTCTGCCCCGTATTGTCACATGCGACGCCGATATTCAGGCGTTTCTCGATGCCGTGCCTGATACCCACAACGGGCTGACATTCTGCGCCGGTTCGCTGAGCGCCGGCGCTCACAACGATGTCCCTGCTCTGGCTAAGAAATATGCCTCGCGCACTCACTTCGTCCACGCCCGCATCTGCAAGACCCTTCCCAACGGCGATTTCCGGGAGGCATCGCATCTCGACCCGCGGTTAATCGACGTGGTTCGCACCTTCCAGAGGGAGCGCCCCGGCCTCCCCATGCGCGTGGATCATGCTCCTCTCATGCTCGGCGACGAGAAGATGGGATATAATGCCGGTTATTCTTTCCACGGCCGTATGCTCGCTCTCGGAATGGTGAGCGGAATTATGGCTGCAATTGACTCTGAAAAAAAGTGCTGATAAAATGCAAGTAAACGAATTATTCTCAGTAAAAGATCAGGTTGTCGTGATAACCGGCGGAACCGGTGTGCTCGGCAGCTGTATCGGCGAGTATCTTGCCACGCAGGGTGCCCGCGTAGTGCTTATGGGCCGTCGCCGCGATGAGGGCGAGGCTATTGTTGCCCGAATCCGCGAGGCAGGCGGCGAAGCCATGTTCCTTGTTACCGATGTGATGAACCCTGAAGTAGTCCAGGCAAACTGCGACGAAATTATGGCCCGCTACGGTCGTGTGGATGCACTGCTCAACGCCGCCGGAGGCAATATGCCCGGTGCTACAATCGCTCCGACCGGAACTTTTTTCGACATCAAAATCGAGGAATTCGAGCGTGTGCTCAATGTCAACCTGACAGGAACCGTAATCCCGACTCAGATTTTCCTTCGTCCGATGGTTGAGGCCGGAAAGGGCGCTATTGTCAACTTCTCATCCATGGCGGCGTTCCGTCCCATGACCCGTGTGCTCGGCTATGCGGCCGCCAAGGCGGGAATCAGCAATTTCACTGCATTCCTCGCCAACGAAGTGGCTACTAAATTTACGCCCTCTATCCGTGTCAACGCCATAGCCCCCGGATTCTTCCTCACAAACCAGAATCGTGCGCTTCTCACCAATCCCGACGGCTCGCTCACTCAGCGTGGCGCCGACGTGATACGCCAGACTCCCTTCAAGCGTTTCGGCCGCCCTGAAGAACTCTGCGGCACCATCCAGTACCTTATCTCCGATGCCGCCTCATTCGTAACAGGCACGGTAGCTGTAGTCGATGGCGGATTCAACGCTTTTGCAATGTAGTTTTTTGAATAAATAAGTAACTCTTGAAAATTAATTTATACTTAATGCGAGATTTATTTCGAGGAA
>UROS01000150.1 GCA_900549445.1 uncultured Porphyromonadaceae bacterium | reverse complement strand
CACGGTTCTTTCATTTAAAACCTTTGGCAGGTTTATCGTTATACTGATATAACTGATTGAGTGTCAATGTAGGGACGTGATTCTTCACGTCCACGGTGAATAAACATTTTTTTTACAGAGAAAAACAAATGCATTCACACGTGTTTTTTCCGGTGGACGTGAAGAATCACGTCCCTACAATACGCAGGCCATCAGTGCGTTGCCTAAGGGACATGTTGCCTCCGGATTCATTAGATTCGCTATCTGTGGTTTTAAATGAGAGAGCCGTGTTATCTCTCCCTGATATTTGGTGCGGAATCTGTCTCTTCACGTTGGAATTGGCCAGATATTCAATATATTATAGAGGAAACAGAAAGTATTTGTGCATTTTTATGTAGGGCTGCACATTTACTTTGTGTGCGAACTATAAATCGTCTTCCTGTTCCCCTCTACCAAAAAATATAAGAGAAATACCGGCAGCGGGGATAAAAAGCCGGGGCCGCGCACATTCGGCGCAGCCCCGGGCGGTATGGTATTTGAGAAATTCGCTTATTTATAGAAGGTGTTGATGTTGTTCTTCACCTTCTTGTTGCCGATGAGGATGGCGGGGAGGTTGTTGGCCAGACGGCCTGCTCCGCGCTGCTGGTTGAAGCGCACGGCTGCCTCTTCGGCGTTGTAGGGGCGGCCTTCCTTGTCGATTGAGGTGACGTAGAGAACCACAACGCCGTTGTTGCCCTTCACGGGGCCTACGAGCGAGTTGGCTTTTTTGTCGGCCACGGCGCCCATGATTGTGCTCTCGTTCATGCCGAGACCGGGAATCATGTACTGTCCGAAGTTCACGGTGGTGGTGTCGACTTTGGCGTTCATCAGCTTGGCATAGCCGTTGATGTCGCTGGCTTTGCCCTTGTACTGGGCAATGAGGTCGGCGGCCTTCTTGTCGTTGCGCACGCGCTGGGTGAGGGCGGCGGAGAGCTGGCTGTCGCGGACGGGCACGAATCCGTCGTCATAGATATCGGAGAGTGCCACGGCCAGGAATTTGCCCGAGGTGATGTCGCCGAACACGGGCGATACGCTGCCCTTCTTGGCGTCGACGGCCCATGCCACTGCTGCGTGGCTGTCGGCTATGCCTGCAATCTGGGGCGACGATACGGTGATCTGAGCGGGGATTGCGGAGTAGCCGGCGTCGGTTGCATTTTTAACGAAATCGGCAGCGGTCTTGTTTTCGCTCACGTATTTCTGGAGAGCGGCCTGGAGGCTGTTGACGGTTGCGTTGGAGGGTTCGAGCGTGAAGCTTACCACGGCGAGGTCATAGACCGGAGCGGCGGCGTCGCGCTTGCTCACGCGGAAGATGCGTCCGCCCTGCTGCGTGGTGTCGGGAGCGAAGAATTTGCCGATCTCGGCAGTTTCGATCATTTCCTTGACCGAAGCGTAGTTCGGGTCGATGAGCGACACCTCGATGTCTTTCTGCGACGAGGCTACAGCCGGATTTGCGGCGATGGAGTCGAACGATGCGCCGGCGTTGAGCTGAGCCACGAGAGAGTCTACGGCCTGACGGTTGCCCTGCACGGCGATGAAATCGATTGTGGCGCCGTCAATTTCGCTGGGTTTGCCGAGGAGTTTGGCAATGGTGTAATCGTTGCCTACCTGATTGACGAGTTTGGCCGAGCCGATGGCGGCGGAGTCGGCGAAGCTCTTGAGGCGGGGCTGCGATTCGAGCGACTTGGAGGTGAATTTCTTGCGGTCAACAACAAATTCGGGCATGTCGGCGAGGCCCTGGGTTTCGGGCTGGGCGTTGAGCGCGGCCACGGCTGCTTCGATTTTCTGAATGCCCTTGAGCTGGTCGTCGTTGGAGGGGACGATGTCGACGGCTATGTAGTTTACGGCGAAGAGATCTTCGTCGAGAGCGTAGCGGTTGCGCTCCTTGTTGTAAGCGTCGCGCAGTTCGGCGTCGGTCACTTCATATTTGGCGTCGTCGAGCGAGGCAAAGTCTTTCTTTGCGTAAACCACGTGGGCTGTGGCTGCATTTTCGTCGTAGAGCGCCTTCTTGTCGAGGTCGTTGGCGGTGAGGGTGCCGCTGAAGAGGGTCTGGAACTTCTGCTGGAGCAGCATCTGCTCAACCTGCTTCTCAAGTCCCACCCAATATTGCTGGAGCTGCACTGCCTGCTCCTGGGGAATTCCGTATTTGCCGGGGTTGTAGGCCATGTCGTGGAGAGCCTGGGCGGATTCGGCGCCCATCTGCTGCTGCACCATGCGGTCGACGTAGGCCGAGTTTTCGCCTACCATCATCGAGGTGAGCTCCCCGTCGGTCACCACAATGCCGAGATCCTTTATTTCCTCGTTGAAGAGGGCTTCGGTAATCATGGCGTCGAGCACCTGCTGCTGAATCACGGCGTTGTCGATGTTGCGGCCCTGCATCTGCTGGGTGGCTTCCTGCACGCGGCGCTGGAAGTCCTGAACGTCGATTTTCTGTCCGCCAACCTTGGCGATAGTAGTCCCGGTGCCGAAAAGCGTGCGGCCCGAGGTAAAGAAGTCACCGATGATAAACGCTAAAAGCGCGGCACCGATGATGATGAGCAAGAGCACTGACTTGCTGCGGATTTTTTCTAATGTTGCCATTCTAAGTTATGTGGTTTTTATTTATTTTCCGATTGGTTTGTAAGGCAAGAACCGACCTTCCGGGCGCATTGCTGCGGCGGGAGGCCGTTTTTCAATCGTGCAAAGATACAATAAAAAAGCAAGTTATCAAAAAACTGACCTTATTTTTGAAAATTTTCACCGTTTTCAGCGCCGGAGCCGAGGCATCGCGGCTCCGCGGCTCGCCTCGATAGGGGGGGAGGGCGGCGCTGTCACACAGCTGCGCTCCGCTCCGCAGTGGGACAACAATCTCCTCAAAAAATCAAGGCGAGCGGCGGAGCTTTTTATTTTGTAATTACATGATAAAATGTTTATATGCAGCGTGTTGTAGGGGCGCTATATTTAGCGCCCGAAGAATCAAAAGCATGTTCCAACCGGAACAATATGATGCTGAAAGAAAATGCCCGGACTCAGCGGGCGCTAAATATAGCGCCCCTACAATATTCCAATTATCAATCATTTATTGTATTATCGCAACATCGCTATTGGCGGCGCTGCACCGGCAACTGTATTCTGTTTACAGGCTTATTTATGCCGCGGAGGTGAAGAATCACGCCTGTACATTGACACTCAGCCAGTTATATCAGTATGACGATAAACTTGCCAAATGGAAACGCCATTGATTCGTGGAGTCCTGAACATTGTCTTCAATTTTCAAAGTATTTTTTAATGAAACGTGTCGTAGGGCTAACTTGCAAATTGTAGTTAAAATATTTGTAAATAACAAAAATAGAAACTAACTTTGCCCTTTGAAATGTCAAGTTGTTTCCGAGAGGCGGTTTCCAACAGCAAGCTTCAAAAACATCCCCGCTCTCTCCTCGGCATCCATCCGCAGCTCTGCAGAGCGTCCGGAATCAGTAGCGCAGCTTGACTCAGTTCGTTTTTATAGTTCATCATTTTATAACTAAGGTATGAAGAAACTTTACTCATTTGCTCTCGCAGCTCTCGTGGCTCTCTCAGCCGCCGCTGCTCCCGCGACTAAAGTTACGGCTACCCGCACGCTCGACACTCAGAACGTTATGCAGGCCGTTGAATCCAGCCGCACCTTCAAGACTCTCGAGACTTCCGACCTCCAGAGAATGAAAGCCCCCCGGAGCGCCAAATCGCTCCTCAATGCTAAGAAAGCCGCATCGCGTGCCGACGAGGAACCCACAGCTCCCGTACGCCCCGACTTCAAGACCCTCGAGTTCGGCGACTGGGCCGATGCTGGAACCTGCAACGTCAATCTCGGTATTTTCGGTAATTTCGACAAGCAGAACAACTTTACTCCCGCTTATCAGATCGCTCCTCAGCTGAATGTAGCAATGCAGGAACGTGTCTGCAAAACCAATGCCAACATCAAGCAGATTGTTCTTAAAAACGTTTCGTTCGGCAACTATTTCGAAACGCCTGTAGATCTTACTCTCGACTGCCTCTTCGACGAGAGCGGCGATGCTATAGTATGGTTCCATACTAATATAGGCCAGCTTGATTTCAAAGACGGCAATGGCGGTTCCGTGACATTCGATGTATACTTCACCGATATGTATACTATGTTTATGGACGGCGGTTATGATCTTGACGTTGAAGAGCAAATATATTACTACGACTCGTCGTTCTATCGCGCTCTTACAGGTGAGTTCACTCTCTCATCCATAATGAGCTTGCCTAATACCGGTTCCGACCACTGGTCCTACTGGGTTGAAGCCTACAGGAGTTCTGACATTACCCGCATCGGCAGCGAATACAAAAACCTCGATTTCGACATCGAAGACCTCGAGATCGTAAAAGAAAACGGCAAGGCATATATGAAATTCAATGCCGGTCTCAACGACCTGTCGTTTGTATGGTACGCTGTAAAGGACGCAGCATACGCTCAGACAACCTCCACCCGCACATGGGCTATGGGTGTGGCTCAGGGAACAGACACCGATTATGAGGAAATCACCAAGGACGGTGAAGTAAAAATTGAAATTCCAAACGCTGAAAAAGGCTACTACTATCTCTATTTCCTCACAGCTTACGGCAATTCGCTTGAGAGCTACGGCGGGAGATATGCATATTATGACCCCGATTGGGATCTCTACGGAACCGCTACCTATTTCGATCCCTTCTGCTATGGCTTCTTTGGCCTTGGTAACGCAGCAGGTCCGTACATTCCGGAATTAAAGGTTGATGTTGAGAAAAACAATCAGAAAGAGGGCTATTACCGTATTGTAAATCCTTACGCAACTTTCCGTCAGACACAATGGGGAAGTGGTGCTGATGTCAACCTTCTGGTATATTCGCCTACTGCCGGCGAAGACAATAATCTCTATTTTAATGTAGACGATAAGGGCAACGCCTATATCGAATCCTTCTCCACCGGCCTGATCTGGGCATTCTTGGATGACGAAGGTGAAGAGGTGTACATTCCTCTTACAATGGGCGCTATGGCCAACGATGATATCGAGAGCGAGGGATCTTACGACGCTGCTATCGCCGCTTATCCCGAAGACTTCGGTACTTTCAAGGAGGGCGTTCTTTACTTCCCCTGCGACATGAGCGAGGCCGATAAAGAGAACTCTGACTATTATACTCCTCTTTACTTCGCCCTTACGAAGGACAACTCGTTCAATATCTTCTTCGACCAGCCCATTCTCAAGATGGATGATTCGGCTATCCGCGATATTGTAAACGACGCTGCTGTCGACGCCAATGCTCCCGTTGAATACTTCAACCTCCAGGGCATCCGCGTTGCCAATCCCGAAAACGGCCTCTATATCCGCCGCCAGGGCCGCACCGTAAGCAAAGTCCTCGTTAAGTAAAACGAATTTCCCCTATATCCTTATAAAAGCTGCCGCGCACCCCGCGGCAGCTTTTTTTGGTTCGCCCCCGCACGGAATGATAAAGTTAAGATATTGAAAATCAGTAGGGGCGATATACTTAGCGCCCGCTGTGTCAGGGCATTTTTATTTTCCCGCAGCGGGGACTGCTTTCGACCGACCGGGCGCTAAGTATAGCGCCCCTACCCGCTTATGACCATGTTAGTTCTCCAAGCCGTAATATGCAGTATATCAGTAAAATAGTACGGACGTGATTCTTCACGTCCACCCCGTCATATTCGCCCGATAAATGCA
>UROS01000149.1 GCA_900549445.1 uncultured Porphyromonadaceae bacterium | reverse complement strand
GGCTTATTCAGCCTTGGCGGAATCCTCTTTGAGGTAATTGTCGAGGGCGGCGGTCATGGAGGGAGCCTTTACGGTAGGGGCTTCCATGTCGAGGCGGAGACCGGCGTTGCGCACTGCCTGGGCGGTGGTTGCGCCGAAGCAGCCTATGCGAATGTCGTTCTGCTGAAAGTCGGGGAAATTCTTCATCAGCGAGTCGATTCCCGAAGGGCTGAAAAACAGCAGCATGTCGTAGTCGAACTTTTCGTCGGGACGGAAATCGTTGGATACGGTTCGGTACATCACGGCTTTGGTGTAGTCTATGCCGTTCTTGTCGAGAATGCTGGTGTCTTCTTTGTGCACGTCGCTTACGGCAAAAAGGAATTTCTCCTTCTTGTGCTTGATGAGCGAGGGGAGCATGTCGTCGAGCTTTCCGTTGTTGCCGTGGAAAATTTTGCGCTTACGGTATACGATATATTTCTGGAGATAGAGAGCGATAGACTCGGTGGTGCAGAAATATTTCATTGTATCGGGAATGCTGACACGCATTTCCTCGCAGAGGCGGAAGAAGTGGTCAATCGCCGTGCGGGCCGTGAAAATTATGGCCGTATAGTCTGAAATCGAAATCTTAGACTGACGGAATTCTTTTGCCGACAGTCCTTCCACCTTTATAAAAGGCCGGAATTCAATTTCTACGCCATATTTTTCAGCGATATCATAGTAGGGAGATTTTCCTGAAGAAGGCTTGGGCTGCGATACCAGAACTTTTTTTACTTTCACGCTCGTCGTTTTATTATAATGGTTGTAATTTTGCGATGAAGAAATAGACTCTGAACAGCAAAATAAGAGGTACTATTTCAAGGGTGCAAAGGTACAAAATAAAATAACTCAAAGAGCTAAATTTGTCGTAAAAAAGCCTAAAACCTTTGCAAATGAATATGATTCGCGCCGTAAAATACAAAAAAACAGAGATTCCGACCATTATCGCGGTCAGACCGGGATTAAACAGAAGGAGCAGCGACGGGATGGTGAGCGACAGACCCAGAAACGACTGCGAAGCGTTGAATCCTTTTATCCATAACCGGGATGTAACCTTGTCGGAAAACACGTAGCCGGTCAGGCGGTAGCTCCACGTCTGCAGCAGATAATAAAGTCCTGCCGCGGCCGACAACAGCAGTATGGCGGGGAAGATTCCTATCGAGGCCCACAGTGCGGCGCCCGTGCTCACGGAGTAAAGTATTATGCCTTCGCACAGACACACGAGGAGTGCCATCGATAACTGAACGCGGGTCTCGCTGAAGGTTTTGACGTCGAACACGTTCTCGCGCCGGCGCACTGACCAGAGATCCTGCGTGAAGTTTTTGATATAGGTGGAATAATGACTGAAATTCGTCGACAGCAGAACAAATACTAAAATCAGGAGGCAGATAACTCCCGAGTCGTAGCCGGGCAGGGTGGAACGCTCCTGCGGGGTCATTCCTTTGAGATAAGGGATGGTGCCTACGGTCATGCGGGAGCTTTCCGCACCCGACCACGGGGCTTCGGCCTCATGGCACAGTGCGGTGTCCCACGGCATCATCGGAGTTTCCGCAGAGTGAGCCGCGGTGTCGGCGGCAATCAGTGTGTCGGCAGTTTCAATCGGCACTGTCGGAATGTTTTAAACAACCTCTTAAAATATAGTCGATTGCCTCCTCGGGAGTATCGACTACTTTGGCAAGTTCAACCGAATTGCGCATGAAACCTTCGTTTTTCATGCGGGCGAACATCTCGAGCAAAGGATTATAGTAGCCGTCGGTATTGACGATTGCAACCGGATACCTGTAAAGTCCCAGCTGGCGCCAGGTCATTATCTCGGCAAGTTCGTCGAGGGTTCCAATTCCGCCTGCGAGAGCTATCGCTCCCCGCGAAAGTGCGGCCATTGTACTCTTTCGCTCGTGCATTCCGGAGGTGATGATAATACGGGTGAGGCGTTTGCTCTCCCATCCCTTGTCGGCCATGAACTGCGGGATGACTCCGATCGACGTGCCTCCGGCAGCCATTACGGCGTTGATACACTCGCCCATAAGGCCGATGTCGCCGCCGCCGTTTACCAGCGGAATCTTTTTTTCGGCGAGAATTCTGCCCGTCAGGCGGGCAGATTCTTTATATTTCTCGTCGATATCGGTCGACGATGCGCAGTAAACGGCTATGCCTTTAATGTCCTTTTTCATGTCTGCAAAGTTACGCTATTTTTTGCACGTATGAAAAAAATATCTTACCTTTGCGGCGCTCTAAGGAGCATTCGGGGCGTAGCGCAGTCCGGTAGCGCACCTGGTTTGGGACCAGGTGGTCGCAGGTTCGAATCCTGTCACCCCGACCGAAAGCGGCACCGCCCTCAGGGCGGTGCCGCTTTCGGTTAGCTAACTTAGCCGACCCCTTTACAACTGTCCGAGCTCAACTTTCACCGCCACGCGCTCGATTATGGCATCCTTGCGGTCTTTGTCGGGGTTGTAGCCGGTTTTTAGATTCACACCGAAAAAACGGCCGAATGTCTGCCAGAAACCGGCACGGAAACTGCCGAGAAACGCCTTGAGAATATTGTAGCTCGATTGGTTCGTCTCGCGGTTGATGAGTTTTATCAGCATCTTCGCCTGCGACTTGGTGAATTTCTTCAACACGGGCTTATACTGTTCGAACACTGCGCTTTCCATCTTTTTCAGGTGCTCCTCGCGCTCCTTCTGGGTAGGAAAGGTTTCGATATATTCGTAGGTCTCTATCAGCGTCTCGCAGATAAGTTTGGCGTAAGGGAGGGTCTTCTTTACGTCGCGCACGGTTTTCCAGTAGAATTCCTCCTCCTTCTTGTTCTTGAATTTGAGTGGCGGGAATACGGTGACTTCACTTAACACGAGCATAAGGGTCTCCTCACCGTCGATATCGGTGAAGTAGTAGCCCTGTATAGGCTTCTGGCGCCCGCTGCCGGCTTCCGGTACGGCAGAGGTGTCGGGAGCATCGGTCTGGGCGGTCAGGCTGCTGATGCCGAGTACGATACAGAGCGTAAAGGCGATTGCCCGCTTTAGGTGGCAGAGAGAATACAACATATCAAATCAACGGAAAATCAGCGCCTTTATTGTCGGAGGAGCCTCTCTCCTTATTCGTGGCTTTTTGCCGGCGGATAGTCGACGGTGTAGTGAAGTCCGCGCGATTCTTTGCGCTCCTTCGCCTGGCGCATGATCAGGTAGCCTACGTTGATGATATTGCGCAGCTCGCAGATTTCGCGCGAGGCCTTGGAGCACTTGAAGAGGCGTTCGGTCTCCTCGTAGAGGATGTCGAGGCGGTTCCAGGCGCGGTCAAGGCGCAGGTTGCTTCTTACGATACCAACGTATGTGCCCATTATCTGGTTCACTTCCTTGATGCTCTGGGTAATGAGCACCATTTCTTCAGGATGGCGCGTGCCCTCGTCGTTCCATTCGGGCACGTCGTCGCGGATGGCGTAGTTCTGCGCGTTGGCTGTCACGTGGCGGGCTGCGGCGTCGGCGTAGACCACGGCCTCGATCAGAGAATTGGAGGCCAGGCGGTTGCCGCCGTGAAGTCCGGTGCATGAACATTCGCCCACGGCATACAGACGGTGGATCGACGATTCGGCGTTGGTGTCGACCTTGATACCGCCGCAGAGGTAGTGGGCGGCGGGCGCCACGGGGATGTAATCTTTGGTTATGTCAATGCCCAGCTCGAGACAGTGGCTGTAGATGTTGGGGAAGTGGCGTCTGGTCTCTTCGGGATCTTTGTGGGTGACGTCGAGATACACGTGGTCGTCGCCATGGAGCTTCATTTCCGAGTCGATGGCACGTGCCACGATGTCGCGCGGAGCGAGCGACAGGCGCGGGTCGTATTTCTGCATGAATTCCTCCCCCTTGCAGTTGCGCAGCACGGCGCCGTAGCCGCGCATGGCTTCGGTGATGAGAAACGAGGGACGGTCGCCGGGATGGTAAAGTGCAGTGGGATGGAACTGGATGAATTCCATGTCTTTTACGGTGCCCTTGGCGCGGTAGACCATCGCTATGCCGTCGCCGGTGGCGACGAGAGGATTGGTGGTGGTGCGGTATACGGCTCCCACGCCTCCGGTGGCCATCAGCGTGACCCGCGACAGGAAGGTGTCGACCTGGCCCGTCTTCGTGTCGAGCACGTATGCGCCGTAGCAGGTGATGTCGGGGGTGCGGCGGGTAACTATCTTGCCCAGATGGTGCTGGGTTATGATTTCGATTGCGAAATGGTTCTCGAAAATGTCGATGTTGGGGTTCGACCTTACGGCCTTTATCAGCGACTGCTGGATTTCGTAGCCGGTGTTGTCGGCGTGGTGGAGTATGCGGAATTCGCTGTGGCCGCCCTCGCGGTGGAGGTCGAACGAGCCGTCCTCCTTCTTGTCGAAGTCAACTCCCCAGCCTATCAGTTCGCGTATCTGCCCGGGGGCTCCTTTCACCACTTTTTCCACCGCCACTGGATCGCTGAGATAATCGCCCGCGATCATGGTGTCGCGTATATGTTTGTCGAAGTCGTCGACCTCGAGATTTGTCACTGAAGCCACGCCGCCCTGGGCGAGCGCTGTGTTGGCTTCGTCGAGGGTGGTTTTGCAAACCAGGGCAACACGTCCGGTGGCAGCCACTTTCAAAGCGAAACTCATTCCGGCAATGCCGGATCCGATTACAAGATAGTCGTACTTATATGTCATCGCACTGATGGTTTTGAGGTGAATCCCAGGGTTTCGGGATTCCACGGCAAATATACACAAAAATTCGCAGATATGCTATTTGCGGCCGAAATCGGCCGGTATCTCGCCCCACCTGGGGGTGTCCCATGTAAGAATCGGGTTGCTGAAGGTGTGGGTCTGCAGCCAGTGGTCGGCCTGCGCCACGAGCCGGAACAGCTCGGCGTTTTCCGCCGAAGGCTTCAGCGTGGTTTTGGCCATGCGGTGTTTCACCCACGAGCGCGCCGTGCGGCTGTCGCTGTAGATCGGAACGTCGGAGCGCCCGCGGTTGTGCAGAAGGATGAGCGCGTGGACTATGGCGAGATATTCGCCTATGTTGTTGGTGCCCCCCTGGAGCGGGCCTACGCGGAAAATGCGCTGCCCGGTCTTAACCCACACGCCCTGATATTCCACCGGGCCGGGATTGCGTGAGCAGGCGGCGTCGACGGCAAGGGCGTCGGTTATGATTTCGGGGAATGCCTCGTAGTTCACCGCAGGGGTGGTGTGGGTTGCTATTGCTTTGAGTATGCCCACATGGTCGGCCGGGTCGCCGCGGTAGGCCGCCACCGCCTCTTCCTGCGAGTCGAAACTCTTGTAGCGGGCGTCGGGATAGCCTGTCACCTGCAGCTTGCATTCTTCCCACGAGTCGAAAACCCCCGTGGCGAATCCGTTCCATACAGTATAGAATTTCCTTCGTGCCATCTGCGGTTCAGCTTAAGGTGAGATATATTGAGATGTCGGTGTGGCGCATGCCCGCCGCGCGGCCTATGGCGGCGTTGACGACTTTTCCGAAGAACGTGTAGGTGGCGCGCTGTATGCCAGGCTGCAGCTTGAGGGCGTTGACAGCCCCCTCGCATGAGATGATTGACGACATAAGCGAAATGAACGTGTTGCTCAGCGCCATAGCCGCGGTTCTGGCTACGGCGCTCCCGGCGTTGACGAAGCAGAGGCGTCCGTGGCTGAGGTCGGCGGCGTTGAGCGCCGAGGCCCGCGCGAGATCCACTGCCTTGAGCGAGGGGAATGC
>UROS01000148.1 GCA_900549445.1 uncultured Porphyromonadaceae bacterium | reverse complement strand
TTGAGAAGGAGGAGGGCCACTGAGGTTTCTAAGGCCTCTAAGGTCACTAAGTAGCTGATCGCTCGTCATTCTTTAGTATTCGGGGGGGTAAATTCAAATTTATTATATAATTTTGCGATGTTGAACATCTTTAATGACATACATCAAAGAGAATCAACTCTGCCGCCTTCCCATAGCTGGCAGGGTGATTCTATATATACCATAATCTACAAACCTGAGAGCTGAAACCTACAAACCTAACATAAAAAACATATATCCCAAAGGATCAGAATTCACAGTTCAGCGGCGCAGCCGCTGATAATATGCGGAATATCAGCGAATTGTGTAGACGCGATTCAACTGATTAGTACGGACGTGATTCTTCACGTCCACCTCGCCATATTCGCCCGATAAATGCATTTCTCGCGGTGGACGCGAAGAATCGCGTCCGTACTAATCAACTTAATAACTGCACATTACCCTGATTCCACCGACACCGCGCTTACGACACGGTGCTATTCCTTCTCCTTCGCGTCGGCGTCGGGGGTGGATTCGGGGGCGGAGGGATCTTTGTCGTCTTTCGGCACGTAAGGAGGCGGCGTAGGTTCGTCGCCTGATTTTTCGGCCAGACGCTTTGCGTCGCGCTCGGCCTGAAGCTGCATTATCTCCTCAGTGCGCGATTTCCAGCGGCGTTTTCCGAAAATCTTCACGAGATCCTCGGCATACATCACCTCTTTTGTCAGCAGAGTCTCCGCAAGCTTGGCATGACCCTCGCTATGTTCTGTAAGTATTTTCTTGGCGCGCTCATACTGCTCGGCGATTATGCGGCTGACCTCCTTGTCGATTTCCTTTGCGCGCTCTTCGCCGTAAGGCTTCGAGAAACCGTATTCGCGTCCGGTCGAATCGTAATAGCAGAGGTTGGGGAGCACGTCGCTCATGCCGTAATACACTACGATAGCGTATGCCATTTTAGTAACTTTCTCAAGGTCGTTGAGCGCACCGGTTGAAACCGTTCCGAGCACCAGCTCCTCGGCAGCGCGGCCGCCAAGGGTCATACAGATCTGGTCGAGCAGAGCCTGCACGGGAGTAATCTGCCGCTCCTCCGGCATATACCATGCGGCTCCGAGCGCCATGCCTCGCGGCACGATCGACACCTTCACCATTTCGTTGGAATACTCGAGGAACCAGGAAACCGTTGCGTGGCCGGCCTCATGGATGGCAATCGCCTTTTTCTCGTCGTCGCTTATAATCTTCGAGCTGTGCTCCAGACCGCAGATAATGCGGTCTATGGCAGCCATAAAGCTCTCGCGGTCTACGCTCTTTTTGTTGTTTCGGGCTGCTATCAGGGCCGCCTCGTTGCAGACATTGGCAATGTCGGCGCCTGAGAATCCGGCTGTCTGCCGCGCCATGAGGTCGACGTCGACCGAATCGTCGGTCTTGATATTGCGCAGATGCACGTTGAAAACCTCTATTCTGTCCTTCAGTTCGGGAAGGTCGACCTGAATCTGACGGTCGAAGCGTCCGGCGCGCAGGAGCGCCTTGTCGAGGATGTCCACGCGGTTCGTTGCGGCGAGAATAATCACGCCGCTGTTGGTTCCGAAGCCGTCCATCTCCGTAAGCAGCTGGTTGAGAGTATTTTCACGCTCATCGTTGGCACCCATGTTAGGATTTTTACCGCGGGCACGTCCTACGGCGTCGATTTCGTCGATAAACACTATGCAGGGAGCTTTCTCCTTGGCCTGACGGAAGAGGTCGCGCACACGCGAGGCGCCCACTCCGACGAACATCTCCACGAAATCGGAACCCGACATGGAGAAGAACGGCACGTTGGCCTCGCCGGCCACTGCTTTGGCCAGCAGAGTCTTGCCGGTTCCGGGAGGGCCCACGAGGAGGGCGCCCTTCGGAATCTTGCCACCGAGGTCGGTGTAACGCTGCGGATTGCGGAGGAACTCCACAATCTCCTTTATCTCGGTTTTCGCCTCGCTCAGACCCGCCACGTCCTTGAACGTGACGTTCGTACCTTCGTCCTTGTCGAAAATCTTCGCTTTCGACTTTCCGACATTAAACACGCTTCCGGCACCGCCGCCGTCGCGGCCCGACATGCGCTTCATCAGGAAGAACCACAGCGCGATTATGAGAATAAAGGGCCCGAACGACCAGAGAAGCGCCGAATAGTCGCTGCTCTTCTCATATTTCACCTCACCGTTGAATTTGCCGTCGGTGCGCCAGGCCTCTATCTGATCCTGCACCTTGTCGGCCGACGGGATGTCGGTTTCGATGCGTGCCACCACGCCGTCGCCGGCCTTAAACTGCTTGTCGTTGAATACCTTCGCGGCGAGCGAGTCGTTGAGCACCGCTTCGGCGCGGTTCGTATTGGTGAATACAGTTATCTTGGTCACTCCTCCGGAGCTGACGTATTGTTCAAATTTGGTGTAGCTCACCTCCTTGGTGAGCGAATTGTCGTCGAGATACAACATTCCCACCAGAAAGACCAGGATTATGGCATAGAGCCAGTAGATGCTGAAACTGAAAGGGCCTTTCTTGCCGGGTTTCGGCGACTGAGGGTTTGGAAAGTTCATATAGCGATATGGATGTGTGAATTTTTATATAACCGCACTGTCAGGCATGGTCAGGGACATCAGTCGAGATCGGGAATCTCCTCAATGGTAGCGTCGCTCCAGAGTTCCTCGAGATTGTAAAGGCGGCGGTACTCGGGTAAAAACACGTGAACCATCGTATCGCCGTAATCAATCACAATCCACTGCGAATTGGCATAACCGTCGTAGTCGAAAGGTTTTACACCCTCTTTTTCGAGCATGTATTCCCTGACGCTGTCGGCAATCGAAGCCACGTGCATGGTCGATGTCCCCTCGCAGATGACAAAGCGCGGAGCCGGAGCTGAATCGAGTCCGCTCATGTCGGCTACGGTAATGCGGCGCGCCTTTCGCTCCTGAAGTCCCTCTACTATGCGTGGAAGCAGGTCGGTCTTGTTTTCTGTTTCTGTCATATAAGTTTTAACACCTTGCGAAAATTATTGTTTGCTTTATTGCGTTATTGAACCCGATTTACTATTTTTGCTATCGGTTTCCATACCAAATTGCAAATTTAATCAAAAAACAATTAACCACCAACTGAACCAGGCAAATGGGATAATTGTTATCTTAAATAACGGAATTATTAATAAATCTATCAATATCAACGCAACACCCTAAAACTTAAAAAAATGAAAGATCTTAAAGGAACAAAAACCGAGAAGAATCTTCTCGAGGCTTTCGCCGGTGAGTCGATGGCACGCAACAAATATACCTATTTCGCATCGAAGGCACGCAAGGACGGCTACGAGCAGATAGCAGCTATTTTCGAAGAAACCGCCCAGAACGAGAAAGAGCACGCCAAACTGTGGTTCAAGCTTCTTGAGGGCGGCGAAATCCACGACACTCTCACCAACCTCGGCGAAGCAGCCGCAGGCGAGAACTTCGAATGGACCGACATGTACGACAAGATGGCCAAGGAAGCCGACGAAGAGGGATTCCCCGCAATCGCTGCAAAATTCCGCATGGTGGCAGCCATAGAGCGTCACCACGAGGAACGCTATCGCAAACTCATCGACAACATCAAGGAAGGAATCGTATTCTCCCGCGAAGGCGACACCATCTGGATCTGCCGCAACTGCGGTCACGTTGTGATCGGTCAGAAAGCCCCGGAGGTATGTCCCGTATGCGCTCACCCGAAGAGCTTCTTCGAAATCAAACCCGACAACTACTAATCGGCGTATAACCGAATTCTATCCCGCCGGGGAGACTGCGCTCATGCAGTTTCTCCGGCGATGTTTTTATGGGTTCCGGAATGGTTTCGGGTGACGGACGGCCCGCTGTTTTCGGGGCTCTTTGCGGAGTGGCGGCAGGAAGTTGAGGCTGAACGGCGGATTCAACGGCCTCAGTTCCGACAGCTTCGGCAGCGAGGGCGGCTTTCTTAGCGGCTTCCCTGCGACGGCGGCCGGCGGCACGGGCGGTTTCCGAGCGGCGGATGGCGCGGTCAAGGTCGGGGAGCAGGCGGTCGAATATCACTTTTGCTTTTCTTCCCAGGCCGGTCGGTTTCCCCTCGGGTTTGAGATAGTGGCGCACGGCAGTCACAACCTGCTTGAAAGTAAAGGGATCGATTTTGCATCCGGTCATGGAGTCGATAACGTCGGAGATGATAATACGGTAGGCGCGGTCTGATACGCGGCAGGTCGTTTCTTTTTTAATGTTTTTCATAATGTGTGTGTGTTGTTTATTTTCTGCAAAGATAATACAGCATGAGCCGGAAAACATTGCGATAATGTCGCATTTTTCAGTCCGGGTGCGAAATTTTTTTGGCAGGAGAACAGCAGAGCAGGAGAAAAAGCTGATATACAAGGTAGTAGAGCTGCTGCGTTTAAGCCGGCAAAGGCTATGTTTTTTAGCCAAAAAGTATGGGAAATGCTTATTCGCCCGCGAGCGCTAAGTGTTGCCGGCGGCAGAGCCGCCAATAGTGCGGCAACGCCGCACCTCAACGATAGCCCCGTGCAAGCGCCCCGTAGGCGGCGCGCAGCTCGGGGTATAACGACCCTCCCAACCATTACGGCTGCGTAGCTGCCGGTCTCTGACGGAAAGATCGGCAGCTACGCAGCGATATTGGCGGCTCTGCCGCTAACTTTTAACCTTTTTTGTTCTCTGTCTTACATCACTCATACCTCATCGAAGACGCGGGCGAGAGTGTGGCGATTATGCGCGAGGGGAGAATCAGCACGAGGGCGGCCACTGCCACCACGGCTAAGTTAAGCCCCAAGACCCACCACCAGTTTATTTCGGCGGGTACGTAGTCGAGGTAATACGCTTCGGGATTGAGCGGCAGCAGGTGCCACTGCCTCTGCACTATAATCAGCCCGAGGCCGACAGCGTTGCCTATGGCGAGACCGCGCACTACCAGGCGCTCCGCCACTATGATAAACGTGCGCTCAATCAGCCTGTTACCGGCCCCCAATGCTTTCAGTATTCCTATCATGCTCACACGCTCCAGTATGATAATGAACAGGCTCGAAACAAGCGTGAGTCCCGCCACGAGTCCCATCAGCAGCAGAATCACCACCACGTTGGTGTCGAGCAGCGAGAGCCAGTTGAAATACAGGGCGGCGGTATCGTGGACGTTGGCCACTGTATAGAGCGTCCGGTCCGTAGTGCCGTCGTAATAGCCCTGCATAAGAGCCGACGACAGAATACGGCCGCACTCATCTATTTCCTCATCCGACTTAAGGCCGGTTATCTCGATTGCCGAACCAGTGTCGGATCCGAGCCCGCACATGCGGCGCAGCATCTCAATGGAGCCAAACACGTAGAGGCCGTCGTAATCGCCGAAATGGGTGTCGTAGATGCCCTTCACGGTGAGACGGCGCGCGCGGGGCTGAGCGCCGTTGAAAAAATAACCGTAAATGCGCGAGCCCACCTCCAGATTGAGCTGCCTTGCCACGGTTTCCGACACCACTATATTATATAAGGTGGAGTCGGCGCTGAAATCGGGCATCGAACCTCTGGTAATGCACGATTCTATAAACGGCGCGCCGGCATCGGACGACAGCCCTTTCAGCAGCACTCCGGTGAAAGCGCTGTCGGTTTTGAGTATGCCCGGACGCCGGGCTGTCAGTGACATTCTGGCATCGGGTGGCAGAGCCGACTCCACGATTGCCTTCAGCTGCGGAGTGAACCGCACTATGGGAGCATCGGCAGACTCGTCGGCAGCACCGGCGGCG
>UROS01000147.1 GCA_900549445.1 uncultured Porphyromonadaceae bacterium | reverse complement strand
CGCCGTCTACAACCGTTCCGCCGCCGCCATCGACTCTGTCGCGGCAGCCGGTGTGGCAGCGAAATCCACCCGCCTGACAGCCTGTTCGGTCATACTCTCGCTCGCTGCCCTCAACCCCGACGTCGCCATGAGGATGCTGCGCGACCGCGTGAGCTTCGGACGCCTGATTCAGGACAGCGGAGCCGGGGGAGCATGGCCGGTCGGAACCGACAGAATTATCTGGGCGGTGGCGGCATGGGAGGTCTACGCCGTGACGGGCGACAGAGAATGGCTCGCCGAGGCTTTCGAAATCGTCAGCCGCACGCTTGCCGCCGACATGGACAACATTCTCGACCCCCGCTACAACCTTGTCCACGGCCAGCTGAGCATCACGGGCTCCCTCGGACAATTCTATCCGAAATGGATGGAACCGGCCGACATCTATCAGTCGATGTGCCTGTCGGTCAACGTAATCTATGCCCAGGCCATGAAAGTGGCGGCGATGATGGCCGACGAACTCGGCCGGGGCGACGCCTCCGGCTACCGCCGCGCCGGAGCGCTCATTGCCCGCGCCGTCAACGACAATCTGTGGATTCCGCAGCGCGGTTTCTACGGCCAGTACCTCTACGGAGGACTCTACCCCGTGCTTTCCTACGCCACCGACAATCTCGGACAGGCGCTCAGCGTGATTTTCGACATCGCCACCCCTGAAATGGCGGAGTCGGTGATTGCCGCCTCTCCCGTTCTTCCCGACGGAACCCCCGAAATATATCCCGCGCAGCCTGAAACCGCTGCCGCGGCTTCGGTGCCTATGGTTCAGCCCCTATGGAACATCGCGGCGGCCAAAGTTAAAAACGAGCATGCCCTCACCGCCGGCCTCGGCGCCGCTCTCCGCAACGCCTCGGCAAGAGGCTCTGCCGGAAATCTCGCCGATTTCTGTTCCGACGCCTCGGCGGTGCTCCGCATTCTCGTCGGACTCCGCTACAGTCCCGACGGAATCAGGTTCCGCCCGTGCGTGCCCGACGTCCTTTCGGGATTACGCCGTCTGAAAGGGCTGAGATACCGCAACGCCACTCTCGACATCTCAATCAACGGCTCGGGCGACAGAATAGCAAGCCTCGCAATCGACAGCGTGGAGCAGCAGGAATTCATGGTTCCCGCATCGCTCGAGGGGCGCCATTCGGTCGACATCGTCCTCGCCAACAACAGCCTTAGCACTGAGCAGAACAGTATCGCGGCTCAGCGCGAAATGCCGGCGGTACCCGAAGTGCGGTGGGACAGCACCGGACTAAAGGCCAGAATCCTGAACCACACCGAAGGCATCAACTACGGCGTATTCCTCAACGGCGTATTCCTCGACGAAATTCAGCAGAACCACTACACTCTGATCCCCCCCGATCGCTACACGGCGGTGGCTTTCGTTCCCATCAAAGGCCAGAGCACCGAAGGCTACACCATGCGTCCCAACGGCGTGGCTCCCGACGGCGACGTTTTCTACATCTACGCTCCCGGAGTGGCACGCCGGGGCACCGGCCTGATCTCCGACCGCAAGGAAGCCGCAAAATTCGTGGAACTGACCCGCGACCGCAACACCCGCGTGACGATGGACATCTTCGCACCCGCAGCCGGTTCTTACGTTGTCGACGCGCGCTACGCCAACGGTTCGGGCCCGGTGTGGGAAGGCGACCGCTGCGCCGTGAGGTCGGTCTACGTCAACGGCTCGAAAGCCGGCATCTTCGTCATGCCCCAGCGCGGCACCGGCCAGTGGACCTCAACCGGATTCTCCAATCCGCTGTTTGTCAGCCTCAACGAGGGCAAAAACACGCTCGAAATCCGCTACGATGCGAAATCCGATGCCAACATGAATCTCCGCATCAACACCGCCCTCTTGCAGTACATCAGAATCATAAGAACCTCATAACTTACTCTTTTCCAAACCATTCAGAATGAAACGTATAATCCTTCTCACCGCCATCATGGCATCATTTCTACTATCAATGGCAACCCCGAAAATAGACCGCGTCGAACCGCCCTTCTGGTGGACGGGTATGGCGCAGGATACCCTCCAGCTCATGGTCAGCGGCAAAAACATAGGCAGCGCCGACGTATCTTTCTCCTATCCCGGCGTCAGCCTCCTCGAAACAGTACGCACCGACAGCCCCGACTACCTGATCCTCTATCTCGACGTCACGCCGCAGGCGCAGCCCGGCACCATCGATCTGAAATTCACCACTGAGAAAGGCAGGAAAAATTCCGTCATTGTCCCCTACGAGCTGCGGCAGCGCCGCGAGAATGCGGCTCAGCACGGCGGATTCGACGCCTCCGACGTGCTCTACCTCATAATGCCCGACCGTTTCGCCCGGGCCGGCAAAGACTCCGCCGCCTCGCGAAACCGGAATCTCGAATACCCCGTCCGTAACAACCGCCGCGACCCCAACGCCCGCCACGGAGGCGACATTGCCGGCATGCGCCGGCATCTCGGCTACCTCGACTCGCTCGGAGTCACCGCCGTATGGGTCAACCCCGTGCTTACCAACGACATGCCCGGCGGATCCTACCACGGCTACGCCACCACCGACTACTACTCCATCGACCCCCGCTTCGGCTCCAACGCCGAGTGGAACGAATTTGTCGACGATGCCCACAGCCGCGGCATAAAAGTGGTGATGGACATGATTTTCAACCACACCGGCAGCAACCACCCCTGGATGAAAAACATGCCCATGAAAGACTGGTACAACTTCCCCGACTCTTTCGTGCAGACCAACTTCCGCCTCTCCACTCTCCACGACCCCTACGTCAGCGACTACGACCGCCGGCGCACCGTCGACGGCTGGTTTGTCGAGGCTATGCCCGACCTCAACCAGCGCAACCCCCACGTCATGAAATACCTCATCCAGAACTCCATATGGTGGATTGAATCGTCGGGCATCGACGGCATCCGCATGGACACCTACCCCTACGCCGACTTCAAGGGCATGGCATCGTGGATCGACGCCGTCGAAAAAGAGTATCCCAACTTCAACATCGTAGGTGAATGCTGGTACAACAACGAAGGCGGCGAGGCTTACTGGCAGCGGGGATCGAAAGTCAACCCCGACGGCGATCCGCGCCTCCCGTCCGTAATGGATTTCGTCCTCTCTCTCAAGGCGCGCGACGCTTTCTCCGGCCAGACCGACCGCCTTTCCGGACTCAACGAGATCTACGACCATCTCTCGCTCGACTACCTCTTCCCCGACCCCTCGAAAATCCTCACTTTCCTCGACAACCACGACACCGACCGGTTCCTCCTCGAGCAGCCCGACTCACTCGGATGGTGGAAGCAGGCCATAGCGTTCCTCCTCACCTCGCGCGGCATTCCGCAGATCTACTACGGCACCGAAATCCTCATGAACGGATCCAAGGAGAAAAGCGACGGCTTCGTGCGCCGCGACTTCCCCGGCGGCTTCCCCGGCGACTCCGTCAGCGCCTTTACCACCGAAGGCCGCACCCCCCTCCAGAACGAGGCCCACGATTTCATGGCAAAGCTCCTCAACTGGCGCCGCGGAAACGACGTCATTGCCCGCGGCTCGCTCAAGCACTTCATGCCTGAAAACGGCATCTACGTCTACGAACGCCGCCTCGCCGACAAACGGGTCATCGTAATGATGAACGGCAACGACTCCCCCGTCACCACAACCATGGAGCGCACCCTCGAAATCCTCCCCGTAGGCACCACCCTCACCGACATGCTCACCGGCGAGCCGTTCACTGTAACCGAAGAGATGACCTTCCCCGCACGCGCCCTCTACATCCTCGAAAACTGATGAAAAAAATCGGCATCCTTTCCGACACCCACTCCTGCTGGGACGACCGCTACGCAGCCCACTTCCGCGACTGCGACGAAATCTGGCATGCCGGCGACGTCGGCGACATCGACATCATCCGGCGCCTCGAGCAGGTGTGCCCCGTCGTACGCGCCGTACGCGGCAACATCGACCACGGCGATGTCTGCCGCCGATGCCCCGAGTCGCTCGAGTTCACAGTCGAGGGCGTCAGCGTCTTCCTCACCCACATCGGCGGATATCCCGGGCGCTATGCTCCTGGCATCCGTCAGCATCTCGGCCATTCAGGCCCGCGGATTATGGTGGCCGGCCACAGCCACATCCTTAAAGTAATGCCCGACCGCGAGCTCAACCTCCTCCATATCAACCCCGGAGCCGCCGGCTACCACGGCTGGCAGAAGCAGCGCACTCTCGTCCGCCTCACCCTCGACGCCGGCACCATCGCCGGTCTCGAAGTTATCGAGCTCGGGCGCCGCACACAATAACCGTCAACACTTACGAATTATGAAAAAATTTCCCGTTCTCGCTATCATCCTCGCCCTCCTTGCAGCCGTCACCGCCTGCAAGACCAGCGAAAAAAACTACCGCAGCGCCTACGAGACTGCCGTCGGGCACCAGAAAGAGAGTTCAGGCGTCGACTCCACCATCTACGCCCGATTCCGCAACGCAGCCCACAGAACCGCCCTCGTCTCCGGCTCCGACTCCATCCCCATGCAGACCGAATACGTCGGATACCCCAAAGATGGCGGCGCCTCCCGCGACAGCGTGCTCCGCTACAACATCGTCGTCAGTCAGTTCAAGCAGATATTCAACGCTAAGGCCATGCGCACCCGTCTGCTCTCCGCCGGCTATCCCCGTGCGATGATCGTCAACACCCGCGAGCCCCTCTACTATGTCATAGCCGAAACCTGCTCAACCCCCGAAGAAGCCGCCCAAGCCTGGCGCCGCGTGAAAGCCGACAGATCAATGATGCTCAAAGAAGGTTTCCCCTTCATCCTTCAGGTTGCGCGCTACGGCAGATAGCTCATCGGCCCGGCCGTCAGAATTATTAAAATTTGTGAACAGTTGCTAATTTTAATTCCAATATTTGCTGACGTCGGAAAAAATTGCTTACTTTGCACCCATGTTTGCCGGATAACGCTTGAAAGTGACTAAAAATGATGCATTTAGTCGCGATATGAGATGTGTTGCTCCGGTATCAGACTGTAAAAACAATAATCAAGAGATAAAAACCAACAGCCATGTCAAAAGTTTGTCAAATCACAGGCAAGAAAGCGATGGTGGGCAATAATGTGTCGCACTCCAAGCGTCGCACAAAGCGTAAATTCGATGTCAACCTCTTCAACAAAAAGTTCTTCTGGGTTGAGGAGCAGGCTTGGATTTCTCTGACCATCTCTGCCGCAGGTCTCCGCACCATCAACAAGAAAGGTCTCGATGCAGCAATCAAAGAAGCTGCTCAGAAGGGTTATTTAACTGAAATCAAATACTTAGATATTCTTTAAGGAAGATGGCAAAGAAAGCTAAAGGTAATCGCGTTCAGGTCATCCTCGAATGCACCGAGCACAAGGCAAGCGGTATGCCCGGAACCTCCCGTTATATCACCACCAAAAACCGCAAAAACACTACTGAGCGTCTGGAGCTGAAAAAATACAACCCCATCCTCAAGAGAGTTACCGTTCACAAAGAAATCAAATAATTTAACAGACTTGACCCATGGCAAAGAAAACCGTTGCATCACTGCAGAAAGGCGAAGGCCGTACTTACAGCAAGGTCATCAAAGTTGTTAAGTCGCCCAAAACCGGCGCCTACACCTTCCAGGAACAGATGGTTCCCAACGATCTCGTTAAGGAAACCCTTAAATAATTATCCCTCCAACTTATACCGACAGGCTGCACCCCCCGCGGGTCGCAGCCTGTTCTGTTTTCCTCCCCCCCGACATAAATAACATAAACGGGTCAATGTAAAACCCCGGTTGTTAAAAAATAGCGGCGTAGCCGCAAACTGCGCTGCAGGGCAGCGCCTCAAT
>UROS01000146.1 GCA_900549445.1 uncultured Porphyromonadaceae bacterium | reverse complement strand
ATTTTGCCGAGGGCCTTAGCGACTTTGGAGCCGACCGGGATGATGACAATCTTCACTTCGGAACCGTAAGTCTGACGGTATTCATTAATCCGGGCCAGCGCATCCTTGAAGATATTGATGTTGAAAGCGCCGCAAAGTCCGTCGTCGGAACCGAAGACCACAATACCTACAGACTTGACATCGCGCTGCTCGGTGAGCGGCGACGAGAAGTCGGCATCAGCACTCATCAGGTTGCCGATGATTGTCTCAATCTGCTGTCGGAACGGGAGCAGACGGCGCAGGTCGGCTTCGGCGCGGTGCATCTTTGCTGAGGAAATCATCTTCATGGCGCCGGTGATTTTCTCGGAAGATGCTACGGATCCGATTCGTCCTTTAAGTTCGCGAAGAGTTGCCATTTAAGAACTTGTTTATCAGTTTACCCCCGGGCACCGGAGCGCCCGGGGGATTGAGAATACGTTTTATTTATAACGAGCTGAAATTTCAGCAGCTGCATCGGTGAGTTTGGCAGTGACATCGTCTGAAAGGTTGCCTTTGCCGATTTCGTCGATGACGTCGGGGTACTTGGCATGGACGAGCTGGAGGAAGAGTTTTTCGAACTCGGCCACCTTGTCGAGGGGCACATTTTCGAGAAGGCCGCGGGTACCGCAGAAGATTACCGCGACTTCATCGGCCACTTCCATAGGCTGGTACTGGGGCTGAATAAGAAGGCGTTCGTTCTTACGGCCCTTGTCGATGACTCGGGCGGTCACGGGGTCGATATCGCCGCCGAATTTGGTAAACGATTCGAGCTCGCGGAACTGAGCCTGGTCGATTTTCAGCGTACCCGCCACTTTCTTCATTGACTTGATCTGGGCGTTGCCACCCACACGCGACACGGAGATACCCACGTTGATTGCGGGTCGGATGCCACGGTTGAAGAGGGCTGCCTCAAGGAAGATCTGACCGTCGGTGATGGAAATCACGTTGGTAGGAATGTAGGCCGAAACGTCGCCCGCCTGGGTCTCGATGATGGGGAGTGCGGTGAGCGAGCCTCCGCCTTTCACCTTGTCCTTGAGCACTGCGGGAAGGTCGTTCATGTTCTGAGCCACCTCCTGATTGTCGATTATCTTGGCGGCACGCTCAAGCAGACGGGAATGGAGATAGAAGATATCGCCGGGATATGCCTCACGGCCTGAGGGACGCTTGAGGATGAGCGAAATCTCACGGTAAGCCACAGCCTGCTTGGAGAGGTCGTCGTAGATAATGAGGGCGTCGCGGCCGGTGTCGCGGATATATTCACCGATAGCCACACCTGCAAAAGGTGCGTAGTAGCGCATTGTGGCGGAGTCGGCTGCTGTTGCGGCCACGACGACGGTGTAGTCAAGGGCGCCGTGGGTGCGGAGGGTTTCCACAGTAGCGGCGACTGACGATGCTTTCTGGCCGATGGCCACGTAGATACAGTAAACCGGCTTGCCGGCCTCGAAATTCTTGCGCTGGTTAATGATTGTGTCGATAGCGATGGCAGTCTTACCTATCTGACGGTCGCCGATGATAAGCTCACGCTGGCCGCGGCCAATGGGCACCATTGAGTCGATGGCCTTCAGACCGGTCTGAAGGGGCTGCTTCACAGGCTGGCGGAAGATAACTCCGGGAGCCTTACGCTCGAGGGGCATCGGGAGCAATTCGCCGGAAATGGGTCCGCGTCCGTCGACTGGCTGACCCAAGACGTTGATTACACGTCCGAACAGACCGTCGCCTACGTGGATAGACGCGATTTCGCCGGTGCGTTTGACCGACATGTTTTCGGTCACTTTGTCGACATTGTTGAGCAGAATCACGCCAACGTTCGACTCTTCGAGGTTGAGGGCGACGCCTTTGACGCCGTTTTCAAACTCTACGAGTTCGTTTGCGCAGACATTGTCGAGGCCGTAGACGTGTGCGACGCCGTCGCCGACTTCGAGCACGGTGCCGGTCTCTTCGAACGATACCTTGGAGTTGACGTTTTCGAGCTGCTGTTTTAAAACTTCCGAAATCTCGCTTGGGTTGATCATTGGAATTATTGGGGGTGATTTAGTTACTTAAAAGTTTCAGACGCAATTGCTCGAGTTCGTTTGCAACAGAAGCGTCGAGTTTCTCGTTGTTGATATTCACTACGAAACCGCCTATCAGGTCGGGGTCGACGAAATGAGAATATTCCATAGCCGCACCGTTGAGGTGGCGTTCGATCAGGGATTTGAGCCGGTTTTCGTCGGCTTCATCCATAGGCGCCGCCGAGGTGACACTGACGAGGTAAATGTGGTGCTTCTCGCGGTAAATACGCAGATAAGCGAGGGCGATGTCGCGAACCACCGGAAGGCGGTTGTTCTCCACAAGCAGGCGCATGAAGTCGGCGAAAACGGGGTCGCTCCCGTCTGCGCCGGCAGCTGTGGAGAGAAGCCTGATTTTGTCGGCGTCGGCCACAAAGGGGTTTGCCACGGTCTGCCGGAGCTGCGGAGCCGCCTCGAAAGAGGCCACGAGATTCTTCATGAGTCCGTAGAGCCGGGTATCAGCGTTCTTTTCCTGAGCGAACTCGAAAAGCGCCTTGGCATAACGGCTTGGAATAAGACCTTCGTTCATATCAACAGGTTAATTTTGATTCTCCATATCATCGAGCAGCGAACCTACGAGTTTCTGCTGAGCGGACTGGTCTTTCAACTGGTTTTTAACGACTTTCTGAGCGATGTCGAGTGCGAAAGAGCTAACTTCGTTGCGGAACTGGAGCTGAGCTTCCTTACGTTCCTGCTCGATCGACACTTTCGCGGCGTCCATCACCTTCTTGGCCTCCGCCTGAGCGGCGGCGCGCGCCTCGTCGATGATCTGGGATTTCATACGATCCGCCTCGCGAAGCATATCCGCCTGCTGGCGGCGGGCCTCGGCAATCTGACGGTCGGCCTCCTCACGGGCATGGTCAAGCTGTTCTTTGGCATTTTGAGCATACTCCACACCCTTGTCGATGAGGTCGGCACGGTCTGTCACTCCCTTCATGATCGCCGGCCAGCCCCACTTCCACAATACGAAGAAGAGGATGGCGAAAGATACGAACATCCAGAATACCAGACCGAAATCAGGCGTGAAAAGTTCCATATCTCAAAGGGAATTAGCCAACGAACATTGCGAGGATACAAACAATGACAGCGAAGAGAGCGACACCCTCGATAAGGGCAGCAATCACGATCATGTTGCTACGGATATCGCCGGTAGCCTCGGGCTGACGGGCAATAGCCTCCATGGCGGAACCGCCGATTTTTCCGATACCGATACCTGCTGCGATGGCTGCGATACCTGCGCCGATACATACGCCAATACCAAGGATACCTTCGATGGCTGCTAAAATCATTGCTAACATAATTTTAAGTTTTTAGAGTTATGGTTATTTTTTTCAGTTATTATTCAGAAGTTTTCTGCGAGGGGAGAGTTACGGGTACCGGTTCCGGCTCAGTAGCCTTCTCCTTGTGGTGCTTACCGTCTTCCTGCGCGAGGGCTATGAAAAGTGTGGAAAGCATGGTAAACACGTAGGCCTGAATGAAGCTTACCAGCACGTCGATAAGAAGCATGAACACCGAGAAGATTATCGACACCACGGCCGTAGCGCCTGCAATGGCGGGACCCATCGCCGCAAAGATGAAGATCAGGAGGGTAAGCACAATCACAATCATGTGGCCTCCCATCATGTTGGCGAACAGACGGACGGTAAGTGCCGCCGGCTTGGTGAAGATGCCGAAAATCTCGATTACGGGCATGATCGGCAGCGGCCATTTGAGCCACCAGGGTACGTCGGGGTTGAAGATTTCCTTCCAGTAATGTTTCGTACCGAAGATATTGGTAATGAGGAAAGTGAAGATGGCTAGTACGAGAGTCACGGCGATATTGCCGGTGAGGTTGGCACCGCCCGGGAAAATCACGATGAGTCCCATGAGGTTCATTACGAGAATGAAGAAGAACACGGTGAGCAGATAGGGTGCGAAGCGCTGCGATTTGTCTTTGAGCGTGGGTTTAATCACGTCGTCGTAGACGAACAGGATGAGCGCCTCGATTGCGCCTGTCATTTTACGCGGAGCCTTCATGCCCTGGTTTTTATGCCAGCGTGCTACGGTGAACACAGCCCACATCACGAGCAGGGCGGAGATAAACAGGGCGAGCACGTTTTTGGTAATGGAGATGTCGAAGGGTCTGGTTTCCTTACCGTCTTTTATCTCTACGATCTTACCTTTATATTTGCTGTCCTTGCCGGCTACCCTGAAAGTGGCGTTGCCGTCGGTGTAAACCTTACCGTCCTGAATGCAGGATGAAGAGAACACGTGAAGGCCGTCGGAACCGAACACAATCACCGGGAGTGGAATCCGCTTATGGTGGTTGAACGGCACTTCCCAGCCGTAGCCGTCGCCGAGGTGATCGAAAATGATACCCTGGGCGTCGACTTTGCCGCTTTTCTCCTCACTGCTGTCCGAAGCGAACGCCGAGACAGGAAGCAGCAGAGCGATAACGGCAAGCACTGCGGTTAATAACAGAGATTTTCTCATCGTTGACAGGGCATTAATATATACAAACCGACACTATGTTGCTATCGACATCGACAATACCGCCGCTGAGAGAGACGGAGCGCTCTTCGCCGTCGTCGAGCCGGAACACTACATCGCCGGGGACGAGGGTGGAAATAAGCGAGGCATGGCCGGGGAGCACCGTGAACGCCCCGAGAGCCCCGGGGAGGTGAACCACAGAGACGTTTCCTTCGAAAAGGACATCTTCCGCCGATATGACTTTAAGTATCATTGTATTGTTGATTTAAAATTCAATAAAAGAAGAGGAGGCAGCCCGGAGCGATGCGGGGTTGCCGTGAATCAGGCATTGACTTCAGCGAGCATCTTCTTGCCTTTCTCGATGGCTTCGTCGATTGTTCCGACATTGAGGAAGGCCTGTTCGGGATATTCGTCCATCTCTCCGGAAAGAATCATCTTGAAGCCGCGGATAGTCTCGCTCAGAGGCACCATCACACCCGGAAGGCCGGTAAACTGCTCTGCCACGTGGAACGGCTGGGAGAGGAAACGCTGAGCGCGGCGTGCGCGGGCAACCACGAGTTTGTCTTCGTCGGAAAGCTCGTCAACACCGAGAATTGCGATAATATCCTGAAGTTCGTTGTATTTCTGCAGGAGCTGCTTGACTGCCTGAGCCGTGTTGTAGTGCTCTTCGCCGATGATGTTGGGGTCGAGAATACGTGATGTCGACTCGAGAGGATCGACGGCGGGATAGATACCAAGCTCGGAAATCTTACGCGAAAGAACGGTGGTTGCGTCGAGGAAGCTGAAGGTAGTTGCGGGCGCGGGGTCGGTAAGGTCATCGGCCGGCACGTAGATAGCCTGTACTGAGGTGATAGAACCGTTTTTGGTAGAGGTGATACGCTCCTGGAGAGCACCCATCTCAGAGGCGAGGGTAGGCTGATAGCCGACGGCCGAAGGCATACGGCCAAGAAGAGCCGAAACTTCCGAACCAGCCTGGGTGAAACGGAAAATATTGTCGATGAAGAGAAGAATATCTTTTCCTCCGCCGTTGTTGTCGCGGAACTGCTCGGCCACGGTAAGGCCTGAGAGAGCCACACGCAGACGTGCGCCCGGGGGCTCGTTCATCTGACCGAACACGAGGGTTGCCTGCGACTGTTCGACCTGACTCATGTCTACGTCGTGGAGGTTCCATTCACCTTTATCCATGCCTTCGCGGAACTTGTCGCCGTATTTCATGACACCGCTCTCTATCATTTCGCGGAGGAGGTCGTTGCCTTCACGGGTACGCTCGCCCACGCCGGTAAATACGGAGAAGCCGTTGTGCCCTTTTGCAATGTTGTTGATAAGCTCCATGATGAGCACGGTCTTGCCTACGCCCTGTCTCTT
>UROS01000145.1 GCA_900549445.1 uncultured Porphyromonadaceae bacterium | reverse complement strand
TCTTCGACGAATATATACCGTATAAATAAATATTATAAACCAATTAACTATACCTTAAATGAAACGATTCCTAAGCATGACGATTGCAGCCGCCCTTACATTATCGGCAGCGGCCAAATCGCCGAAAACACAGCCCCACAACGGCTATCCGATCGGACAGGTTCCGTTTACGTCGGTTAAAGTTACCGACGATTTCTGGGGACAGCGGCTGAAGGCAAGTCGCGACGTAACGATTCCCCTGGCATTCAGCAAATGTGAGGAAACCGGCCGATACGATAATTTCGTAAAAGCCGCCCATCCGAGCGACACTATTAAAGTGGGCGGACTTTCGTTTGACGATACCGACGTCTACAAAACGATTGAAGGCGCAAGCTACCTGATGCAGACGTATCCCGACAAGAAACTCGACAAATACATCGACAGCGTGCTTGTAATCGTGGCTGCGGCTCAGGAACCCGACGGTTACCTTTATACCAGCCGCACAATGAACCCGAAGCACCCTCACGAGTGGGCCGGTTCGAAACGCTGGGAAAGCGTCGAGGTGCTCAGCCATGAGTTCTATAATCTCGGCCACATGGTGGAAGGCGCCATCGCCCACTATCAGGCAACCGGAAAACGCAATTTCCTCGACATCGCCATCAAGTATGCCGACTGCGTATGCCGTGAAATCGGCGACGGCCCCAATCAGGTGGCACGTGTGCCTGGTCATCAGATCGCCGAGATGGCGCTTGCCAAACTATATCTTGTCACCGGCGACAAAAAATATCTCGACCAGGCTAAGTATTTCCTCGACAAACGAGGCTATACCTCGCGTAAAGATCTTTACAGTCAGGCTCATAAACCCGTAGTTGAACAGGATGAGGCAGTGGGTCATGCTGTTCGCGCCGCCTACATGTACGCAGGTATGGCCGATGTGGCAGCCCTGACCGGCGACTCTGCCTATATCAAGGCCATCGACCGTATCTGGGACAATATTGTGGAGAAAAAATACTATATTACCGGCGGTATCGGTGCTACAAGCAACGGCGAGGCATTCGGCGAAAACTATGAGCTTCCCAATATGTCGGCTTACTGTGAGACCTGCGCAGCCATCGGCAACGTTTACGTAAATTACCGACTGTTTCTTCTCCACGGCGACTCGAAATACTACGATGTTCTCGAGCGTACACTTTACAACGGTCTGATTTCGGGAGTTTCGCTCGACGGCGGAGGCTTTTTCTATCCCAATCCTCTCGAGTCGATGGGTCAGCACCAACGTCAGCCCTGGTTCGGTTGCGCCTGCTGTCCGTCGAATATCTGCCGCTTCATTCCGTCGCTGCCAGGCTATATTTATGCCGTGAAGGACAATGATGTTTACGTAAATCTTTTTATGTCGAACACCGCCGATCTCGATGTAAAGGGTAAGGAAGTAGTAATTTCGCAGTCAACCAATTATCCGTGGAATGGCAAAGTAAGTATAACTGTCGACAAAAACAAGGCCGGCAAGTTTGCCATGAAAATCCGCATTCCCGGATGGGTTAGAAATCAGGTAGTTCCCAGCGACCTCTATTCTTACGACGACGGCAAGCGTCTCGGCTATACCGTTAAGGTAAACGGTCAGCCCGTTACTGCAACTCTCGAAAAAGGCTACTTCACTATAGACCGCAACTGGAAAAAAGGTGACAAGGTTGAAGTTGATTTTGAAATGGAACCCCGTGTGGTTGTTGCCAATTCCAAGGTCGAGGCCGACCGTGGACGTGTAGCCGTCGAACGTGGTCCCATTGTATATTGCGCCGAATGGCCCGACAATGATTTCGATGTGCTGAGTGTGCTCATCAACCAGAATCCGAAATTCGAGACCGTCGACAAGCCTGAGCTTCTTGAGGGAATCGTTGAACTCGTTACCGACGGCCAGGTGCTCGAATTCGACAAGTCCGGCCGCCTCGTAACCAAGGATGTGAAAATCACTATGATTCCATATTATGCTTGGGCTCACCGCGGCCGCGGAAATATGGCTGTATGGCTTCCCCGCGAACTCAGCGCAAGCCGCCCGTCGATGCCCCCCACGCTCGCATCGGAGAGCAAAATCGAGACCTCCGGCGAATATTCATCGCTCCAGTCGGTCAACGACCGCCTGCTTCCGAAGGATGAGAACGACCGCTCCGTGCCTTACTACCACTGGTGGCCGAAGCAGGGCACTACCGAATGGATTTCCTATAATTTCCCCGGCGATAAAGAAGTTCAGAGCGCCACTGTCTACTGGTACGACGACGGCCCTTGGGGCGGATGCCGCGTGCCGAAGTCGTGGAAGATTTACTACAAGGACGCCGCCGGCAACTGGGTGCCCGTGTCGAACCCCGACAAGTACAGCGTGAATAAAGGCGCTGCCAACACCGTTAATTTCGACCCCGTAACAACCTCCGCTCTCAAACTCGAAGTTGTGCTCCCCGACGACAACGCCACCGGCATTTTCGAATGGGAAGTCCGCTGATAATCAGCTAAAAGGCGACAATAAAACAGCCGCGCCGGAATCAGTTCCGGCGCGGTTGCCTGTTTAGGGTTCAACTTATTGAAATATCGGGATTGATTGATTTTATATCCGATATAAAATCTTCCTGATTTTGCGGAGATATGTAAACCCAATTTTTACGGCCATATCTTATGCCTATCCGTTGAGCGGACAAAGCCGGAGAGGATAATACCGTAGATTTATGAGTTATCTCGATTATCTTGCTGATTGGCAGTGTTATCCGATACAATATTCCGCATCTTATGTATAACTTGTCGGTTTTGATAGTATAGTCTGTATGAAGCAGCATATCAAACATTAGAGCAACGCCAATACCTACAAATAATACGTCGATCAGAAGTATCCATGTTGATTTATAACATAAGAACAAAGTGCCGACAAATGCAGCGAAAAATCCTATGCAACATAATAGATACCATTTGGCGACTTTCGACTTATATACTTTTTCCATTTCGCAAAATACGGTCTTTGAAAAATAATGGTTCGGAAATCTCTCAGAAGGTGAAGTGGGCGGAGATGCGGATGCCTCCGAGGCAGGCGTCGGGGTTGTGGCGGTAAGTGAGGCGCCAGACGTAGTCAACACGGAGGAACTTGAGAATATTTTCCACGCCTACGCCTGCTTCCATATAGGGCGTACGGGGATTCATCCGCTGGGTATGGGCCATTTCCGGGAAGCGGAACAGTTCCGGATTTGACTGCGGGTTGTTACGCTCGCTCAGCCGTCCGAACATGCCGCGGAAAGTTACGACTTCGCGCAGTTTCAGCCGCTTGAAAAGCGGGATGTAGTTGAAAAGTGCGCCATTGGCCCAATAGGTGATGTCCCATTGTGCGTAAGTGTCGTTTATGAACTCCATCGGGTTCATCAGAGCGAACGTCTCAGGCAAAATAATGTAGGAGAGACTCGCGTTGGGAATCAGAAGGTTCGGATATGGCGCGCGCGACCAGACATGAGCGCCTTTCAATACGATGTCGGTGTAGCCAAACGCCGAGAACCAGAAGCGCTTGCTCGCGGAGACTTCGGTTTTGTTGAGCGTGAACCGGTTACCGAACAGACCTTCGGGTGCTACAGTGTGGGTGAGCGTGAAAACCGGAGCGTCGAAGTTGATGGGGAGTCTCACGCTTTTTCCCTGATAAAACTTTTCACCCGGAGCGTAGCGCAGTTGCAGGCTGAATGAGTTGACCGTGTAGTGGCCTATGTCAGCTCCGAAGCCGTTGGTAAACTTTACAAAGCGGCTCGCTTCCTGCCTTTCGCTCTGCACTTTTGCATTAAGCGAGAAGTGATTGTCGAGCTCGAGGATATATTCAAGCGAGGAGAGGCGCCGGTAGGTGATCTGAGTGTCTTTTTTTCTACGGAACGAGGCGAAAAAGTTGTCCTGATTCATGTTTATGAAACCCTGACCGAGCATGTCGATATCGTACTGATGGGTGAGACGCAGTGAGTGCATGGGAAATTCCCGCGAGTGGTATCTCTTGTCTCGGAACGAGTACTCCAGTTCTCCTTTGTATTTCCATTTGTGATCCTTGAGACCGTAGGCGCCGTAGCCGCGCATAAACCATCTGCGCGAAAGGTTGGCGGTTGTCATACCTCCGGCCTTCAGTCGCAGCCCTTCGAGATCGTTGTAGGAGATGAAAGTGTTGACAGGGCCGATGTCGAATTTTGAATCCGGAGCTGTATGAATGTAACCGCTGGCAAGAACTTTCACTATCTTTTCGCTCCAGTAGTAGAATTTGTTGGCGCGCAAACGGGCCATAAGCAGGTCGACGCTTTTCTCGCCGTGGCTTATTTCCGAGAGACGGTGTTTGCGCCAGAATTCTTCGTCGCGTGTCTCGGCCTCGGCGAGTACTAACGATTCGCCACCGTGGCTGAACACTTTTTCGTCCGGGGCGGGATTGAAATTATGGTCGGCATACGTCGTGTTCCGGCGCGTATACAGGCTTTGCAGGCCAGGTATTACCGACGCTTCAATTATAAGGTCGTCGCGTTTTTTCAGGCGTGTGCCGTCGGGAGCACGGTCGTACTCCTGACTTATCATCAGATTGTCGATGAAATTCAGGTTTATGTCGTGGGGTGTGCGGAGTTCAATCTTTTTGATAAACATCGTCGAATCGCCCTCAATCACGTAGAATCTGCCGGTGAAACCCATTGTGGCGGCATTGCGCGGTACGAATGTGAGTTGTATGCATCGTACAGAATCAACCATCACCGTGTCGGTGAGATAGAACTTGTAAAAATCAGGCGCGATTTTCGACAGCGGCGACACAAAACGGTTCTGAAGCAGCGTGATGTCGTTCTGATATACGTCTACCTCCCTCAGTACGTCTTCATACAGTCTCCGGAGGTTTTCCGGATCGGTAATGTCGTCGATTCCGGCTCGGCGGATTCCCTCTACGGTCTCTTTCTCCGAGCGCGGATTTTTCCGATAGTTCACCTGCGATGCCTTTTCGCGCGTTATGATGTTGAGGATCGGCTTGCCGGTGAGTTCAGACGACTCCACATGCTCAATCATCCAGGGAAACTTTTTAAGCAGAAATCCTCCGGGATCTCCGCTCGCCGAATCTCCGATGTTGAAATTGTTGAGCGCGAAGGTGATTCGTTCATATTTCCGATAATTGTAGTTGTCGTGCCGGCGGGGATCGTTCAGATCCCTCCGGGCGCGGATTTTCTCCATAAACGCCACGGCGGGATTGTTTTTCTTCGAGTATTTTTCTTTTTTCGGTCGCGCCACAACCTCGTTGAGAAGCACTCCGGTGGGGCAGAGGTCGATTTTCTTCGTCTGGCCTACTCTTACGCGCTTGGTTGTGTAGCCCATGGCGGAGACTTCTATGCTGTCGCCTTTCAGTCCTGTCAGAAGGCTGAATTTGCCGTCGTCGCCCGAAAGCACACCGCGTTCGGTCCCTATCAGAAGTACGGAGGCGAACGGAACCGGCTCATGGGAGAGCGAGTCGCGTATCAGACCTGTTATGTTCCGCGTGTTCTGCGGAGCCGCTCCGAGAGGAGTCGCAGTCCACAACACCGCAATGGCGGCAAATAAACATAACATGAAAGAAATCGTATTACGAACTCGCATTATCGGAATAAAAACTGTACCTTTGTTATGTATGTACGCTGCCCGGCGTCATACTAATATTTAACGGAAATATCAGAGTTTTAGTTTATGGCAAAGGAAATTGAACACAAATACCTCGTTACCGGCGATTCTTACAGGTCTATGGCAAGGAAGGCCGACACTATCCGCCAGTGTTATCTTTCATCAGACCCTGAGCGAACCGTCCGGCTAAGGGTGCGCGACGGAAAGGGATTCATTACTGTAAAAGGACTCAATTCCGGGGCCGTAAGAAACGAATGGGAATATGAAATCCCCGCATCAGACGCCGAAGAAATGGCGCAGGCTCTTGCCGGCGGCTGGGCAATCGACAAAACGAGGTATCTCGTGGACTACTGTCTCTT
>UROS01000144.1 GCA_900549445.1 uncultured Porphyromonadaceae bacterium | reverse complement strand
ACCATCTTTCGCGGCTGCGCGATGTGGAGAAACCCGCGTCCCGTCCCGAACGCCACTGGATGGAGGTAGACGACGAGAAAGGCGCTCCCGCCGTGACCTCGCCCGACGGCAGGCGCGAAGCCTTCATCCGCGACTGCAACGTGTGGGTGCGCGACCTTGCCTCCGGAAAGGAGACACCGCTGAGCATCGACGGCACCGAAGGCAACTACTATTCCTCATGGATTTCGTGGAGCCCCGACAGCCGCAAGGTATCGAGCTGCCGAATCCGCCCTGCTGAAAAGAGATATGTTTACTATGTTGAATCTTCCCCCGCCGGACAGTTGCAGCCCCGGCTGCACAAACAGGAATATGCCAAACCGGGCGACGAACTGCGCTTTAAGGTTCCGGCCGTGTTCCACGTCGACTCCGTCAGGGCGCTGATCCCGTCTACCGTGCTTTTCGCCAGCCAGTACGACATCTCCTATCCCGAGTGGAGCGCCGACAGCCGCTCGGTGATATTCGAATACAACGAGCGCGGCCATAAAAACTACCGCCTGCTCGAACTCGACGCCGAAACCGGCAACGTGCGCCCTCTGGCCGAGGAATCGCATCCTAAATATGTCAACTATCCCCGCATATGGCGCCATATGCTCGCCGACGGAAAGCGCTTCCTGTGGGCGAGCGAGCGCGACGGCTACAACCACATATATCTCTACGACCGCACCTCGGGCAAACCTCTTAATCAGGTGACGAAAGGGGAGTGGTACGTGCGCGAGGTGACAGAGGTCGACGAGAAAAATTCCCGCATATATTTCCGTGCCAACGGAGTGAATCCTGCTGAAGATCCCTACAATATCCACTATTACCGCGTGGATTTCGACGGCAGCAACCTCACCGACCTCACCCCCGGCGAAGGGTACCATGAAGCCGTGTTCGCCCCCGACATGTCGCGGCTCGTCGACATTGTTTCCTCTCCGACTATGCCCCCCGTTGCCACCCTGCGCAACGGAACCGACGGCCAGGCCATTTCCGAAATCGAGCGGGCCGACATCACCGCCCTTACCGCTAAAGGCTGGCGTGCGCCCGAAGTATTCGCCGCTCCCGGCCGCGACGGCAAAACGATGATGTGGGGCCTCATACAGCGTCCCACCAACTTCGATCCCTCGAAAAAATATCCCGTGGTGGAATATATCTACCAGGGGCCGGGCGACCAGTACGTGTCGAAGCAGTTCCGCTCCTACAACTACTGGCTCAACACCATGGCTGAACTCGGTTTCATCACCGTGATGGTCGACGGTCTCGGCACCTCGTTCCGCAGCCGCGAATTCGAGAATTTCTGCTACAAGAACCTGCAGGACGCCGCCGTGCCCGACCATATGGCATGGCTCCGCGCTGCCGCGGCGAAGTATCCCGAGATTGACCTCGACCGCGTGGGCATCTACGGCTGCTCGGCCGGCGGTCAGGAGAGTCTCAGTGCCCTTCTCCACCACCCCGAATTCTACAAGGCCGCCTACAGTGCCTGCGGATGCCACGACAACCGCATGGACAAAATCTGGTGGAACGAGCTCTGGATGGGCTATCCCGTGGATTCGGCCTACGTCAGAGCCTCGAACGTGGAAAACGCCCATCTGCTCCGCCGTCCGCTGATGCTCGTGGTGGGCGAGCTCGACGACAATGTCGACCCGGCGTCGACAATGCAGGTGGCCGATGCCCTGATAAAGGCCAACAAGGAGTTCGAACTCGTTGTGATACCCGGCGCGCACCATACCATGGGCGAGCGCTACGGCGGCCACAAACGTTTCGATTTCTTCGTCCGTCATCTCCTTGGCGTCACGCCCCCTGCCTGGAGCGACATAACCTACTGACGCGCCCCCTGCAGCATAGGAACCGCTACGGGAAAAGAACCGAATTTCACCACTCCCCGCGCCGGCCGGCTGAGCAGATTGGCCGCCCCGGGTTTCTCCGCCCGTCCCGAATAGTCGGGATAGAGTATTACGCACGGCACTATGGGCAGAGAGTCGTCGCCGCCACGGCGGTCATATCCGAGCGCGGCGAGCAGATTCCTGTCGCGGGCGTATGCGCTCAGCTGCTTTATATAGTCCGGTTTTACTGCGTTTCCCGTTTCCGGATCGTGGTACTTGGCATCGGCGATTGCGCGGAATGAGCCTTTCGATATCAGGAAGTCGGCATAAAATCTGCCTCCGAAACCCGGTGCCTGATACCTGACCGACTCCGCGCCGAAACTCCGGCGCAGCAGTGCCAGCGTATAGTGCTCGAACAGCAGTGCCATGTCGAGCCGGAAAACGGGCACGTATTCAGCCATCGCACTGTCGTGGCGGCTGACGGCCAAGTCCTGTCGCCGCAGAATCATGACGGCGTATCTTATGGCGTCGGCATACTCCCTGTAAAGCTTGCTGTTCTTTACCCGGGGGAGCGCCGTGCTGCTGTTGCTGTCGGCCACTCCGTCGAAGTGGCTCAGACAGTGGTTGCACAGAGCCGAGAGAGTGGCATATGAATCGTGGTTGCGCATCAGCGACACCATGTCGCGGCTTGTCCGGAGCGCACGTTTCAGCAGCCGGTTTTCGGGAGTGTCAGCCGAAAATTCATCGTAGCGGCAAAACACCCGTTCGCAATGGCCGGTAAGTATGTTCTGCCGCTCGTTGCGCATTATATCCGGGCGTCCCTTTACCTTGCCGAGATTTCCGGCCCGCGGAGTGTAGTCTCTGCGAAGTCCGCGGTTCAGAATCCGCTTCATCACCATCAGATACTGTACCACTAAAAGGGGCGACAGCACCGAGCTGAGTGCGGCCGACCGTATGGGCGGAGCGTCGAAGTCTATGCTGTAGACCGAATCGAATCCGTCGGCACTCTCCGCTGTCTGCAGGCAGGTCGTGAACATCCCGATAAAGTCGATGCCGCGGATTTTGGGTATTACCGCAACCGGCTGAGTCTGCTCCCGGTCGAGCCACTCCGCTCCAATGCGGAAATAGGAATAGAAACCGTCGCGCCCCTCCCCCGGATCAAACTCATAGCGTATGAGGTTGACTTTATCCGTCACGAACCGCGAAGTGTCGTAGTTTATCCGCTCCCGCAGCCGTCCGGGATCAAGCCCCGGGAGATCGGCGACGTCAATCTTCCGGTGTTCCTGAACCGTTATCATCTGCTTCACTGTCGTTGCCGGAGGTCTGAAGCTGCTCCCATGCCTTGAAACAGCGGGCGGCGTCGGCGGGTTTTATGCTGAGTATGCCGTCTTTTATATACTCTTTCAGCAGCGGTATCACCTCGTATTTTATTTTCAGGAGAAGTTCGGCATCGGAGTCGGCCATGAAATAACTGTGGCCGACCATAAGGTCTTCGATGTCCATGTCGGCATACTTGTAGCGCTCGATAAAGGCACGGATATCGCTGAAAATCTGCCGTGCCGCTTCGTCCTCAATCAGGCTGCCGTCGGCCGGCAGAGTGATGAAGCGGAACCGGCGGCGTATGGCGTAGTCGAGCGTTCCGGTGGAGCGGTCGGTGGTGTTCATCGTACCGATTATGTAGAGATTCTGCGGAACTCCGAATTCCGTCTTGGAGTAGGGGAGTGTAAGGGTGATGGGATGGGAGTCGGCCAGACGCTTGTCTTTCTCAAGCAGGGTTATCAGCTCGCCGAAGATTTTCGAAACGTTGCCGCGGTTTATCTCGTCGATAATCAGCACGAACGGGCGCTCTTCGTTGTCGGCGCTGATAGAACTTTTGGGCGCATACTGCTCGATGACTCCGATAATGTCTTTCAGCGATATGGAAAAGAGATTGTAGACGGTGCCGAGAGTCATGTGCTTTCCGCCGTTTATTTCCTTGATATTATGGTGTTTGCCTTTGAATATCCATCTTACGGCCCTATAGCGGGGATAGTCGCCTCCTTCCGCCCGGTATTCGTATTCGCCCGTCACTATGCCTATGGCGTCGGTCTCGTCCTGCGACCAGCAGCTTACAACGATGTCGCCCGTGCGCATGTCGTTCATAAAGGCTTTCAGCACGTTTTTGCCCTCTTTGCCTTTCATTTCATCGTCGTCGTATTCGAAGTCGCCGTAGTCGCCCCACCCTATGCGGATATACCCGTTTTCCATGCAGTCGCGCCGGAGCGGATTGTCGAAAGTGCCCTGCAGCGACACTTTCCATATCTTAGGATCCTCGTTCATGCCGTCGAGCAGTTTGTCGGTGCCTGAGGCTGCCACCTCCGAAGCTACTCTGGCGGCACTGCACATCCGTTTGAATATGCCGTCCTCGATTTCATAGCGAACCGAGTCTCCTTCATGAACCGGTTTGATTCCTTCGATGAAATCTTCGTAGTCCATCGACTGATGAAAGGTGGTGAACCCGATTCGGCCCTGACGGCGCAGTTCCTCGTAGCGCTTCATAACTTCGTCGTGGCTTTCGGGCACGCTGCCGTCGATTACCGCCAAAGCGAGAGCCGCGGTATTGTAGGTCTTACCGGTGCCGGGGGCTCCCTGGAGTATGAGATTCTTTTTGTCGCGCAGCACTTCGGCCGCTTCTGAGATGAAAGGTGTCAAAACTGTTTTCTTTTTTTGGTAGAGAGAATTTTCAGGAGAATTATAGTAACGGCTTATCCAGAAACCGAGGTCAATGGTGGCGGTGCGGAGTTGCGGATCGGGATACAGATCCGGGTTGGCGCCGAGATACCCTCGGATTTTTGCCACACACGCGCCGTTGGCGCAGAGCCGGCTGTTGAGCATGTCGTAAATGCCGAATCCCTTCACCATCTCCTCCGCTTTGCCGTTTTGCTTCACCGTGGTGTCGAGTCCGAGCTTGCTTATCACGTTGCAATATTCCGTCGGTTTGTAGATATAGTATTTGTCGGGATAGCGGAGCCAGAGATAAACGCTTGCTGCGTTGGTGGTCTGGTAGTGCATTTTCCAGCTCCCCGGATTGAAATCATTGCGGATTTTTTCCGACATTCCCATGAATCCGGCTACTCGCCCGGCTATGCCGGCGTTTTCATCGAAAAGATCTGTCAGCATTGCCCTTACTTCTGCCGGTGCGGCCATTGCAAACGCCACGAGCATCTTCCGGGGATAGGAACTCGCCGACGCCAGCAGATTGCCGGTTTTTGCGGTAGCGAAATCAATCATCGAGGCAAGGTCAGCGTCGTTGAGGTGCCAGTGGTTCTGAAACCACTGCACCGCCTGCCATTTGTAAGCTTCCTTCTTTATGTTTTCGTCAAACGCTGATGTATATTGATTTATGGCGTCGTCAATTATCAGCTCGCGCAAGGCATCCGTGAGTTCCGGCCGCAGCGTCCACTCGAACTGCGATCTGTTTTTCACGTAGCGGCCGCATCCCATAGCTACCGGCCAGAATCGCTCCTTTCCTTCGGCATCCGTAATGATGAACGTGCCGAGTCTTTTCACGACGGCGCGCCCGAGAGCCGTGACGGCTGAATTGTAACGGTTGATTTCATGGCCGTATTTTTCAGCGCAGGCAGCACACGAGGCCCGGTGCCCCGGCATATAGTAGAATGAGAGGAGCACCTCCCGGAACTCAGGCCGGATTACCGAAGTGTCGGTCAGCATATCGAGCCACTGCTCCTTGCTTATGGGGCCATAGCAGGAAAAGCAGCCCTTGTAGTCTTGTTTTAATTCAATTTTTTCCATTGGTCAATGATACGGCGGGTCAGCTGCCGCGGCCGAAACGATTATGCAAATAAAATGAAAAAATCCGAAAAAACCGATAGATTTTCAGATATTTCCGCAAAGATAATGCTCAAATACATGGAGACCATTGCGATAATGTCGTTTTTTTCAAATCCAAAAAATTTCGACCCGATTTGAAAAAAGCGACATTATCGCAATGGTCTCCGCCAATTCCCGTATTATCTTTGCGGAAAAATAACCGTTATCACTATGAAAGAACCCACAATTTATCAGGAAGCCAAGGCCAAGACCGCGCCTTGCAAAATCTCCCACCAGGCATTCCACCTCTACGTAGGCCTCG
>UROS01000143.1 GCA_900549445.1 uncultured Porphyromonadaceae bacterium | reverse complement strand
GAGTCTCGTGGGCTCGGAGATGTGTATAAGAGACAGCTCTACAGTGGCTATCGACGTGCTGCCGTCGTCGCGTCGCAACGAGGGCATAGGCTACTACGGGCTCAGCAACAATATAGCAATGGCGATTGCTCCGTCGGCCGGTATCTGGATTTATGGTGCCACCGGCAACTTCGACCTTCTGTTCTGGCTGTCGCTCGGTCTCGCGCTCCTCGGGTTTCTGATGACCACAAGAGTAAAGATTCCGGAGCGTGAGAAAGTCAAAAACAAACCGGCTCTGTCGCTCGACCACTTTTTCCTCGGCAGAGCGTGGCTTATGGCCATCAATATCCTCATGTTCGGATTCTGCTGGGGTCTCATGTCGAACTACGTTGCTATATTCGGGAAGGAAAAGCTCAATATAACAGACGGCACGGGTGTGTTTTTTGCTCTTCTCTCGGCCGGACTCATAATCTCACGGTTTTTCGGCGGCAAACAGCTGCGGAAAGGCAACATCACGGGCAGCGGCTCGCAAGGCGTTGTACTGTCGACTGTCGGCTACACTCTTTTCGCACTGTCGCCGGGAGCATGGGCCTATTATCTGTCGGCACTCTTTATCGGTCTTGGCAACGGCAGAATGTATCCGGCCATGCTCAATATGTTTATCAACACCGCCCGACACGACCAGCGCGGCACCGCCAACTCTTCGATTCTGATTTCATGGGATCTCGGCATGGGGCTCGGTATTCTTGCAGGCGGCGTCCTTGTGGAATATACCGGTTATGCTCCGGCTTTCTGGTTTGCAGCCGGCATGCAGACCCTCGGTGCGGTTCTTTATCTTCTTTATACCCGGGGATTCTACAACCGCAGAAAACTTGTCTGAACAATCGACAGCAATCTACGTTAAACTGACGACAGATATTAACAAATGATATATCCAGATAAATTAGAACAGAAAATCGGATTCGACGGAGTCCGTCACCATATTTCCGGGGCATGCCTCACTGAAGGAGGCCGGCGATATTGCGCCGAGATGCAGTTCATGCAGTCGTTTTCGGCCATTGAGAGCGCCCTCGCCTCAACTGCCGAAATGCTCGCCTCGTTGCGCAGCGACGACAGCATCTCGCTCGACGGTATAGCCGACATAGAACAGCTTCTTATGTCCATCCGTGTGGCAGGGACATTTCTGCCCGTGGCAGACCTGATCCTCGTCCGCCGGATGATAGGTTGTATCGGCGAGGCGGCTGCCTATTTCGCCCGTCATCGTTCAGACGACGGGAAGACACCCTATCCCGTTCTCGACGCGATGACTGCCGATCTCGTTCCGCTACCGGCCGTTGCAGCCACAATCGACCGCTCTGTCGATCGTTTCGGCAACATCAAGGACAATGCTTCGCCCGAACTCGCCGGAATACGCAGTCAGCTCCGCGCCATGAACGGGAGGGTCAGCGCTATAATGCGGCGGGTGATATCAGGAGCCATTAGTCAGGGCTGGCTCGACAGCGATACTGCCCCAAGCATGCGCGACGGACGTCTCGTAATCCCCGTTTCGCCCATGAACAAGCGGAAAATCAACGGTATTGTCCACGACGAGTCTGCATCAGGCAAAACCATTTTCATTGAGCCGGCCGAGGTAGTGGAGGTCAACAACCGCACCAGGGAACTTGAAATGGAGGAGCGCCGCGAGATTACCCGCATACTCATAGGTATCGCCGGTGATCTCCGTCCGCATATCGACGAACTCCTCGCGGCGGCCGACACTCTTTCGCATCTCGATTTTATCCGTGCGAAAGCTCTTTTCGCCATGGAAACCGGCGGTACGTTGCCCAATCTGTCACCCGATACCGAGATGGAATGGTATCACGCCTGTCATCCGGTACTGCAGCTTTCGCTTCAGCGGCAGGGAAAGGAAATCGTACCTACCGACATCACTCTTACTCCTGATAAACGCATACTCATCATATCCGGCCCGAATGCCGGGGGAAAATCAGTATGCCTGAAAACCGTAGGAACCCTTCAGTATATGGCCCAGTGCGGAATTCTTCCGACCTTATATGAAAATTCTCACGTCGGAGTGTTTTCCGACATATTCGTGGATATCGGCGACGACCAGTCGATTGAAGATGACCTCAGTACATACAGTTCGCATCTGCGCAACATGAAGTATATGCTTGCAAAAGGCAATCCATCGTCTCTCGTGCTGATCGACGAATTCGGGGGAGGTACCGAACCGCAGATAGGTGGAGCGATTGCACAGGCAATTCTGCATCAGTTCAATGAAAAGAACATGTGGGGTGTCATAACGACCCACTATCAGAACCTGAAACATTACGCCGAAGACACCGATGGACTCGTGAACGGCTCGATGCTCTACGACAGGCATCTGATGCAGCCGATGTTCAGACTGTCAATCGGCAACCCCGGCAGTTCATTCGCCCTCGAAATAGCACGCAAAACCGGACTGCCCGCCTCTGTAATCGCCGAAGCTCAGGAGATTGTGGGAAGCGACTATGTGAATCTCGACAATTATCTGCTCGACATCACCCGCGACAAGCGCTATTGGGAAAACAAACGCACCGCCATCCGCCAGAAGGAGAAGAAACTCGAGCAGCTCATAGCCCGGTATTCCGAAGACGCCGATTCCCTGCGAGAGAAACGCCGTTCAATTATAGAAGATGCCCGACGCGAAGCGCAGCATATTCTCGACAGCAGCAACGCGACCATTGAAAGGACTATTCACGACATCCGCGCGGCGCAAGCCGAGAAGGAGCAGACTCTGGCCGCACGCCAGCGTCTGCGCGAGGAACGCATCGCACTTGAAAACCAGACCGACGCCGAACATCCGCTGCTCAAAAAAGTTCCGAAGAAAAAGAAAAAGGCATCCCCTGCTCCTCCCCAGTCTGAAAAACGCGAACTTAATCCGGGCGACAATGTAAGGCTCGACGGTCATGGCACCGTAGGAACCATAATTGAAATCTCCGGCAAAAATGCGATTGTGTCATTCGGCAATCTGCGCACTAACGTGAAGACAGACCGCCTCACTTTCACAACAGCGAAAGTGGATTCCGGCGCTGGCAAAGCCGCTTCATTCGTTTCGGCCGCTACCTCAGAAGCACGCCGGACCCGGCAGCTGGGGTTCAGGCAGGAAATCGACGTAAGAGGCATGAGGGTCGACGAGGCCGTACAGGCAGTGACGTATTTCATCGACGATGCAATACAGTTCAACGCCTCGCGGGTGAGAATACTCCACGGAACCGGTACCGGCGCGCTGCGGCAGTATATCCGTCAGTATCTCGCATCCGTTCCCGGCATAGCATCGTATCACGATGAGGACGTGCGCCTCGGTGGCGCCGGAATCACCGTGGTCGAGCTGTCCTGACACACGGCCTCAGGCTATCTGACCGATTTTCATTACGTCGGCCTCGAAGGTATCGCGGTTTATCGCCTTGTTGCGCAACTTGTTGCGGTAGGTATAGATTGTGTTGAGCGACAATCCGAGAAATCGCGCCACCCGGGCAGTGTCGTCCATACCGAGTCGGGTGAAAGCGAGTATGCGTAATTCGGTATTCATGGCGGTCAACTGTTTGTCGGGCTGAAGGAGGCGGTTTACATCGTCAATATAAGTAGGATAGATATTGCAGAACGCCACATCGAAAATCGAATAGAAGTTCTGTCTCTGCTCCTCTATGGCTGTGCCGTTCTTAATATACGCGACAAGTTCTTCACTCTGACCGGCGGTGATTTTACGACGGCACAGCCTGCTGAAATCCTCAAGTTTCTCCATATTTACAGAGCAAAGATTGAGAAATTCTGTAATATAGACTTCCTTTACCTCGTTGGCTTTGCTCAGCTTCAGGCGCATTTTCTTAAGAATGATCACTTCGCGGCGCTGCTTTACGAGAAGGAATACTATTATAGTCAGAAGCGACGCAAGCAGCAGCAACAAGAGCAACATTACCGTCTGCCGGTGGCTCTCAGCCTTCCTTATGTCGTCACGGACTGGGAGGAGAGCCTGCGATATGGGCGCGACGTTTATTTTTGCGCCCCCGATCACGGCATTGTCAAGTGCCACGGTCAGATACTTGTAGGCTGTGGAGATTTCGCCTTTGCTGTAAAGTACCATTCCGAGACGCATAAGCGCCGTTCCGTGGCGGTCGGAGTTCCGGATATTGGCAATAGCGGCCGCTGCAAAAGCATTGATGGCATCGTCGGTCTTTCCGTTGGCGAGGTAGATTTCGCCGAGCATAGTATTGGCCTGAACGAAATTGCGATCAAGCGCAGTAGACGTATCTATAACGTCATTGAGCGCGGCTATGTAAAGTATATTGTGTCCTTCGCTGTAATGAATCAGCGCTTTGTTAAGTTCATGTTCCGATGTTTTTTCCGGCGTCATCACGAGACTGCCGCGGGCATACGGCAGACCCTGCAGCTTATATTCGTTCTGCCGGGTATGATAAGGATAGAATGCGGCGAGAGTATAGTATAGAAAACGTCCGGTTTCATAATACAGCTTCCTGTTCTCCGGATAGACACCGGTATCTTCTACGCTTTTCAACAAGTCGATACTTTCTTTGGCTGCACCTATTACCGTGAGTTGAAAACAATGCAGCAATTCATCTCGCTGAGTTGCCACCGGATCGCCGATTTCACGGTTAAGATCAATCGCCTTGGTCAGATACATGGCTGCCGAATCGGCATTTATGCCGTCGAAATGCGCGCCAAGTTGCTCGTAAGAGGAAACCCTCGCCTGCAAAGTCACCGCCGTGTCGGCAACAGTGCGCAGCGAATCGATTTTTCTTAAATGAAAGTCGATATATGAAGACCGCTGCTCCAGCTCATGATTGAGCAGATCCAAAAGATCATCCGTTGACCGGGGCACCAGATCGGTAACGGCTGCCACGCTGGAGGCAACTGCCAGTAACAAAACAGTAAATACGTTTCTTAATAACATGATATAGAACGAAATAAGGAGAGTGAAAGCTTATTGTAAAGAATGCGATGATAATTGCTTTTCCCTATTTGGGAATGTTCCGGAGAGAATGTAGAAAGCAATCAGCGATCAACTCACACCGGAGAGGCGTTAAAAATGTGTAAGTCTGCGTTTTCCTGTGCAAAAATAATCAGAAAAACTAACAGATGAGAATCCGAAGTCTTAAAAAACACAAAAGTCCCCACATTGTAGTCACTTGTCTTCCGTCCTGACCACGACAGTCGTGTCGGAAGGAATCAACAATGTATCAGGCAGCGCTTCGGGTACGGTATCGGCAGAAGTCTTTTTCTTCCGGCGCAAAGAACGGAGGAATCCGAACACGTTGTCGAAGTCGCGTTTGAACACAACACCTACCCCCTGGGTAGTAAGAGCGCTTTTCAGATAATAATTCTGGTCGTTGTAACGGTTGTAGGCTTTCAGTCGGATAGTACCGGGGCGATTGAGCAGATATTCTATGTCGAAGTCGCCGATGAAACTGTTGTTGTTAAGCGATTTGTCGCGGTATCCGAAGTTGCCGTTCAGCAGCAGGCGGTTGTTAAGCAGATGGCTTGAGAGCGCAACATCGACCTCGACATCGGAGAAATCGCCGCGGTCGCTCCTGAACTGCGGTGCAATGCTGAATTTGTCGCTGAGCTGCCCGAGCATCGAGGACAGTTGCGAGGATATGGTGGATGATGCCACCGACACGAGCTCGTTGCCTCGGGTGGCGGTCATATAGTCGGGAGTATAGAATCGCCCGAGAGCGAGGAGGTAAATTATCTGGCGGTTCATCATATCTTCAGTCGACACGATGGAGCGGACCTTGCGCTTAATATCCTGCGTGAGGGTCGGAAAATCGAGGTCGAACGAAATGTCGGGGTGCCGCATGTCGCCGCTGGCATGGAGTATGGAATTGACCTTTACGTTAGTGCGGTTCAACTCCTTATCCTGCAGAAACGACTCGTCAAGGTCGCTTAGATTGGCGTTGACGGGATAAATTGCCGTAATGTCGAGTTCGGCTGCGTAGGGATCGCCGCTGAAAGTTATGGAACTGCCGCGGTCGAGCTTGAAGTCCTTTATAATGATGTC
>UROS01000142.1 GCA_900549445.1 uncultured Porphyromonadaceae bacterium | reverse complement strand
CGGCAGCGTCAGATGTGTATAAGAGACAGGGTTTCGACGGCAACATCACCTATCAGCAGCGTTTCGGCGACTTTGATTTCAACACTTCGTTCGTGTTCTCCTATGCCAAAAACAAAGTGCTGTACAAAGACGAAGCCCAGAAGAGCTATCCCTGGCTCATGGAGACCGGCCATCCCATCAATCAGCCCTTCGGCTACCATTGGATCGGCTACTATACGCCCGACGACATCGCCGCCATCAAGGCCGGCGCTCCCGGTGCTCCGGCTGTCCCCAATACCGACGTGCCCGTTCAGGCGGGCGACCTGATGTATCAGGATCTCAACGGCGACGGCGTGATCAACGATTACGACAAGTGTGCCATCGGCAAACCCAATCTGCCTACCACCACACTCGGATGGTCGTTCGGCGGTTCGTGGAAAGGCATCAGTGTCAATGTGCTTTTCCAGGGTGCGTTTGACTACAGCTTCGCCCTTCAGGGTACTGCTATCGAGCCGTTCAAGAGCCAGTTCCAGCCCATCCACACTCACCGCTGGACCGAGGAGCGCTGGGCCGCAGGAGAAAGCATCGAATTCCCGCGTCTCACTTCCAACCCGTCAACCATCAACTCTCCGGCTGCATATATGAGCGACTTCTGGCTCGTCAACGCCTGGTACATACGTCTGAAGACAATCGATCTCAGCTATCAGTTCCCCAAGACGATTCTGCCCAAGGCAATTCAGGATCTGCGTCTCTACATGAACGCCTACAACCTGTTTACCTGGACGAATTACAACAAATATCAGCAGGATCCTGAAATTTCGACAAATTCAGCAGGAGACACCTACATGAACCAGCGTGTGCTCAACTTCGGTGTGCAGTTAATATTCTAAACAGATGCCCAAAACATCAGAAAAATGAGACTTGACAAAAAATATATAATTCCGGCAATTGCAGCAGTAGCGTGCGGTGCTTTTTCCGCATGCCAGGACTCTCTCGAGGCTTTGCCGCTCGAATATAAGGAAGACCCCAACTTTGCCGCCCCACACATAAACCCCGAGTGGAATCTCGAAGAGATCAGCGGCATGACCGAGGCGAACGTCTATGCTTATAAGGACAAGATGTACAATGCCCTCTTCACCCGCACCCTCGGGTGGAACGGAGGCGACGGTGTGCTCACTGTCGGACTGCCAGGCGGACACGTGCTGTGGACATTCAACGACAGCTTCTACGGTGTGGTCAATGCCGAAAACCGCGCCCGCGGAGCATGCAGCTTTCCCCGCAACAGTATAATGGTACAGACCGCCGAGGACGGCATGCCTGCCGGAAAAGAAGAGAATCTGCTGTGGATGGCTGACTGGATTCAGACATCCGACCCGACAGCAGAGGGTTATTACAAGGCCCGCACTCATATCGACCATCCGAGAGCGGCGAGCTATAACAGCGACGGAATCGCTCAGGATTACCTCTATTGGTCGGGCGACGGCACCATCGTTGACGGCAAACTCCAGATGATTTGGATGGGCGTCTACACTCCCGGCAACGGCGATATGCTCAGCCAGAACGCTGCCCTCGCGGTCTATAGCCTCGACGGCAAACCGGGCGACCCGGGATATATGAAGCTGGAGTCGATCGACCACAACTGGATTCCCGAAAACCCTTACGGCTACGGCTCTACACTATGGGAATGCGAGGACGGTCATCTCTATCTTTACAGCACGACCAACGATGGTCAACTTTTCGGAAATGTACCTATTGTAGCCCGAACCAAAGGAAAGGATCTTACTTCAGGTATTGAATACTATGTCTCCAACGACGTCGGAGAGATGGGCTGGCAGGATGAATATCCCTCGAAGCTGCAGGTTCAGAACTCGGGCATAGCTCCCGAACAAGGCTCGGTGACAATGCCCTGGGTGTTCAAAGAGGATGAATGGTATTATATGCTTGCCCAGGCATACCCGTTCGGACAGGAACTGACAATCATGCGCTCAGAAAATCCCTGGGGGCCGTTCAAGGACAAGAAATCTCTTCTGAAATTCCCCAATCCGCTCGATGAACTGCAGCTTGGCGCATATAACCATCTTTACATGCTGAACTACCATCCGGCTCTGTCGCGCGACGGCGAACTGGTGATCTCAACCAACACCGACTGCGCAAACTTCTTCGACAATTTCAACGCTCCCGGTTCCGCCGACTGGTACCGCCCCTTCTTCTACCGCATATTCAAATGGAAGAGAGTCTTTGAAGAGTAATTCTAATTAGATAACCATCATTGTAATCCCCCGGAGGCTCCGATACCGTCTTCGGGGGCATTTTTTAAGAACAGATCTTATGAAGAAAGCTATATTATCCCTGAGCATGTTACTAAGTGCAGGCGCCGGTATGTCCGCCGCTACGGATTATACCGGATATGTCAACACGCTTCAGGGCACCGATTCCAGTTTCGGACTGAGCCACGGCAACACCTATCCTACCGCCGGGATGCCCTTCGGCGTGCATTTCTGGTCGCCTCAGACCGGCAAAAACGGCGATGGATTCAAGTATGCCTACAGTGCGGATGCCATACGCGGTTTCGCACAGGCCCATCAGTGCAGTCCGTGGGTAAGCGACTATGCCGTATATTCATTCATGCCGGTAGTGGGCGAGCTTGTTGTAAATGAGGACAAGAGAGCGACTCGGTTCAACCATGACAATGAGACCGGGCGCCCACATTATTACTGTGTCAGGCTTGACAACGGTATCCGTACGGAGATGGCTCCTACCGAACGGGGCGTGCACATGCGGTACTCATACCCTGCCGAAGGCGGCGATGCATGGCTCGTACTCGACGGATATACCGACATGAGTTCCGTTCATATTGATCCCGGACACCGGCGGGTAAGCGGATGGGTCAACAATCAGCGTTTTGTAAATGATTCACGCAGTTTCCGCTGCCATTTTGTGGCGGAGTTCGATACTCCGTTTGCCGACTGGGGACTGTGGGAAAACCGTACCGACAGCATAATGCCTCACTCAACCACGGGTGTGGGAAAAGGCTATGGTGCTTATCTGAAGTTTAAACGCGGCAGCAAGGTGCAGGCGAAAATTGCTTCGTCGTACATCTCGGCCGAGCAGGCACGCATAAATCTTGACCGGGAACTCGGAGCCGATCGTTCGCTCGAGGCAACGAAAGAACGTGGGCGCAGCGTATGGAATTCTCTGCTTGGCCGCGTGGCCGTGGAAGGAGGCAGCGATGAGGATATGCGCACGTTTTATTCTTGCCTGTTCCGTGCCAATCTCTTCTCGCGTATGTTCTATGAACTGCGTCCCGACGGCAGCCCGTACTATTACAGCCCGTACGACGGCAAGATATATGAAGGATATATGTACACCGACAACGGATTCTGGGATACGTTCCGTTCGCAGTTTCCGCTTACCGTCATTCTGCACCCCACAATGCAGGGCCGGTATATGAATGCCCTGCTTGCCGCTCAGGAACAATGCGGCTGGCTCCCGTCGTGGTCGTGCCCCGGAGAGACCGGCGGAATGCTCGGCAATCATTCCATTTCGCTTATTACGGATGCATGGGTCAAGGGCATACGTTCTTTTGACCCGGCCAAAGCATTGGATGCTTATGCGCATGAAGTCATGAACAAGGGCCCTTGGGGCGGTGCCAACGGCCGTGCCGGATGGAAAGAGTATTTCACGTTAGGTTATGTGCCGTATCCCGAATCGCTCGGCTCAACAGCGCAGACTCTCGAATATGCTTACGACGATTTCTGTGCCTGGCAACTGGCCCGGCTTACCGGCAACAAGCATTATGAGGAAGTTTTTGCCCGTCAGATGTATAATTACCGGAATGTCTTTGATCCACAGACAGGCTTCATGCGCGGAAAGGGTGCCGACGGTAAGTGGATCGAACCTTTTGACCCGATGGAGTGGGGCGGCCCTTACTGCGAGGGCAACGCATGGCACTATAACTGGTCGGTGTTCCACGATGTGCAGGGTCTGATAGATCTCTATGGCAGTGATGAGGCTTTCGTCGCCAAAATCGACTCCGTATTCTCGCTCCCCGATACGGTCAGACCAGGTACTTACGGCGGAATGATTCATGAAATGGTAGAGATGCAAAAGGCCGGAATGGGACAGTATGCCCACGGCAATCAGCCCATACAGCATATGCCTTACCTTTACAGCTATGCCGGGCAGCCCTGGAAAACACAATATTGGGTTCGTCAGATTATGAAACGACTTTATAATTCGTCAGAAAAAGGATTTCCCGGTGATGAAGACCAGGGCGGCATGTCGTCATGGTATATTCTGAGTGCGCTCGGCATTTATTCGGTATGTCCCGGCACAGACCAATATGTGATTGGCAGCCCGGTCTTTCGCAAGGCGGTTATAACGCTCGAGAACGGAAATAAATTCACGATAGAAGCTCCGGCCAACAACTCAGATAATGTATACGTGAAGTCGGCAACTCTCAACGGATCACCTCTGCGGCGCAATTATATTACTTATAAAGAGATAGCACAGGGGGGAACCCTGCATCTGGATATGTCGGCTACCCCCGACACCGTAAATTCTCAAAATGAAGTGCCGTTTTCTCTGACTCCCCGCAAATAATCTATTTGACAATGATAATAAATCAATTAATTTTGTAGCTGATAAATATCGTTTATGGCCACGGCATTATGGAAACGGAGCACCTTTATATTATCGGGAACGGATTTGACCGGTATCACGGTGCGAAATCCTCATATTGGGATTTCCGCGGATATCTCCTGCAGCATGATGAATGGTGCGCAAAATTCTTCGAACTGTTTTTCGGACCGCGCTCGCTCTTAAACAACTTTGACGATCCGCTTGACTTCGAACTCTCAACTATGTTTGGGAAAGGTCTGCCGCATCCGCGAAACACGTGGGCTACAAAATATCTCTGGAGCGACTTCGAGAGGCATCTTGGCGAATTTGACCGGGAAAAGGTTTTCGATTTTCTCGATATGCGGCTGCCAACGGTAGATGAAGATGACAACCGGTTCACCTACGCCGATTTTTATGCTCCGATTGACTTCATAGCCGACACGGTGAACGAATGCACGTTCGAAATGCAGTATCGTTTTCATCGCTGGGTCAACACACTGCAGTATGCCAAAGGCTTCAAGGGCAATATGATTGAGCTGAATCGCGACGCTTTGTTTCTCAACTTCAACTATACGCTGTTTCTTGAAGAACATTATGATGTAGCTTCCGACAGAATATGCTACATACACGGCAACCGCAGGCAGCCGTTCGGCTCGCTGGTACTCGGTCACCGGGATACCGATACTGAGGAAGCTTTCGAACGCTGGCGCCACCAACATGTCCGGCGCCGGCGTTACCGCCCGAATCTGAAAGACCGCCATGGCCGCTACTTTGCCAACGACAAACTCGCATATCTCGCCTATTTTCATGACGATGAGCGCGACGGGATGCATGGCTACCGTCTGCCTATAAGATATTATGCCGTCGAGGAGGCTGTCGGGCTGACCGAGGAATACTTCAGGCACAATACAAAGCAATGCGATGAAATCATCAGACGAAACAGGGGCTTTTTCGAATTGCTGAGTGATGTAAAGCTGATTACGGTTCTCGGCCACTCGATGAGCGACGTCGACCTGCCGTATTTTCAGGAAATACTGCGTCATGTCCGACATCCCGAAAAAATTGAATGGCAATTTACCTGTAATTGCGACCGCGACGTAGCCAACCGCAACAGATATTGCAAATTGCTGAATATTGGGTCTGAGAGCAATGCCCGGGAGCCATATACGATCTCAGACTTCAAGGCATCCCGGGCTGGCATCCATTCACACCGCTGACGGTGTGACCAGTCAACCGCAAGGTTCTATTGCATGGATGTGAAAACGCAGGTGCCGGTGCCGGCACAAATTGAAAACCATCTGAGCGAGTAGCCAGAAGCCGAAAGCCCGGAGTAAATGGTTATGAGAGACTGTCTAACAAGTTTGGGCAGTCTCTTTTTATGGTCTAAACATGCTAAAAAAATAAGGCTTTCATGCTGAAATTCAGCGCGAAAGCCTTTGTCATGTCATAGATTTTCAGTATATTTGTA
>UROS01000141.1 GCA_900549445.1 uncultured Porphyromonadaceae bacterium | reverse complement strand
GCATACTACGGCCTCCCGCCGCTTGACCACAGCGGCTGCGTCTTCGACGATTAAATCTCAGCGTCACACATACGCTATTGCATAACATGTTGCTAATCAGTAGGGGCGCTATACTTAGCGCCCGCCGAGTCAACACTACATGCTCCGACAAAAAAACATGGGTGCCCGACCCGGACAGATGCAATTAATTTGCCAAAGAGTTTGTACGGGCGTGATTCTTCACGCCCACCGCGAAATACACCTGTGAATGCATTCGTTTTTTCTGTAAAAAAACCGGCTGTTCTAAAAATATTTCTCAAATCCGAAGAAAAATTGTAATTTCGTGTGTTAATTAGGTATGGTATGTAAGCGCAGAGGAGCGCTCTGCCGCCACTATTCGCCTCAACTATTTAACTTTCAACCAAATGGAACGAATAAAGGTCAAAATCATAAACAGATCCGGACACGAACTGCCCGCTTATGAAACCCCTTCAGCCGCCGGGATGGACATACGGGCCTGTCTTTCCGAACCGATTACACTCCAACCCCTCGAAAGGGCGCTGATTCCTACCGGATTGCGCATTGAACTGCCCCACGGTTACGAGTGTCAGATCCGCCCCCGCAGCGGCCTCGCCCTGAAAAAAGGCATCTCGCTCGTAAATACCCCCGGCACTGTCGATTCCGATTACAGGGGCGAAATAGGCGTGATTATGATCAATCTTTCTAACGAACCCTTTACCGTTACCGACGGCGAGCGCATTGCCCAGATGGTTGTGAAAGAATACGTGCGCGTCGACTGGGAGCCGGCGGAGCGTCTCGATGAGACCAAGCGTGGCGACGGTGCTTTCGGCCATACCGGCATCAGCTGATTTCTTATGAAAACAGGATTTTCATTCTACATACTCACGGCAATTCTCGTGCTTACCGCACTTGCAGGCGGCTCGCGCAACCGTCAGCCGTCGGAGACTGCCGACGAGCGCAAGGCCGACTACCTCTATCTCGAGGCCCTGCGCTGCAAGGCTCTCGGCAAACCGGACGCAACGTTTGAACTGCTGCAGCGCGCCTACGAGCTCAAGCCTTCCGACGTTGAAATCGGCGCGGAACTCGCATCGTTCGTGCTCTCGCTTTCGCGCGGCGATTCCGCCGAAGTCGACAGAGGCATCCGGATGTGGCGCGATTACGTGAATTTCAACCCCGACGACTATATTTCGGGCGTTCACTACGCACTGCTCAACGAGCGCGTAGGCAACCGCACCGAAGCTCTCGGCATGTGGAACCGCCTCCACAACCGGTTTCCTGAAAAAGAAGAACTTACCTTTAAATACGCCGACGTGCTCGGATCGACATCCGACACCGCAAGCATACGCCGGGCCGTTGAAATCTACGATTCGCTCGAGGCTGTCGACGGCAAAAGCATCGCCCTGTCCTCAAAAAAAATCCAGCTTTTCTATCAGGAGGCCGACACTCCCGCCATCTTCAGCGAACTGAAATCGCTGCTTGCATCGTCGCCTTCAAGCGTGGAGTTCAACGTTTTCGCCGGAGATATCTTCACAATGTTCCAGAACCGCGACTCCGCCCTCATATTCTACAACCGCGCATGCGCCACCGACTCCACAAGCGGCCTCGCCTTCTACTCGCGCGCCAACTACTACAACGCTATTGGCGATTCGGCCGGTTACGACCGTGAGATATTCAACGCCCTCAAGAAAGAGAGCCTCGACGTCACCACCAAACTCGCCATGATGAAAGGCTACATCGAGGAAATGTACAGCGATTCCACCGAGCAGCCTCGCATCCGGGAACTCTTCGAAGTGCTCATCGACCAGCATCCCCACGAACACGACATCCACGACATGTTCTCGCGATACCTCATCGTCACCCGCGACTATGCAGGAGCGGCCGAGCAGTCTGAACTCGCCCTCGACATCGAACCCGACGACAAGGAAGGGTGGCAGATGCTCGTTTCGCTTTACCTACAGGTACAGGACTACGAAAATGCCGGAAAAGCCGCACAGCGCGCTCTCCGCTATTTCCCGTCAGACCCCGAACTGCATCTGATGCTCGGCAGCATATATGCCCAGCTCGACAAATCGGCCGACTCCCGCAAGGAATATGAGGAAGCGCTTAAGCTCGGCGACAGCAGCGACGTGGAATTCCTGTCGCGCCTGTATACATCTATGGGCGACAATTTCTACATCGACGGCAACAAGGACAGTGCTTTCGTCTACTACGAGCGCGCAATTCTATATAACCCCGAAAACTACACCGCCCTCAACAACTGCGCCTATTATCTCGCCTGCGAGGGACGCGACCTCGACAAGGCTATGGAGCTGATTACTCAGGTGGTTGCGGTGCATACCGACGAGCCGACATCGCAGGACACCTACGCATGGGTGCTTTTCAAGAAAAAGGAATACCCTGAGGCAAAAGCGGCCATCGACAGAGCTATCGAACTTACCGACGACCCCTCGAGCGACATTTTCGAGCATGCCGGCGACATCTATTTCATGAACGGCGACCCCGACGGAGCAGTGAAGTTCTGGGAGAAAGCCCTGAAGCTCGACCCCGACAACGACCTGCTGAAACGGAAAGTCCGCCATAAGACGTATTTTTACAAGTAAGCTTTATGAACCGTCATCACATTATGCCGCAATTTTTTGCGGCCATGCTTATAATAATCACCGCAGCGCTCGCAGCGTCGTGCGGTTCTTCAAAGCAGGGAGCCGCCCCCACCCCCGGCGCTCAGACACCGGCTCCGGCCACTAAGGGAGCCGCCGAGGCTCTCCTGTCGACCTACCGCAACGACTGGACATCACTCTCGATGCCCCTGAGTGTGAAGCTCCGTTCGCCCAAGCGTCTAAGCGCCTCCGGCACGCTCACCATGACCCGCGGCGAGGACATAACAATATCCATGCGCATGCTTGGTTTCGAATTGGCCGTGCTGTATATCAACGGTGATTCCATACTCGCTCTCGACAAATTGCATAAATACTACATTGCCGAGAGCGTCAGCGACCTCCTCGGCGGATTCCCCGCAACCGTCGGCAACCTCCAGGATCTCATCCTGGGTCATGTATTCCTGCTCGGCGAGAATGCCGTGGGAAAATCAGACCTCGGCAAGTTCAGAATCGACAGCGGCTCCGGCGACTGGTTCCTCGCACCCGTCCGTCAGCCCCGGAACGTAAGCTATAGCTTTGCTATCCCCGACGGCGCCCTCTGCATAGCCACGACCAGCGCCGCCGTGGGAAGCCGGCCCATAACATGTTCCTACGGTGAATACCTCGCCGATACTCCCGCCGGCTCCGTCACCTCCTCCCTCTCCGTCAAGGCATCGGGCAGCAAGCATTCCATCGAGGCGGAGATGGAACTTCGCCCCGACAAAGCAAAATGGAACGGCGGCAGTTCGAGAAAAGTGACCGTGCCCCGCGGCTACACCCGCATTGAGGCGTCGAAGCTTCTCAAAGCAATACCCGAACTCTGATGGATTCCCGGAAACTGCGCATACTCTCCAGGGCGGCGGCGCTGATTCTCGCGGCGGCACTCTGCTTTATTCCGGCCGGGGCGAAAAAAAAGCGCCCGGCGGCATCTGCGTCGGGCCGGCGCTCGGTGGAGAAGGTGGAACGCGACAAGCAGCAGACCCAGCGGCAGATTTCAGAGACTTCCGATAAAATCAAAGCCAACTCACGCGAAATAAACCGCCAGCTCGGACGGCTCGAGGAACTCAGCGGCAACATCGAATCGGGCAAGGCTTCCATAAGCCGGCTCAACGCCCGCATCGACACTCTCTCGGCGCAGGCTGCTGCCGCCCGCGACTCCGTAACCGCCCTCGAAGAGGAACTCGAACAGATGCGCGCTACCTACGTCAGGGCGCTCCGGCAGCTGCAGCCCGACTACCGTTCATTCTCGCCCTGGGCTTTCATTCTGTCGGCAGGAAGTTTCCGCGAAGCTCAGCAGCGGGTGCGCTATCTCCGCCAATACTCCAGGTGGCGCGTAAGCAAAGCCGATAAAATCCGCCGGGCCACCGACCGTATAGCCGAACGCCGCAGCGCTTTGGCGAAAATGCACGCCGAGAGCGACGAAGCCCTCCGGCAGATCGGAATAAAGCAAAAGCAGATGTCACGCGACCACGATGAAGCACAGACCCTTCTTGCCGGCCTGCGGAAAGAAGATTCGGCGCTGCGCCGGACTCTTAAGGAGCAGAAAAACCGCGCCCGCAGGCTCGACCGTGAACTCGACCGTATCATAGCCGAGGAGCAGCGCAAGGCCGCCGAGAAAGAACGTGCCGCAGCCCGCGCGGCCAAAGAGAAGAAGAAACAGAATTCCGGCACAAAGCCCGCACAGCAGCCGCAGAAGCCGGCGGAACCCGTGCGCCGCAACGAACCGGCGCCGGAATACACCGCCGCCGAGGCCACTTCGGCTCTTACCGGCTCCTTTGCCGAAAACAAAGGTAGGCTGCTCTTCCCAGTGTCAGGCAAATACCGCATCACGCGCCACTTCGGACGCCATCCACACCCCACTCTTCCAAACGTGGAGACCGAAAATTCCGGAATCGACATCGAAGTGGCCTCCGGCACCGCCGCCCGCGCCGTTTTCAGCGGAAAAGTCTCCGCTATTTTCCGTCAGGAGGGCTTCAACTCCATCATAATGGTGCGCCACGGCAAGTACATAACCATTTACGCCGGACTCGACAATATAGCCGTCAGGCAGGGCGACACCGTGAAAGCCGGACAGAACCTCGGCATGATTACGGCAGGTTCCGAAAACTCCGGGCGCGCCGTGCTTCATTTCGAAATCCGCAACGAGCGCCAGAAACTCAACCCCACACAGTGGGTGAGATAATAGAGGTGGCCATAAAAAACAAGTGGGGAAATAAAGCGGTGTAGAAGCAAGTCATTTACCTCTACATCGCATTGTCCTCTCTTTTTTCACACAAAAGTAAGTGTCGAAAGGCGGTCGGGAACAAGCGCCGACGCCACCCGCGCAATATCGTCGGAGGTTATGGCGCTGATTGCGTCGGCTACCTCCCCGCGGTTCAGAGCGCGCCCCCGCACAAGTGTGGAGCGCGCCGCAGAGAGTATCTGCTGCTCGGTGTTGGTCGACGCCACGGCGAGCTGCCCGAGATACTGCTTTTTCGCCGCGGCGAGTCCGCGGGGCGACACCGGTTCTTCCGCCGCGCGGCGCATTATGTCGTCCACGAGCCGGCGGCAGCGCCTGCTGTCCTCGCGGTCGCAGCCATAATAGATCGTAAACAGACCGGTGTCGCTCAGCAGCGACGTGCCGGCGTCGATAGAGTACACTAACCCACGCCGCTCGCGCAACGCCACGTTGAGCCGAGAATTCATGCCCGGGCCGCCAAGTATGTTGGTGAGCAGGTTCATGGCGAAACGGTCGGAACTGCCGAGTCCGCCGATCCGCGCGCCGGTCAGAGTGTGGGTCTGGTGAGTCGAGAGTTCGCGCTCGCTGTCAAATGGCGCCAGCACCGCGGGAGTAACCCTGTGGCGCGGACAGTCCGGGCGGGTGAAGGTCGACAGACACCCGGCCGCGATCCTTTCAACCTTTTCGGGCTTCTCCGGACCGGAATAGAAAAATACCATCTGCCCCGGTGTGTAGAACCGCGTCAGATAATCGCGGAGCACTTCAGAGGTGAAGCCGCGCAGCGATTCGCGGTCGCCGAGAATGTTGTGGCCGAGTGGCGAACCGGCGAAAATCAGATCGTCGAAATCGTCAAAAATTCCCTCCGAAGGAATATCGAGATAAGTGTCGATCTCATCAGCCACCACTTCGCGCTCGCGCTCTATCTCAGCTTCGGGAAACGAGGAATTTTCAAGTATGTCGGCCATCAGGTCGACGGCGCGGCGCAGATTTCCGGAGGGAAACGTGGAGTAGACCATCGTCTCCTCTTTCGTGGTGTAGGCGTTGAGCTCGCCGCCCACCGCCTCCATGCAGTTTATGATGTTCCACGCCCGGCGCCGGGAAGTGCCTTTGAATATTGTGTGCTCCACAAAATGAAAAATTCCGCGGTGTGCCTCGTCCTCGTCGCGGCTTCCGGCATTGATGGCAAACCCGCAGTGCTCCGCTATGCCCGGGCGCTGCACCATCACGGCCCTCATGCCGCACGAAAAGTTGGTATATATGATGTTATTACTGTCTCTTATACACATCTGACGCTGCCGACG
>UROS01000140.1 GCA_900549445.1 uncultured Porphyromonadaceae bacterium | reverse complement strand
GCCGCTCGGCTCGATGGGCGTGGTCAGCAACAAGATTCTCTCGCGCTTCGACATAAACCAGCCGCTCTACTACGCTGAACTCGACTGGCATGCGCTCGTGGCAATCTCCATGAAGAAGAAAGTGCTCTACACACCGCTGCCGAAGTCGATGGCCGTGAAGCGCGACCTCGCCCTGCTGCTCGACAAGGCAGTTACCTTCGACCGGGTCGAGGCCGTTATCCGCGACAGCGAGCGCCGTCTGCTGCGCGAGGTGACGCTCTTCGACGTTTACGAGGGCAAAGGCCTGCCGGCAGGAAAGAAATCATACGCCGTGGCAATGATTCTTCAGGACGATGAGAAGACTCTCAACGACAAGCAGATCACCGCCACAATGGAAAAGATCATCAACAATCTCAAGAAACAGCTCGGCGCAGAACTCAGATAAATCCAATCAAAAAATACAACAAAACATACCACTATGGGAAGAGCTTTTGAATACCGCAAAGCACGTAAACTCAAACGATGGGGCAATATGTCGCGCACATTCACCCGCATCGGCAAGGAAATAACCATCGCAGCCAAAGCCGGCGGCCCAGATCCGTCGACCAACCCCCGTCTGCGCGCTCTCATGCAGAACGCCAAGGCTGCCAACATGCCCAAGGACACCGTTGACCGCGCCATCAAGAAGGCAACCGACAAGGATGCAGGCGACTACAAGGAAATAGTATACGAAGGATACGGTCCTTTCGGCATCGCCATCGTGGTGGAGGCTGCCACCGACAACAACACCCGCACCGTTGCCAACGTGCGCTCCTACTTCACCAAACACGGCGGCACACTGGGTACCCAGGGCTCTCTGTCGTTCATGTTCGACCACAAGAGCGTGTTCAAGATCAAACCGAAAGAGGGCGTTTCGCTCGAGGATCTCGAACTTGAGCTAATTGACTACGGCGTTGACGAACTGGAGAACGACGAGGAGGAAATCGTGCTCTACGGCGCTTTCGAGGAGTACTCCAACATTCAGAAATACCTCGAGGACAACGGTTTCGAAATCATCAGCTCGGAATTCGAGCGCATTCCCCACGATCTTAAGGAAGTGACCCCCGAACAGCGTGCCACCCTTGAGAAACTTCTCGAAAAATTCGAGGACGACGAGGACGTGCAGAACGTGTTCCACAACATGAAGGAAGAGGAATCCGACGAAGAAGAATAAACCGCATTCCCGCGATAACACAACAGGAGCCTGCGCCAATGGCGCAGGCTCCTGTTGTGTTATCTACCGGTTTCTGATTACCAGTTGTCGGTGCGGAAGGGGATCAGGGGGAGGAAGTTGCCTCCGTGGAGGGTTCCGGGAAGGAAATCGCGGAAGCAGTAGCGCACTGCCACGGGATTCGGCACCTCGGGGCTTTCCACAACAATCTCGTTGGTCTGCCACCGGAGGGTGGGGTTTACGGCGGGATGGAACACCTTGTCGGGGCCTGCCACCTCAAAACCCCGGATGTCGTAGTTACGGCAGATGCCCTGGTTGGGCGAGTCGATCGCCACGTAAACCTTACCGCCTTCAATGCGGTGGCTCTTGTAGCGCGGGCTTCCGGCGAGGAACTGCTTGCAGCCGTAGGTTTTGTTGAGGGCGAGGTCGCAGAGGCGGCGGCCTACGGCCTCCTTGTTGCCGGGATGGATGTTGTAGCGCTCGTAGGGCTTGACGAGGTCGTTGATAGAAATCATGTCGGCGTTGGGAACCATGCTGACCGCCTTCCACTGCGCCTCGCGGAGGTAGGGAGCCTGCTCGGTCTGACCGTCGCCATACTGGAAGGGAGCGATCTCAACTGCGTAGAAGGGTATGTCGCCGATGCCGATGTCGGAGCGCCAGCGGGTAATCATGGCGGCGAGGCGGTCGGCGTAAGTGTCGGCGGCGCCCACGTTGGAGCAGCCCTGATACCAGATGATTCCCTTGTAGGTATAGTTGCTGACGGGGTTGAACATGGCGTTGTACATAAGCAGCGGGCGGAGGTAATGAGTCATGCCCTCGATATCCTTTTTGTCGAGCGACACGTCGGGATACTTCTCGAGCATGTCGCGGGGGGTCCAGCTCTCCACGCGGGCACCGCCGTAGGCTGCGCTGACTATTCCGACCGGAACGTTGAGCACTTCCGACATCTGCTTGGCGAAATGCCATGCCACGGCGGAGAACTCGGGAGCGGTTTCGGGAGAAGGGGTCACCCAGCGAGCGTCGACAGTGTCGAGGGGCTCGTAGCTCTGGGTGAGGGGCACTGTGAAGAAGCGCACCTTGTCGGCCCAGTTGCGTGCGGAGGCGATTTCGGCATATCCGCCGTCAACGCAGCAGCCGTCGAACCCTTTCAGCGGCATCTGCATGTTGCTCTGGCCCGATGCGAGCCATACTTCGCCGATAAGCACGTTGTTGATTTTGATTTCGCTGCCGTCGGCTATGGTTATGGTATAAGGGGTGAAGGAACCGGCCGGAGTTGCTACGGCGAGACACCAGTCGCCGGTTCGGTCGGTCTGGGTCGTGTAGGACTTGCCGTCCCACGAGGTTGTTACGGTCACTTTCTCGCCGGGGTCGGCGGTGCCCCATATGCGGGCATTGGCGTTCTGTTCGAGCACCATGTTGTCGGTGATCATGCTTGCGGGACGGATCACCGCCGAGGCGCTTACAGCGAGCGCCGAAAGCATGACTGTGAGAATTGTTTTCTTCATGACATGATGATTTTTATTCTTTTTCGGTCAAGTCGCGCAGGCGTTCGTAGCCCTCGAGACACATGCGGGAGTTATGATAGGGGCATTTCCAGAAACCGGCGCGGTCGTCGATGCGGTTCACGGAACCGTCGGAACCACGGCGCGACCAGTACCATTCGCCATCGGGAGCCACGAGGTTATTTTTGATGTACTGCCACGACTGCCAGGCTTTTTCCACCTCGCCGGGTTCATTGTGGAATTCAGCGAGGTAGAGCTGGCCGATCACGTCCTCGGCCTGCACCCACCAGTGTTTGTCGTTGTCGAAATGGCCGTTGGCATGGCGCTCGTAGACCATCGAGCCGTCGCAGCAACGGCCGCGGAGTCCGGCCCGGGCAATATGGAGCGTGTGGCGGAGGGTTTCATCGAGAAGCCGGGGGTCGCCGATTACCTGTGCGGTCTCGAGAAGAAGCCACGAGGCCTCGATGTCGTGGCCGTAAGACTCGGTGTCGTCGACTTTCTGCCAGTCGTCGTTGAAAAAGAGGGTGAGGTGATGCGTGTGCTGATTCTCGATTTTGTCGAGGAAAAGGCGCAGCAGGTAACGGGTTGCTTCCTCCACCTCGGGTGTGCGGCAAACGCGCAGGAGCGCAGTGTAGCCCTCGATGATGTGGAGATGGGTGTTCATTGTCTTCGACGAGTTGGCGTCCTTGTCGCTCAGGCGCATGTCGGCTATGGGCTGCCAGTCGCGTGTGGTTGCCTCGATGTAGCCGCCCTTAACGCGATCGCGGCTGTGGGTCTCGATAACGCGGAAGAGATCCATTGCAAGGGCGAGCGCCTCCTCGTCGGCCGTAACGCGGTAATATTCCGAGAGGCCGTAAATCATGAAGCCGATGGCGTAGAACTGCTTCTTTGTATCAGCGGGGGTGCCGTCGGCATTCACACTCCAGTACGCTCCGCCGAATTCGCGGTCGATGAAGTGCTCCATGATGTAATTTTTCGCTCGGGTTGCGTGCTCGAGGTACTCGGGACGGCGCAGCACGCGATAGGCGGCGGAGAAAGTCCAGAGGATGCGGGCGTTGAGGATGGCGCCCTTTGCGGCATCGGGGTCGAGGCGGTCGTCGCCGTCGCGGCGGCCATAGTAACCGCCGCGCGGATCCGACATTTTCTCCATCCAGTAGGGAAGGATATTTTCGGTCAGGTTCTCAATGAGTTCCTGTGAGAATTCTTTTTTATTCATGTTATACGGGTTCAACGAAATCTTTAGCTTCGGAGGGATCTACAGGGTTTTCGCGCTGCACCTTGAGTCGTGCCACAATCTCGTTCATTTCGGAGGTTCCGAGGGGATAGAGCCATACGATGAGCATCGAAAGCAGAGCCACGCCGGCTGGGATGAAGGTCATGAGCATCCACAGGCACGAGATGGCGCTGTCGGGCTGCACGATATTGAGCGTGTCGGCACCTTCGGGGCGCTCGATGTAGCCGTAGCCGTGGAGGAGCCACATTACAGCGGCACCGCCGATAGCGCCGCCGAACTTCTGGGCCATGGAGGCGGAGGAGAAAATGAGTCCGGTGGAGGCTGACTTGTATTTAAGCTCGGAGTAGTCGCTGACGTCGGCATACATAGACCATACCAACGGCGACATGATGCCGGTAAGCACGGAAATCACTACCTGGAGCAGGAGCATGAGCAGCAGACCGGCGTTGGTCGACGGCGGGCAGCAGAAGAATATGATGCTGAAGATGATTAGCAGAAGGTCGACGAGAATGAAGGTGGGTTTCTTGCCGATTTTGTTTGTGATAGGCACTGCGAGAGCCACACCTACCATATTGGCAACCTCGCCTACTCCGAGGAACAGACCGGAATAGAAGAGAATCGAGAGGGAGAACACCACGATATGCTGCTCGCCGCCTATGATGTCGGCAAAGAAGAATGCCACGGTGGCGCCGCGCACGGTGTTGAAGAGATTGAAGCAGAGCGAAGCACCGTTGAGAAGCCACCAGGGTTTGTTGGTGACGAGAGCCTTGAGATCCTTTCCGAGCGATGCAGAAGGAGCCGTGGCGAGACGCTCGCGGGTCATCTTGAAGCAGAGGAGGAAGAGAATGAAGCAGCATACGGCGATAACAATCATGGCGAACTGCCAGGAGGTCTGGAGCGACATTCCGAGGTCGTTGCGGAACATGTTGCACAGCGGATCCCAGGCGAAGAGAGCTATGAATGAGCCACCGTAGGCAAAGAACATGCGGAATGAGGAGAAAACAGTCTTTTCCTGCGAGTTGTCGGTCATCACGCCGAGCATGGCTCCGTAAGGCACGTTGATGCCGGTGTAGACGGTCATCATGAGGATATAGGTGACGTAGGCCCAGACGAGCTTTGCACCCTGTCCCCAGTCGGGGGTAGTGAACAGAAGGATGCCGCAGATAGAGAACGGAGCGGCAACCCAGAGGAGGTAGGGGCGGTACTTGCCCCAACGGGTCTTCGTGCGGTCTGCCACGATACCCATCATCGGGTCGCTGACAGCGTCCCATATTCGGGTGACGAGGAGCAGAATTCCGGTCTCGATAAGTCCGATGCCAAACACGTTGGCATAGAAGAACGGCAGATAATAACTGAAAACTTTCCAGAACATCGACGACGCCATGTCGCCGAACCCATATCCGATTTTTTCGCGTAATGGAGCCATGGTATTAAAAGAGAAATGGAGTGTGACTGATTAAAACGGTACAGTCGCCCCCGGGACAGCCGAGGCTCCCGGAGGCAACCGTGAAAAAGTGATGGTGATTAAATGAATTTCAGATTGCTGTCGATAAGCCGGTTGAGGGTCTTGACCGACTCGGAGGTCGACAGACCGTCCTCGGGAGTGTTGAGGCAGTAGTCAACAAGCTGATCGACGGTGGAGGTGGCCACGTGCATGCGGGTGTCGGACGAAGCATAGTAGATGAACACTTTGCCGTCTTCGTCGGCTATCCAGCCGTTGGCGAACAGCACGTTCATCACGTCGCCGATGTACTCCTCCCCTACCGGAGCCATGAAGAATCCGCCGGGGGAAGCTATTTTCTCCCAGGGACGCTCGAGCGAGGTCATATAGAGGTAGAGCACGTAGCGCAGACCGGATGCGCAGGCACGCACGCCGTGGGCGAGGTGGAGCCATCCTTTGGAAGTCTTGATGGGATGAGGGCCTTCACCGTTCTTCACTTCCTTGATGGTGTGGTAGTAGCGGGGATCGATGATAATCTCTTCATGAACTTCGGCGCGGGTGATGTCGTCGACAAGCGCCCAACCGATGCCGCCGCCGCTGCCGGTGTCGATGAAGCCGTCCTGCGGGCGGGTGTAGAGGGCGTATTTGCCGTCGACGAATTCGGGATGAAGCACCACGTTGCGCTGCTGGCTCTTTGTCCTGAGGTCGGGAAGGCGTTCCCAGTTCACGAGATCCTTAGAGCGGGCGATGCCGCAGGTAGCGGTAGCCGCCGAGAGATCGCCGGGCTTGGAGTCGTCGTGGCGCTCCACGCAGAAGAGACCGTAGACGTAGCCGTCCTCATGCTTTGTCAGACGCATGTCGTAGACATTGGTCGCGGGATCGTCGGTCTCCGGCATGGTGACGGGATGCGGGAGGAAGCGGAAATTGTCGATGCCGTTGGGGCTCTGTCT
>UROS01000139.1 GCA_900549445.1 uncultured Porphyromonadaceae bacterium | reverse complement strand
TCGCAATGCCCGCATTGCTCCTTCGCTCCGCGACCAAAACGCCTCCGTAATGGCCGCGCTTCTGATATGCATTTAATTTGAACATCTACTTACAGCAAAAAGCAAATTCTATTAGTTATTTTATACTTATAATTCATGAAACTACCTGTTAGCAACGCAAATGCTCCCGCATGGCGCGACATCACCGTCAAAGCGCATCTTCCCGAAGCATTGAAACCGCTCGAAGTACTGTCCCGCAACCTCTGGTGGGTTTGGAACAGCGAAGGTAAAAATCTTTTCCGCGATCTCAATCCCGACCTGTGGCGCGCCACTGGCGAGAATCCCGTTGTGCTCCTCCAGCAGCTCACCTCTGAAAGACTCGACGAAATCATGTCGGACAACGACATGATGGACCGTATCACCCGTGTCTACGACTCATTCAAAGAATATATGTCCAAGCCCATGCGCAAGGACATCCCCTCGGTTTCGTACTTCTCCATGGAGTACGGCCTCTGCAACTGCCTGAAAATCTACTCCGGCGGTCTCGGCGTACTCGCCGGCGACTATATAAAGGAGGCATCCGACAGCTGCGTCGACATGACCGCCGTAGGTTTCCTCTACCGCTACGGCTACTTCACCCAGTCGCTCAGCGTAGACGGCCAGCAGATTGCCAATTACGAGCCCCAGAACTTCAATCAGCTCCCCATCGAGCAGGTGGTCGACGAGAACGGTCACCCCGTTATTCTCGAGGTACCCTACCCCGGCCGCATAATCTACAGCCACATCTGGCGTGTAAACGTAGGCCGCATGAAGCTCTATCTGATGGATACCGACTTCGACATGAACAGCGAGTTCGACCGCCCCATCACCCATCAGCTCTACGGCGGCGACTGGGAGAACCGCATCAAGCAGGAATATCTGCTCGGCATAGGCGGCGTGCTCCTTCTTAAGAAACTCGGTGTAGACTCGAAGATCTATCACGCCAACGAAGGCCACGCAGCACTGCTCAACCTCCAGCGCCTCACCGACTACGTTCAGGAGAAGGGTCTCGACTTCAACACGGCTCTCGAAATGGTGCGCGCATCGGCGCTCTACACCGTCCACACCCCCGTGCCCGCCGGCCACGACTACTTCGACGAGGGTCTCGCCCATAAATATCTCTGCGAGTTCCCCGACCGTCTCGGCATCAGCTGGCACGAACTCATGGACATGGGCCGCGAGAATCCCGGCAGTCAGGAGCGTTTCTCGATGAGCGTATTCGCGCTCAACACCTGTCAGGAAGCCAACGGCGTAAGCTGGCTCCACGGCGAGGTTTCGAAGAAAATGTTCGCCGGCATCTGGAAAGGCTATTCATGGGAAGAAAGCCACGTTGGCTACGTGACCAACGGTGTACATATGCCCACCTGGGCCGCCTCGGAATGGAAAGCATTCTACCGCGAGCACCTCGGCGACGAGCTCTTCTACCATCAGAGCGACCCCGCTGCGTGGGAAGGCATCTTCAAGGTCAAGGACGAGGAGATCTGGAATATGCGAATGCTGATGAAGAACAAATTCATCAACTTCGTGCGCCGCGACTTCAAGGCAAAATGGCTCGCAAACCAGGGCGATCCCTCCGCAGTCATAAAGATTCTTGAAAAAATCAACCCCAACGCCCTCATCATCGGTTTCGCACGCCGCTTCGCCACTTACAAGCGCGCCCACCTTCTCTTCACCGACCTCGACCGTCTGGCCCGCATCGTCAACAACGAGCAGTTCCCCGTGCAGTTCATCTTCTCGGGCAAGGCTCATCCCGCCGACGGCGCCGGTCAGGGTCTTATCAAGCGTATCGTCGAGATCTCCCACATGCCGCAGTTCCAGGGCAAGATTATCTTCCTCGAGGACTACAACATGATCGTGGCAAAACGCCTCGTGACCGGCGTCGACATCTGGCTCAACACACCCACCCGTCCCCTCGAGGCATCGGGAACCTCGGGCGAAAAGGCCGAAATGAACGGCGTGCTCAACTTCTCGGTTCTCGACGGCTGGTGGTACGAGGGCTTCCGCATGGACGAAAAAGCCGGCTGGGCGCTCACCGACAAGCGTACCTTCACCGACCAAAGCCAGCAGGACAAACTCGACGCAGCCACCATCTACTCGATGCTCGAGAACGAAATCATCCCTCTCTACTTCGCAAAGAACTCGAAGGGATACTCGCCCGAGTGGATTCAGTACATCAAGCGCTCTATCGGCCATATCGCCCCCCACTACACCATGCAGCGCATGATCGAGGATTACATAACCCGCTTCTACGACAAGGAAGCGCGCCGCTTCGACCATCTCGCAGCCGACAACTACAAGGTTGCCCGCGAAATCGTGGCATGGAAAGAGAAAGTGGCAGCTGCCTGGGACGGCGTCAAGGTAGTATCGTTTGAAAACAAACAGGATCTCCACGCCAACGCCAACACCGGCGAGGAAGTTTCGACCGTAATCAAGCTCGACACCAACGGCCTCGGCACCTCTGTGGCCGTGGAACTCGTAATCGACCGCGTTGAAAACGGCCAGACCTCACGCCTGAAGACCGTACCGTTCAAGGTTACGAACGTAGACGGCAGCATTGTCACCTACGAGGCTTCGGGACTTCTGCGCGATCCGGGCGTGTTCCGCTACAGCTACCGCGTATATCCCACCAATCCCGAACTTCCCAGCCGTCAGGACTTCGCATTCGTGCGCTGGATCTGATTCTGAGATTCGACTTATACATATTGCGTCCGAAGACTGCCTCAGCCTTCGGACGCTTTGTTTTTAGTTAAAAAAGGCGTGGTTAACATATTTTTAGATTAAAAACACTAAATTTGCGTATACGAAAATCCTTAAATTTTACCATAGGTTCTTCACATGTATTTTAAGCGTCTGTTTTTCTGCATATTGTCTATTCTCTGCACGATGGGTGCTGTAGCCGTGCTCAAGCCGCAGTTCAGGTCGCTCACGGCCGACAACGGCCTGTCGGATCTGGTTGTGAATGCCATCTACAAGGACTCGGAGGGTTTTATATGGCTCGGCACGGGTGCGGCACTCGACCGCTTCGACGGTGTGAGAATAAAGCATTATACAATCGACGCCCCCGAAAGTGGAACAACGGGGCGCCGGAGTGTCAATTCCATCCGTGAAACCCCCGACCGCACGCTGTGGGTAGGCACAAGCGACGGTCTGTTTTCACTTTCAGCCGACGGCACCTCCGTAAACCGCAGCCTGCAGGAAGATATAACCGCAGGGGTGAACTCGCTCCTCGCGGTTGCCGACACTCTTTATATAGGAACTGACCGGGGACTGTACGTGTACAATACTGCTACGGCTGAGATTAATCAGGTGTTGCCCTCACGCGACGTAATGTCGCGCAACAACGTGGTCTACGACATAGCCGCCACGCCCGGCAACAGCTCGGTTCTCTGGCTCGCCACTCCGGCCGGTCTGATGCTGAGCGACGCTTCAGGGCAGCGCCTGGAGCTCGAACGCTATCCCGACCGGGAAGAGCTGACTGTAAACGACATAATAATCCTCGACAATACTATCTATATAGCCACCGACGGCAACGGTATTCTTACGTTCGACATCAACAATCAGCAGTACAGCCGTTATCTCGATCTCGGAAGCAATGTGATCACTGACCTCACGGAAGGCCCCGACGGACTGCTATATGCCTCGACCGACGGCAGCGGCATCCACGCCATATCCACCCGCCGGCGCAAGGTCATTGCAACCATGAACAGGTCGAACGTGCTGAGATCCAACAGTGTTTATTCAATGCTGATAGACCGCAACGGGTCAGTATGGGCAGGATACTACCAGGGCGGACTCGACTATATGCTTTTTCAGCGCGACCTCGTGGAGACATTTGCCGCCGAAGGGTTGCTCAACACCGCCGGCATGACCGTGCGCGCCCTCGGCATCCACGGCACCGAGAAGCTCATAGGCACCCGCGAGGGACTGTATTACATCGACCCGGCGCGGGGCGTGTCGCTCCACTTCTCTACACCCTACGACATGCGCGCCTCGATGGTATTCAGCATTTTGCGCGACGCGGCCACCGGACAATACTGGGTCGGCACCTACGGAGGCGGCATATATCTGTTCGATCCGTCGACGCTTCAGCTCATAGACTACGCTCCTGCCATAGGTCTGAGCAACGCCAACATCTTTATCATAACCTCCGACCCGAAGGGCAACATATGGGTGGGAACCTCGCGGGGCGTACACTGTTACCGCGACGGAAAGGAAATAATGTCGTTTACCGAACAGAATTCGCGCATTCCGCGCGGCAATGTATATGAAATCTATTTCGACTCCGCCGGACGCGGATGGATATGCACCGAAAACGGAATGTGTGTCTACGACAACGGCGAGATTCGCGACGACTGTTTCCCTCAGGGTTTCATAAACCGCGACAAGATACGCGACGTGTTTGAGGACAGCCGCCGCAACATCTGGTTCATGCCCGACCGCGGCGCAGTGGTGAGAGCCAACCTTGAACTGACAAAATGGGCCACCGTAGCAGTAGATCCGAAAACCGAGAATCCGGGTGCCGGTTTCATAACCGAGGACAAGGAAGGAAGAATGTGGTTCGGAACGAACGACGGCCTGAGCTATCTCGACAAATCGGGAGTGGTGCGCCCGCTGTCGTATGCCGACGGCATTCCTTCGCCGATTTTCACGATGATGACGCCCGTCACCGACGCTGACGGCAACCTTTATCTCGGAAATTCCGGAGGATTGCTGGTGCTCGACGTGGATCGTCTTACCGACCTTCCGGAATTCACACAGAAACCGGCCGTGACCGACATTATAGCAAACGGCCGCAGCGTAATGAACACCGATCCGCGCAGAGCCTCAGAAACGGAAGGCGCACGGGTGGCACAACTTGCCGGAAACATGCGGAACATAACCATCCAGTTCAGCGACATGATCTATACTTCGCCCGAACAGGCGCTCTTCGAATACATGCTTGAAGGGGTCGACACAGAATGGAAATCGATTGCCGGGAAATCGGAAGTAAGCTACTTCGAACTTTCGTCGGGCACTTACCGGTTCCATTTGCGGCGTACGGGTGTGGCCGATTCGGAGACGGTGACGGAATTCACCATCGACCGTCTCATCAATTATCCGCTGCTCATAATGTCGGTTCTTCTGTTCGCCATCACCGCCCTCGCCGGCGTGCTCCTCTACCGCCACCGCAAAGCGCTCATGGCTCTCAGACAGAAACCGGTACCTGAGAATGCAGCGGTGCCGGCTCAGGCTTCCGAGGCAGCGGAAAAATACAAAACCACCCGCATAAGCGACGAAGAATGCAGGCGCATCCTCTCGCGCCTCGACAAGCTGATGAAAAACGACCGTCCCTACACCAATCCGGAACTGAAAATAGCCGATCTCGCGAAACTCATCGACGTGCCGGCCCACTCCCTTTCGTTTCTCTTCAACCAGTATCTTGAAAAAAGCTATTATGATTACGTAAACGAATACCGGGTGAAAGAATTCAAGGTACTCATCGACGCCGGCGGCAACACACGCTACACACTGACGGCCATGAGCGAGATGTGCGGATTCAGTTCCAGAGCCTCGTTTTTCCGGCATTTCAAACGTCTTACCGGCATCACGCCCAACGAATACATAAAACAGAAAGAGGAAGTGCCCGGTTAACAAATCAGCCAGTCAGAAAGCCGTAAAACAGTCTCAAATTATTTTGAAACCACCAATCTCAAATTCTTAAAGACATAAGTACTAATCGTTTACGCAATCGTTTATCTATCCAAATAAAGTGAGATATAACACGGGGTAAAAAAGTTGCCTCTGCTGAAAAAGGGTTATAATTTTGCATCGTGACGGAAAAACCAAAGCCGCCACAGAACCGACAAAATAATTTACTCACCACCTTTCAACAGCTCCATGGGAAACTTAGAATCCTCCAGCCGAAAACTAATAGCCAGAGTTTACACGGCTATGTTTGCCGAGGTTGTCCGCTACATCAATTACCGCGTGACGGACTATTGCGAAGCAGAGAATTTAGCTCAGGATGTTTTTGTAAAGCTTCTTGAATACGACAAAGAGCTTTCGGAGAAAACCGTAAAAGCGCTTGTTTATACGGTAGCGCGCAACATCGTCAACGACCATCTGCGCCACGTTTACCGCGCCACCGATGCAACCGATTATCTCCGGGAGAACGCTCCGCTCTATGAAACCGATGTCGAATCGGAAGTAAGCGCACGCGATATAGCCTTGCGCGAGCGCATGCGGGTTGAGCGGCTTCCACGCCAGCGCCGTATAATATATGTAATGTCGCGATATTTTGAGAAATCTATCGCCGACATTTCCGAAAAGCTCTCGCTTTCCGCACGTAC
>UROS01000138.1 GCA_900549445.1 uncultured Porphyromonadaceae bacterium | reverse complement strand
TCTCGTGGGCTCGGAGATGTGTATAAGAGACAGTAGCCGGAATGGCAAACCGCCATCTGATAATAGACCGTACGCTCGAGGAGTGCCACTCGGCCCACCATCAGGTTCACTACGACTGCGACTGCTGCGAGTGATATGCCACAAGTCCCTCAACGGGCGAGGCTTCGATCCGGCCTACAGAGCAGCCGGTCAGGCGCGCGGCCTCGGCGAGCTCGGAGGCGAAATTGGCGGCAACCGAACCGATGAAATTCGCCGGCAGACTGTCGTGGAGGCGATAGGCGCAGACGTTGCGCCGGAAGAATTCCGCCATGGATCCAACCACCATCTCCCGCACTTCAGGAAAACCGAGGTTTTCGTAAATAAACGGTGCGAAACCGGCAAGGAAACCCTGGGGACGCTCAGAGCGGTAAACGCGCCCGATGACGTCGGCCGCGGAAAGTCCGAATCTGTCGGAAAACGCAGCGGTCAGTTCCGCCGACGCCCGGCGTTTGAAAATAAGATTGATGAGATTACGCCCGAGCACGGCGCCGCTCCCTTCGTCGCCGAGCACGTAGCCGAGGGGCGGCACGTTGTCGGTTATCTCCGAACCGTCGTAAAGGCACGAATTCGAACCGGTTCCGAGTATACAGGCTATTCCTGCCTCCCTGCCGCACAGAGCGCGGGCAGCGCCGAGCATATCGGAAGCCGCCTCTGCGGTAAGAGCCTCCGGGAAGCGCTCTCTGAGAAGTCTTTCGGCCGTTTCGGCTGCGGCTCCGAGGCATCCCGCGCCATAAAAGTGGATTTCGCGGACATCGCCGCCGAAATCCAGGCCGCGGAGCATGGCGGCGAAACTGCCGTCGGCTGCAGTGGCCATGTTCACTCCGGGCAACCGGCGCACCTCCCTGACTTCACCTCCGGAGACGAGAATCCAGTCGCACTTGGTGCCTCCGCAGTCTGCTATGAGCATCATTCCCCAGACTCCTCCTCGTCGTCGAAATCAAGATCGTCGAAATCCCAGCCGTCCGACAGATCTTCGGTAAATTCCTTGAGCTCGCGTCCCTCCCTCTTGGTGGGACGGCCGAGACCCTTGCGGCGGTCGATGAATCCGGAGATTTTCACCACCTCGAGGAGGTCGAGTTCGCTCTGAGGGGTAACGTTTTCCATATACTCCGGCACGAGTTTCGCGCCGAGGCGGTTCTCGGTCAGACCGAGCACTTTGAAAGAATAAGTGACAGGCGGCTTGCGCACGCACACCACGTCACCCACCTTAATCATTCGCGAAGGCTTTGCCGTCTGGCCGCCCACGCTCACCCGTCTGAGCTTGCAGGCCTCGGTGGCCACGGTGCGCGTCTTGAATATGCGCATGGCCCATAGCCATTTGTCTATGCGGACTTCCGGTTTCATGTCCTCTACTTGTTATTATAGGTACACATTGCGTTCTGAATTCCGGCGAGACAGAAAGCGCGGACAGCCTCGACGGCTACGTCGATGCGCGCAGGCAGTTCTTTCTGCTGCTCCGGGGTGAAATGGCCGAGCACATAGTCAATCTGGCAGCCACGGGGGAAATCGTTGCCTATGCCGAAGCGCAGGCGTGGATAAGCGCTGGTTCCGAGCATCTGAGCAATGTTTTTGAGACCGTTGTGGCCGGCGTCGCATCCGGATGGTTTCATACGGATGGCGCCGAACGGAAGCGCGATGTCGTCGACAATCACGAGGATATTTTCCAGTTCTATCCCCTCCTTCTCCTTCCAGTAGCGCACGGCGTTGCCGGAAAGATTCATGTAAGTGGACGGTTTGAGCACCACGAGTTGCGCGTTTTTAAGGCGGAAGCGGGCAATGTCGCCGTAGCGGTCGGTCGCGAACGAGGCGGAAGCCGCTTCGACGAGAGCGTCGGCGGTCATGAAGCCGATGTTGTGGCGTGTGCCGGCATATTCGGAGCCGATATTTCCCAGTCCTACGATCAGATATTTCATATCATATAAATAAAACGGTTGCCACGGTCAAAGCCGTGACCGTGGCAACCGGATATTGTCGGAGCGTTGTTACTTGGCGGCGGTAGCAGCGGCACCACGTGCGGCACGGGTGAGCTGTACGGCGCAGACAACGGCGTTTTTAGCGTTCATCAGTTCAAGACCGTCGAAGTGGAGCTGGCCAACCTGGAGCGACTGGCCGAGGCCGAGGGTGTCGACGTTGATCACAACGCGCTCGGGAATCTCGGTGTAGATTGCTTTCACGCGGAGCTTCTTCATGGAGAGGGAGAGCTTGCCACCGGCTTTCACACCTTCGGCGTGGCCTTCGATCTTCACGGGGACTTCGATGGTTACGGGCTTCTTGTCGTTTACTTCGAGGAGGTCGATGTGGAGGATGGTATCCTTAACGGGGTGGAACTGGATGTCCTTGAGGACAGCCATGCGCTTTTCGCCGTTCACCTCAAGCTCGATAGCGAAAATATCGGGAGTATAGACGAGCTTGCGCACATCTTCCTGGTTTACAGCGAGGTCGGTTGTGATAAGGCCTTTACCGTTGCCGATTTCAACGATTTTCTCGCCGGCTTTGAGAGTGCCTTTGTAGGGGAGTTCGAAAACTTCGCCACCGTTGAGCACAACGGGAATCTTCTTTTCGCCACGGAGGGCTTTCACAGCTTTCTTGCCCAGGTCGGTGCGGGCTTCTGCCTTGAGTTGAAATGTCTTCATTTCTTGAATTGGGTTAAATGGTTGTGTTACTCAAAATTAAGTTGTAAATAATTGCTCCTTAATTTCCCATCACACGGGGATGCTAAAAAGCGAGTGCAAATGTAGCAATTTTTTTTCATTCTGCAAAATATTGAGCGGCGGCTTCCGGAATGCCGGGAGCCGCCGCTCTTTCAGTTCAGAGGATTGTCAGTCAGGTCAGCGGATGGCTATCTTCTTGACAGCGGAACCTGCGCGAACCACGTAAACGCCCTGAGCCACAGCATCGAGGCTTACATTGTTGCGGCCGGATGCCACGAGGATACCGGAAACGTTGTAGACCTCAATCATGTTGCCTTCCGAAACGATTTCGCGGCCGCTGACAGTGATTTCAGCGGCATTATCGCCCGAAATATTGTCGATGGCGCTCTTCTCGGAAACAGTCACGGTGACTGATGCGGTGGAGTTGCCGAGGCTGAAATTGATACGTGCTGTTCCGGCCTTGAGGCCCTTCACGGTTATCACGATTGTGCCGTTTTCCATGGCCATGTCGGTCATTTCAACCACGCTTTCGTCGGTGCAGTCGAAGGAGAATCCTTCAACGTCTTCATCGGAAATCTCGCCGCCGGCCACCGAAAGGACGATGGAAGCGGTTTCGTCGACGCCTACCTCAACCTCTGCGGGAGTTGCGAGCAGCAGCTTGCTCTCGAAGTAGAGCGAGGGAGCGGAGGGATTGCCGGTATACGACCAGGGTTCGTCGGCGGAGTAGCCGTAGCCCCATGAGAGGGTTTCCATGAAGAAATCCATGCCTGCCTCATCCTCGCCGAGAGTCTTGCCTTCGGTCGAAGCGGCGTCGTCGGCTATGGTGGCGTTGACGATTGCAAGCGCCGGGCTGGCATAGTTGTTTGCGAGACCCTTGTCGGCGGTGTAGGGATCGCCGTAGATGGGAGCCCAGTCGTTGTCCTCATCGTAGCCGATGGGTTCGGGTTCATTGTTTACAATGGTCATGCCCACGATGCGGTGCATGGTGTCGTTCTGACCGGCAAATTCTTCCTCGCCCTTCTCGCCGGAGAAGGTGATGGACGCAACGTTGACGTAGTTGCCGTATACAACGGGTTTCACCTGTGCGGATTCGTCGGCCATCGACATGTAATCGGGTGCAAGTTCGCCGATTACGCCTCCGGCCTTCGGACCGCCGCCCCAGCGTGAGCCTACGGTAGCCTCGATTGTGCCTTCAATGTGGTTGTTGCAGACTACGGCGCGGTCGGAGGAACCGACGATGCCGCCTACGGTCGATGCGCCCTTGATGTCGGCGTTGACGTGGCAGTTGGATACAGCGCCAGCGTTGCCGTTGACAGAACCGGCGATACCGCCTACATTGCTGCCGCCGGAGGTGATGGTGCCGCTGAAGGCGCAGGCGCTTACCGACGCAGAGGTGCGGGTGTTGCCCACGATGCCGCCCACGGCGCCTTCGGCAGAGGTGATGGCGGCGTTGACGGAACATTCTTCGATTACGGTGTAGAGCGAAGCCTGACCCACAATTCCTGCAATATCGGCTTCAGAGTTGTACTTGCCACCGTAGACGTGGATGTTTCTTATGGTGGCGAACTGTGCGTTGCCGGCTACGAGTCCCTGCTCATCGGCGGTTGCCTCGAACACGGGGTTGACGAAGCGGATGTTCTGAACCACGCCGCGGGTCTTTTCGGTGTCGTTGTCAACGTCGTCGGGATCGCCGTCCTCGGGAGCAGCGACCTCATCGCCGGTAAGAGTCGGGAAAATGGAACGTCCCTTCACGGTAAGGTTCGAAATGAGGTGGTTGCCGCCGTCGAGCGAGCCGGTGAAGTTGAAGGCACTGTTTGCCTCGAGGGTGAAGCCGGTGGCGTCGATGTCGTTGGCAATCACGAAGTGGGCCGACGAGTGTGTTGCAAGCTGGCGCAGACCGCCTGCGGTAGTGATCTTATAGGGATTCTCAATCGAGCCGTCGCCCTCGGCGAAGAGTTCGAGAGGAACAGTATAGCTGCGGCAGGTGTACTTCCAGTCATTGTTGCAGTAGATAACGTTGAGGAGAGGATTGTCTGACTCGAGATTCACGAGTGCGATGTTGGTGAGGCGGCCAAGTTCGTCATCGGGGCCGAGCTGCAGCAGAGGTCTGAAGTCATTGCCGGCAGGGATAACGACCAGTTCCTCGTGGTTTGAGTCGGAATCGGGTGAATCCTTGCGTTTTACGAGAGTCATATACTCGCGGTTGGCGTCGAGATTGAACAGGAAGGGGTCGAGGGCGTTGCTGCCGATGTAGATCTGAGCATAGTCCACGTATTCGCCGAGGTTCAGGAGGTCGTGTGGTCGATAGAGCCGTCGGGCTTAAGGTAGACAACTGCCGTCACCATCTCGCCGTTGTCGTTGGATCCGCCGCGGAGCTGGGCCACTGCGTAGAGATACCCTCCGCCGGCTACGGGAACGCGCTCAACCGAGGTGGTCATATTGTAGTTGCCGCCGAGCGAAGAGGGGATTGAATTTTCGGTCTCGCCGTTGAGTAGGTTGACAAAATCGAAAGAGAGATCCGTATCACCTTCCTTCACTGTCATCATCTGAGGAGCGCTGCCGGGCACGTCGGCCAGGAAAACGCACATCGAGATACCGGTTGCAAGGTTCAGTTTCTTCTCTGCAGCGCCTTCTGTCTCAGTTCCTTTTGCCGCGGGAGTATAGACATCGAAATCGTAAGTATAGCTGTCGGCGTTTACGGTGTTTGCGGTTGTCACGATGAGAGAGGGAGAACCGTCGAGAGTATAGCGTCCAAACGAAAGATCGTCGTTGTAGGAGAAGCCGCCGAGATATTTGAACGTCAGATTATCGGCAGTAGCGCCGGTGGGGATGGCGCTCTGGCTGTAATGGTTGATGTTGCTGCTGAATTTCGACTCCGTTGTATAGAGGTCGACTATGAGCGAATTGTCGGCAGTCGGATTATTGTTCTCATAATCAAACATATCTTCGTAGAAGCAATATTTGAGATGAGCCACGGCAAACCAGGGCTGTCCGTCGCACTGAGCGGCGAGGAAAATGGCGTCGTTCTCTCCCGCGCGGGTAATGCCCGGCACACGGGTCACAAGCACGGGGTCGCCCATGCCGCTGTAACCTGCGCTCTTGTAGGTCTTGAGGACGTAGTCCATGGTGTTGACATTGTCGCCTACAGCCGGAGTCTCAGTATCCTCTTCAGTGATGAAGGTAATCCAGAATTTCTCGCTGAAACTGTCGGTGGCGGTGTTGATTGCCGACACGTAGTAACCGGGGATGGTCATGATCGGCTCTTCCTTGCCGAGAGAATACACGAGGGTGTAGTCGCGGTTGACATATTCTTTGGTGTTGCATGAGATATCAATCATGATCTCATAAGAAGTGTCGTAATTGAAGAACTTCTGAGTAACCTGGGCACCGACGCCGATCTGAGCCACTTTGGTATCTCCTTCCTGAAGTTCGACAGTATCCTCGATTTTTCCGATTTCATTGAAACTGCCGTCGAAAACAGTAACTTTGAATCCTGAGACAAAAGACTCAGTGTAAGCTTCATGCTTTACTTCTGTCGTTACGAGATCAAGGGTATAGAACCAGATTTCACCTTTCGGGCTGTCGAGATAGCCGAAATTGTCGGAGGTGGCAGTCTGCTCAGGGACAGGGGCACGGAACGGACGGAGAGCCATCGATGCGGCTTCC
>UROS01000137.1 GCA_900549445.1 uncultured Porphyromonadaceae bacterium | reverse complement strand
ATTAAGTATAAATTAATTTTCAAGAGTTACTTAATCAAAAATAGATTTGTTTTGAAAAAGAAACAAACGTAGTCTGGGTATTGTTTTCACTTTTCCGCTTGAAAACCGTCATTTCCACCTACAGGAAGGCGGTTGAGCTCCTCGATATAGTCGAGAATCTGTTCCCGGCCCCGGCCGTCCTCACTCGAAGTAAGGAATACAGGGGGCAGCTCCTCCCATGTTTCAAGAAGCCGGGTACAATAAGCCCTGACGTTGCGCTTGCCAGCCTCCGGACCGAGTTTATCGAGTTTGGTGAATACGATAGAGAATGGCACACCGTTCTCTCCAAGCCAGCCGAAAAAATCGAGGTCGATCTTCATTGGAGCGTGGCGAGAGTCGATAAGCACGAAAAGATTTGTCATCTGGCTACGGTTAAGGATGTATCCTTCAATCATAGACTGGAGATCGTCGCGCTGTGATTTTCCACGCCGGGCGTAGCCGTAGCCGGGGAGGTCGACGATATACCATCGGTCGTTAATCAGAAAATGGTTAATCAGCAATGTTTTACCCGGAGTTGAGGATGTTTTGGCAAGTTTGGCCCGGCCTGTCAGCATATTGATAAGAGATGACTTACCTACGTTGGATCGGCCGATGAATGCATACTCGTGGAGAGAGGTATCAGGACATTTTTTTACAGAACTGTTGCTTATTTCAAAACGTGCTGAATTGACAATCATATCTTTCTGACAAATAATTAGAGGTTGTTTACAATTTAATCAAGCATAAGGCTAATTCGCGGACGCACAGCAGGAAAACCGAGAATTTCACCTATATGTCCGCTTGAGAATACCATGGCGGTGAAAACGTCGACCGGCACATCGAAATCGAGCTTTGCAGGAGTGGCAGAAAGCCGCGAAACCATTCCGTCGGCTATAGCGAAAACCCCGCTGTTAAGATCTCCGAGAAGCGGATCGGAAATTCTGATGGTGCAATGAAGTCCGGTATGCGCGGCGGCCACGGTCTGAAGACAAAGTTCGGCATTGACTATTCTACCCATTGCTCTCGGCATAAGCCGGCCGCCCTCCGGGTCGTCGGGATAGCCGAGCAGGAGCATCGGCATGTCGGAATGCAGGGCATGGAGCTGCCGGAGGGCCGCCACGCGGGCATCCCGGCTTTCACCCATCAGATCGGTCACGAGAATGATTCCGTCTTTAAGTACAGAAAAAGCCATCGAGACTATCCGGCTGCCGCAGTCATCGTCGTCAGCTTCCATCACCGCAATGTCACCTCCGTCGAGCCTGTTGTCTTCAACAATGTTGAAATAGTCGGAGCGGGTGTGCAGAACCGCACATTTGCGCTGAGTCTGGAATCGGTTGAACGCCTCCCAGCACTCATCGGAGAGATTATTCTCCATTGGATGATATCCGTCTTCTCCGGGGAAAGCATGAAAAGCCGTAAAGCGTTGTTCTTTAACGTAAAACACGCTTTTAAACCCGAAAGAGGCGTAGTAATAGAAAAGCGGAGCAGACGCCGGAATCAGACTTACCATCATATCGCCCCTTTCGCGGGCAAACCGCAGGGCTTCCAATATGAGCTGGCCCATATAACCTTTGCCGCGCTGTTTACGGCGCGTACCGGCTCCGAAAATATAGCCAGTCGGCACTATACTTCCATGGAACGACATTTCATAGCGTCGAAGCAACAGAGCGCTTACAGGCTGTCCGTCGGCGCCGAGGTGAAGCATTGCCTCTCCGTCGCGATAGACACGGTCGAAAACCAGATCGATGTAAGAGTCCGAGTCGTTGAAACAGTCCCTGTATATCCGTTTTATTTCCTCTCGCTTGTTCATATTTCAAACATCATTTATAAATTTAACAATCCAGAAGAAATAAGGTTGGATAGAGACGAAATGAAGCGGAATGAAACCGTGCGGCATCATCCCGCTTCATTATTCAATCGTTTTCCGGATCAGCCGTTCTGGTGAGCAGGACGGAGAAGGTCGTTTACAGTCTTCACGGGGTTGAACGTTGAGATCGGCACTTCGACAAAGACGGTGTTCCAGTCGCTCATGGCTCCGTTCCAGAGTCCGGGCAACTCAAGCGCGCGCAGTTCCTTGCCGTTGCTCGACTTTGAGGATATGAATCCGGTATCGGGGTCGACATAATCGGGCAAACTGAACTTCCTGCCATGGATATCCTTGATATAGCATACAAGGTCTACCGGATTGAAGTGAGTTGCCGACGACATCATCTTCTTATAGTCCTCACGCGAGGTGTCGACCTGGTTGCTTTCGAGAATCTGGGGCGACGCAGTTCCGTCGGGATTAACGGTAATAAACGGGCCTCCGCCGGGTTCGCCTTCGTTGCGTACCATTCCGCATACTCTCAGCGGACGGTTGAGTTTGCGGGCAATGTAAGCGACAACGGTATCAGAGTCAAGTTTTTCTGCACCTGCGTGATCTATATTTAGTGTCGTGCTCATAAAATCGAGCATTTCCTTAAGGCTGTCGGCGGTGTAGTTTTTCTCCTCAAGCGCGATGAGATACTGTTCGATTTTGTCGTGAACTTCAAGCAGCAGACCGGCAATCACCTTCTTGTAACGGATTGTGTCGGCGCGGCGCGAATCGGGCACCACATTGTCGATATTCTTGATGAATACAACGGCACTTTCCATATCGTTGAGATTTTCTATTAGCGCGCCGTGGCCTCCGGGCCTGAAGAGCGGATGACCGTCCTGCAGGAAAGGCGTATTGTCGGGATTGACAGCTATAGTATCGGTCGACGGTTTCTGCTCACTCAATGAGATATTGAATTTAACTCCGGTACGGGCCTCTGTTGCCGGAACAACTTCCCGCAATTTTTCCTCAAAAAGCTTGCGATGATTGGTTGAAACTGTGAAGTGGAGGTTTACCACGCCTTTGCTGTTGGCAGCCGACTGCGCGCCCTCGGTAAGGGGCTCCTCAACAGGCGTACGGGAACCATCGGGATAAGTGTGGAATTTCAAAAGGCCTTTGGGCAGACCGCCGTAATTCATTCCCTCAGGTTTTACGATGGCTGCGATAATATCGCGGTTACGGCCTTCGCTGAGCAGCTCGTCGAGAGATTTTCCGTAAAGTTTTCCGCAAGCAGCACTGAGTTCGGGGAGGAACGGCAGTTTTGAGATGTTGGAAATCAATGCCTCTACAGGAGCCGATGAAGCGAGATCGTCGGTACCGCCGTCGACGAATGCGAACAACGCCTTGAACATACGCGACGCCGCGCCGGAAGCCGGCACGAATTTGGCCACTTCGCCACCGTGGTCGAGATACTCCTGCCAGCGGCTTACGGCAGCATCCTCTTCCGCAGGAGTAAGGCGCATTATTCCTGCACCCACACGGGCGGCATCCTTTATGGTGAGATACGGGAAGCCTGTCACAAAACGCTGAAGCTGAGCCTCAACCTTTTCGGGCGATATGCCTTTGGCCTCAATGTAGTCGAGATTTTCTTTCGTTAACATGATCCGGTTAGTATTAAGGTATTAATATTTTATCTTGTCATTCGTTTCAGTAGGTTGTAGGACGGCACTATTCCGAGTTCTCCGGCTTTGCTGAGGTCGGAGATGCCTGCGTCCTTGTTGCCGAGACGCAGGTAAGCGTAACCGCGGTTATAAAACGCCTCGCCGAAATCCGGTTTTAACTCTATGGCCTTATTAAAGGCGCTGATTGCCCCGGTGTAGTCCTGAAGCTCGGCGAACACTACGCCTTTATTGTAATAGGCAATCGCCATTTCCGGAGAAAGTTTAATTACCGTATCGAGGTCGTCAATCACGCCTTGCATCTGAGCCCGGATGTTGCTGACAGCCGCATCCGGCACTCCGGCCGCATGTCCGGCACTCTCATCGCGGAGATGTCCGCGGTCGCGATAGCGCGCCACCGACCTGACAAGGTAGGCAATCGTAAAGTCGGGAGTCAGAGCGATGGCCCGGTTAAGGTCTTCGACGGCCGCTGGATAGTTTCGGGTGGTAAACAGATCCATAGCCCGTCCGAAGTAGTCAATTGCTCTCGGAGTATGAGTGGAGATGTATGAGTTGTAATAGTCTATGGAATTAAAATGCGACTGGATGGCGTTTTCGTCGCTCATCTGCGGTTCGTGGTTAGTTACCTGAAGCACGTAGCGCAACATTCTGGTGTAGTTGAGGTCATCAACCTCACGTATGTAATCGCCACTCTGCTTGAGTTCGGTGGGCGAAGTATAATACGTAACCACAAACATGGGCTCGAGTTCTATATTGACATTGCGATCCTGTACTTTTCCCCGAATGTTCTTGTTGTTGAACACGCGGTCGTCGCGGGTATTGTCGTCGATGGTGGTGAGCGATGTAAACCGCTGTTTGACCTGCTCCTGAGTCTCGCTGTTTTCCGCCGTCAGCTCCGGAAACACGCCATCGGTACCGGTATTGTCGCCGGACTGTCCGGACGCCACGGTATCGGCTCCGGATTTCTTAACACGAGTTTTGGCGAGAGCCATCGATTTGTCGTAATCACGTTTAGCTGCCGCCATGTCGCCCTGACGCCGGCGGAGGTCGTAGCGGAGGAAGTATGCAGCGGCAAAGTCGGGAAACGCCTCTATAACCTTCCCGAGGTCGGCAAGCGCTTCTTTGTAAGCTCCTATTTCGCCATAGAGCATCGAGCGGTTGTAAAGCGCCTTATAGTCGACGGGGTTCAGAGCCAGCACGCGCGAGAAGTCGTCGATTGCCTTGTTAGTGTCGTGTACCTCCGCCCGCAGCATACCGCGATTAAAAAGCGCCGCCGTATTGTCGGGGTCAAGCTGCAGCGAGTAGTCAAAGTCAGCCATAGCTCCGAAATAGTCGTCGAGCATATATTTAATATACGCTCTGTTTATAAAAAATCCCGGATACTGGGGCTCAAGGCGGATGGCCTCGTTCATATCGTCGAGTGCCTTCTGATAATCTTTGTGGCTATTGATTGAAATATCAGCACGGAGCAGATATCCGTTTACGGCGTTCTTGTTGAGTTCCAAAGCTTTGTTCACGTCAGCAAGCGCCCCTACAGTATCTTTCTGCTCAAGTCGGAGCCTTGCCCTGCCTATGTAGCCTGCGTCGAAACCGGGAAAAGATTTAAGCAGGGATTCATACGTTTCTGAAGCTCCGGAGAGGTCGTCGGATTCCTGCTGTGCAAGCGCCTTGTTATACATAAGACCGCGGTTTTCAGGCAGTTGCTCCAACGCCTGGTTATAATCTTCTATTGCCTCCCGGGGCTTACCCTGATTCTGTCGGGCCACACCGCGCACCTCGTATGCATCCGTGATAAACGGATTGCGTTCGATAGCTGCGGAAGCATCCTCCTCCGCACCTTTGTAGTCGTCGAGGTTGAGTTTCGATATGGCGCGATAGAAGTATGGCTGGGCGAGATAAGGCTTGGCGGCAATAACCTGATTGAAATACTGAATCGAAAGCACATAATCCTCGAAATACAGCGTATTACGACCTATGCGCATCACTTGGTCAGTGTTGATCTGCGCAATGCCGTTGAGTCCGGAACTTGTTATTGCAAGAATTATAATGTATATTCTGTATAATCGGCGAAGCATCTGAAAAATTTACGAATTATCGACAAATATACAAATATTAGTCCGAATATCCCCGCCGGCAGCATTAAAAAAATGCTAAGAAGAATATTCTTCAGGCATCAACGCCTGGGTCAGAACACCTTGATGGCGGGTATGTATCGTTTGGGCTGGCGCTGAAGATCGATCAGTATGCTGTCGATATGGGCCGACGTGCTGTTGAGGTTGTTGTACAGCGAGGGGTCATTCAGAAGAAGGCCGAGCGACGAGTTGGTTGAATTCAGCTGCGCCGTAGCCCTCTCAAGATTTGCCGAAATTTCGTTGAGGTGGTTCATCGTCGAATCAATCGGCGCATTTTTCAATTCCTGACTGAGCTCCGACAACGCTCCAGAAATGTCCTTAAGGTTCGCAGATACGGCGTTGGCGTTCTGCACAATGGCGGGCATTCCGGCCAATGCGCGGTTGATTTGCGACGTTGTCACTTCAAGATTAGCCATCACCCGGTCGAGATGCTGAACTGCCGAAAGAAGTGCGGGATCTGACGCTATGTTATTGGCGGCCGTCAGTATCGAGTCAATTTTCGGAGTCATAGATACGACAGAGGGCATGAGTTCACCCGACACCTGATCCATAAGCCCTGCCGCATTCTCTCCTATCAGCTTATCGCCGACGTTGTGGAATCCGCCGGCGTCCGACATTTTAAGCACGATTGTGGAGGTGCCGAGCATATCAGTTGTGAGAATTGCCTTCGAACCAGCAGGCACACGAAGGTTTTTGTCGAGGCTAAGTTCAACTCTTACATGGCCTGGATTCTGTCT
>UROS01000136.1 GCA_900549445.1 uncultured Porphyromonadaceae bacterium | reverse complement strand
GATTGAGATAGGCTGCGGCACGGGCCTGTCAACCCGCGAACTCCTGCGCCGGGTAAATCCACGGTCTCTGCGGCTCTGGGATCTCAGCCCTGCAACTGACGCTGCCGGAACAGGAGAAGTGGAATGTTGCGACGGCGAATTGCGCATCGCACGTCAGGCTGCCGCATCCGCCGACCTCATATTCTCCACCTCCACCATGCAGTGGTTCAATTCCCCGGCTGCGTTTCTGCGCCATTGTGCCCGGGTGCTTCGCAAAGGGGGGAGGGTAGTGGTGTCGACTTTCGGCCCCGAAACCTACCGTAAGTTCCACGAAATCACCGGCATAGAGCACGCCTATGCTGACTGTGCGGCACTCCGCGCCATCGTTCCGCCGGAATTCCGCGCCGACCTTCTCGAGAGCGAACTTATGACATTGCGGTTCGACTCGGCCGCCGCCATGATGCGCCATGTAAGCGCCACCGGAGTCAACGCGATGGGCTCCACCGCCCGTATAGCGGCCACGAGGCGGATTCTGCGCGATTATCCCGCCGATGCGGAGGGTGGCTATATCCTTACATACCAACCTATTTATATGATACTTACAAGAATATGAGCGAAATTTATTTCATATCAGGCATCGACACCGACGCCGGCAAAACATGCGTAACGGGGTGGCTTGCGCGACAGTACATGGATCGCGGCCTCAGCGTAGCGACTCAGAAGTTTATCCAGACAGGCTGCGACCTTTACAGCGAAGATATTGAGGTGCACCGCCGCATAATGGGAACCGGCATGCTTCCGGAAGACACCGACCACACTACTGCTCCCGTGATTTTCCATTATCCCGCGTCGGCCCAGCTGGCTGCGCGGCTCGACAACCGTGAAATCGACCTTGGTGAAGTAGACCGTTCCACGCAAATCCTGGCCGGACGCTACGACGTGGTGCTCGTTGAGGGCGCCGGCGGACTCATGGTGCCCGTTACCGATGATTTCTTTACTATCGACTATGTGGCATCGCGAAAGCTTCCGCTGATGTTAGTGACAAACGGAGTGCTCGGTTCCATCAACCATACCATATTGTCGCTCGAGGCTATAAAATCGCGGGGAATCCGTCTTGCGGCTCTTCTCTACAATGAGTATTTCGACACCGACAGAGTGATAGCCGAGGATACCCGCGGATTTCTCCGGCGCTACATGGGCAAGCATTTTCCCGATGCGGAAATTGTTTTCGTGCCCGCACTCAACCCGTCCGCCGGCCGGGAAAATGATTAAATTTGTTTAATCCGCCAAAAATAATTCAGTTTCGGGCGGATATAGTCGGAATTAATGACTATATTTGTCGAAATTATAGCGACAAAGCCGCTGGGCTATCCCGACACAGCCTCTTTAACAACAATCTAATGGATTTAACGCCCTACAGCATCTCCATCTCCAAACAGCAGCTATCAGAACTCCCGACCGTTGAGTTTCCGGGTGTCATAACTGTATTGGAGAATCCGGAACGTGCACTTGAGGCTCTTGAATATCTGTCGGCGCAGCCTGCCGTAGGATTCGACACCGAAACCAAACCCAATTTCCGCAAGGGACAGACCAATACCGTATCCCTCATCCAGATTTCAACGCTCGATCATTCGTTTCTTTTCCGGCTCAACAAACTCGGGTTCATGCCCGAACTGAAATCTTTCCTCGAAAACGACTCGGTGGTAAAAGTCGGCCTCTCGCTGAAAGACGATTTCCATGTACTTCATAGAATCGCCCAGTTTGAGCCCCGCAGTTTCGTAGATCTGCAGAATGTGGTTAAATCGTTCCATATAGCTGACTCAAGTCTGCAGAAAATCTACGGCATTATCTTCAACGGCAGAATTTCCAAAAGCCAGCGTCTCAGCAACTGGGAAGCATCGGAACTCAGCGCGGGCCAACAGATCTATGCCTCGATAGACGCCTGGGCCTGTCTGCGAATCTACAATCATCTCATTTCCGGATCTTTCGAGCCGGAAACCTCAAGCTACATCGTTACGGAGGATCAAACTTAGAAAATCACTGACACTAACCTTAAATCAGACACATAATTATCCCCATCAAACTCTCCAACCTCCATGAAAATCAAACGCTCCACACTAATTCCAGCTCTATTGCTCGCTTATCTCGGGGTTATGAGCTACATAGGCTATCCCGAGTTTCAGGCCGGGCACTATCTGTATTATTTCGGCGTAATAGGCGTGACGCTGGTAATAATCCTTGTGCTCCATATTTTCCTGAAGAAGCGCGAGCGAATGCGCGAGCGTCGTGAAAGCCGTTGATTTACTCTTGACTGTTTCAGATAACTCCGAAATGGAGCAACGCATTGCGTATGCCGTCGTCGTCGACTGAAGAGGTGACATAGTCTGCTGCCTTCAGAAGCACTTCGTTGGCATTCCCCATGGCCACACCCGTACCGGCCGCAAGGATAATGGAAAGGTCGTTGCCGCCGTCGCCGAAGGCCATGGTCTCCGCCGGCCCGATGCCCAAATGCCGTGCCATGGCGCGCAGCCCTTCGGCTTTGCTGACACCCGCAGCGGTAAGGTCGACGAACCCCGGATGCCACCGTCCGGCCTCGAATTTTGCCGGTTCAGTAATGATTTCATGCTCCCTGTCGGCGGTGACGAAGGGCGTCAGTTGAAGAATGCGTTGTTGCAGAACCTTTTCCACGGGAGTATCGAGTCCCAGATTGTCGACTTTCAGAAGATCTCGGAAAATGTGAATTGACTCGGAGGTGGCGTTGTGCATTGTCAGATCGTGCTCTCCCACGACCATAATTGCGGTACCGGTTTCGTCGCAGCGACGGATCATCGCCCGGGCGTCGGCGTTGTCGACAGGAGAGCACGCCACAACCTCTTTTCCGGCGAAACAATATGCTCCGTTGGCGGTTATGTAGCCGTCTATGAGATGGGAGATAGCGCCGAGGTTATTAATGATGGAGCGGGGTCGGCCGGTGGATATGAATATACCGGTGCCGCGGCGGTGAGCCTCGGTGAGCGCATCGACCGCAGATTGCGGTATGCGGTGGGTGCGGAAACTCACGAGAGTGCCGTCAATGTCGAAAAACAGTGCTTTTGTCATAACGCGGCAAAGTTACTTCCTTTTCGCCATATTTGCAAAATCAGCGTGCGGTAGCTAACTTTGCAGTCCGAATCAGTCAAGTCATCATAAAATGAGAACACCCCGCGAAACCATCGAAGCCGCCGCAGCGGCAGGGGCTGCAAAAGCCTCGTTAACTTCGGCAAACGTCAGAAAACTTCTGGTGTCGGCTTTTTTTGCCGGCTGCTATATCTCGCTCGGCGGAATCCTCTCCCTGGTAGTCGGCTACGGCTTCCCGGGCATAACCGCCGGAAATCCCGCGATGCAGAAACTGCTCAGCGGGGCGATGTTTCCGATCGGACTCATCCTCGTTGTGATTCTCGGGGCGGAACTTTTTACAGGCAATAATGCCCTGCTTGTACCTTCGCTCATGAGCCGCCGCCACGGCTTAGGCGTGGTTCTCAGGAACTGGGCGCTCGTGTACTTCGGTAACTTTCTGGGTGCGATTGCATTTACGTACTTCATGGTTTATATGTGCGGACTCACCTCCTCGGAACCGTGGCATACCGCCATTACCGGAATAGCCGCAGCGAAGGTGTCGATGCCGTGGGGCGTGGTTCTTCTGAAGGGTATTGGCGCCAACTGGTGTGTCTGCCTGGCAGTGTGGCTTGCCCTGTCGTCGAAATCGGTTCCGGGAAAGGTGCTCGGATGCTGGATTCCGGTGATGGCATTTGTGGCACTCGGCTACGAGCATTCAATCGCCAACATGTTTTTCATACCCCTCGGCATGATGGAAGGAGCCGACATTGCCGTCGCCGACGCCATCTGGGCGAATTTCCTTCCGGCCACACTGGGTAATATGGCAGGCGGCGCCCTGATGGTGGGCGCCGCACACTACTATATTCATTTCGCTCCTACTTCTCGCGCATAAACACGTTGATCGGGGTTCCGTGGAAATCCCAGTGCTCGCGGATCTTGTTCTCGAGATAGCGTCTGTAGGGTTCCTTCACCCACTGAGGCAGATTGCAGAAGAAGATGAAAGTCGGGATTGCGGATCCCTTGAGCATTGTTATATACTTTATTTTTATGAATTTGCCTTTGTTGCTTGGCGGCGGATATGCTGCAATGTCCTCGCTCAGTGTGGTGTTGAGCTGCGAGGTGGGCACAATGCGCTGACGGTTACGGTAAACGTCGACGGCGGTTTCAATCACCTTGTAGATTCGCTGCTTGGTAAGGGCCGACGCGAAAATTATCGGGAAGTCGGTAAAGGGTGCGAAGCGCCTGCGGATGGCTTCCTCGTAGTGGCGGATTGCCTCTTTTGATTTATCCTCCACGAGATCCCACTTGTTGACCACAACCACGAGCCCTTTCTTATTTTTCTGAATCAGCGAGAATATAGCCACATCCTGAGCCTCGATGCCGCGTGTGGCGTCGATCATGAGGATGCACACGTCGCTCGCCTCGATGGCCCGTATGGAACGGATGACGGAGTAATACTCAATGTCTTCGTTGACCTTTGTCTTTTTGCGGATTCCGGCGGTGTCGACCAGATAAAAATCGAAGCCGAACTTGGTGTAGCGTGTATAGATGCTGTCGCGTGTGGTGCCGGCGATATCGGTGACGATGTGGCGGTCTTCGTCGATAAAAGCATTTATAAGCGATGATTTTCCTGCGTTAGGACGTCCGACAATACAGAATTTGGGGATGTCGTCGAGGTTTTCGCCGTCGTCGTCTTTCTCAGGGAGCTTCTTCACCACTTCGTCGAGGAGATCGCCCGTGCCGTATCCGCTCGCTGCCGATACGCTGTAGGGGTCGCCGAGCCCGAGGCTGTAGAATTCGGCAATATTGTAGATACTGTCGCCCGAATCGACCTTGTTGGCCACGAGAATCACCGGTTTGGTAGACCGGCGCAGAATCTGCGCCACCTGATCGTCGAGGTCGGTTACGCCGTTTGAAGCGTCGACCACAAACAAAATCTCGTCGGCCTGCTCGATGGCGAGCTGCACCTGCTTGTTGATTTCGCTCTCAAACACGTCCTCCGAGTTAACTACCCATCCGCCGGTATCGACAATCGAGAATTCCTTTCCGTTCCAGTCGACTTTGCCATACTGGCGGTCGCGGGTGGTGCCGGCGGTGTCGTCAACAATCGCCGTACGGGTCTGCGTCAGGCGGTTGAAAAGTGTCGACTTGCCCACGTTGGGTCTGCCGACTATTGCTATCATTTGTCCCATTTTTCAATAATAATGTTGTAAGTTAAAACGTAATAAGGTATCCGCGGGTTCAGAGAAGCGCCGGGGCGAGGTATTTGGCCAGGAGGTATCCGCCGCCGAGAAGCCAGATGTAGAGACCGAAAGCGAGGATAAAAGGCTTGGCGCCCGCTTTCTTGAATTTGTCGATGCTCGTTTCGGCTCCGAGGGCCGCCATGGCCATGGTGAGCAGGAAGGTGTCGATGTAATTGATGGCGTCGACGAGTCCCTGAGGCAGAAGATTGAACGAATTAAACCCGATTACCACGAGGAATCCTACAGCAAACCAGGGCACTGCGATTTTACCTCCCTTGTTTTCTCCTTTGCCTTTGTTGGCTTCCATTGCCACCCACCAGCCGAGAATCAGAAGGACCGGCACAAGGAGCATCACGCGGATCATCTTCACGATGACCGTAACATTGGAAATCTCCGGACCCATTGCGTTGCCTGCGCCCACGGCGTGCGCCACTTCGTGGAGAGTTGAGCCGGCGAAGATGCCCGTTTCCTCGGGGGTGAGGTCAAGGATTCCCGCGCGGTATGCGATAGGGTAGAGGAACATGGAGATGGTGCCGAAAATCACCACGGTCGCTACCGCCACGGCCGTTTTATACGGCTTGGTCTGGATAGTCGATTCTGCGCCAAGCACTGCTGCCGCGCCGCAGATGCCGCTGCCGATCGACGTCAGGAGCGCTATCTCTTTGTCCATTTTCAACAGTTTGCCAAGATAGACACCACCGATAATGGTCACGGCCACTACTATAGCGTCGATGATGATGCCCGCGGCGCCTACGTTGACAACTTCCTGAAACGTCAGACGGAAGCCGTAGAGAATAATGCCCAGCCGCAGAATTTTCTTTGAGCAGAACTGTATGCCGGGCACCCAGGTCTCAGGCAGATTGTTGCGCAGGCTGTTGGCATAAAGCATTCCGAGGATGATTCCGATAATCATCGGACTGAAGGATATTTCCTTGAAGAAACTGGCGTCGCCAATATAGAAGGCGGCACATGAGAAGAGAGCTATAAGGAGTATTCCGTGGAGCATGCTGCTCCGTTTTTCATTCAACATATATTTCCAGTATATATTATAATGTCTGTCTCTTATAC
>UROS01000135.1 GCA_900549445.1 uncultured Porphyromonadaceae bacterium | reverse complement strand
CGGCAGCGTCAGATGTGTATAAGAGACAGGTAGCCAACTGCAAATTCACTTCGCTCGAATATCCATGCGATTTTGGGAAAGTAAATATCAATGTATTATACAATGATGGTGTACTGACTATCGTGGAGTACCCGTCCTCAGATAATGCGGATTGCCATTGTGAAATCGACGCCACTTTTTCAATTATGGGAATGACGGAAGATGAATTTATTCTGAAGATATATCATGGCGACTTCACAGGCAACTATGACACAAACTCTCCGAAACATACTGGTAAAGTAAATATTAAGAGTGGTTCAATAACAATCCCATATCATGTATAACGTGAGTCCTGCATACGCAAACTCTGCAAATCGATAATAAAAGAGAAGGCAGTTCATAAGTTTAATTATGAACTGCCTTCTCTTTTATGCGCCCCCCGCCCAAACTAAATCAAAAATTTGACTTTTTGCAATTGTTTCACTACCTTTGTATTTGAAAAAGTGTAAACTCTTATGTTAAAACGTCTCTCTTTGATTATAGTCATGCTCACGGCGCTCGTTTCCGGCGCCAGAGCCGACACCTATTTCCAGTATCCTATTGTTCCCGACTCCCTGTCCACTCTCCAGGATCGATGCGACTATCTCGCGCGCCACTTCTGGGACTTCTGCGACCTGAAAAAGGCCTTCTCCTCAAAGCGAAAGATGGCGCAGGAATTTTCCGTGTATCTCTCGATTCTGCAGAATGCTTCGGCCGACTCGGCTGTAACTGCCGTAGACCGTTTCACCGACAAACTCGCCAAGCAGCCCGACGACCTTCTATTCCTTACCGAAGAAGCCGAAGGCCTGCTCTACAGCGACACTGCGCAGGTGTGGATCGACGAGCTGTATCTGCCGTTCGTCAACGCCGTCGTAAAAAACAAGAAAATCCCCAAGGCCTCAAAAGCGAGGTTCGAACATCAGCAGACCATTCTGTCCAACTCTCTTTCAGGCCACCGTGCCCCTTCGCTCCCCTACACCGACCGCAACGGCGTCCGGGGCAACCTCGACAACGATTCGGCCAAAGTTGTGGTGATATTTTTCAACGACCCCGACTGCAGCGACTGCAATCTGGCGCGCATAAGGCTCGACGCCGACATCAGCGCAACGGAGCTTATCGAAGCCGGAACACTGAAAGTGGTGTCGCTGTCGCTCACCGAACCCGACGAAAAATGGCGTGAGGCCGTGGCAAACTATCCTTCGGCCTGGACGGTAGCCGCCAACCCCGATGCCGACCTTACTTTCGACCTCCGGGCCGGGACTCCCGAATTCTACGTGCTCGACGCCAACCACAATATACGGTTCAAGCATCTCTCGATCAACCAGCTGCTCGACGTATTCAGGCAGATCAAGCGCCGTTAACCCAAACTTTTTGAAAGATTTTCGAGATTATGGCAAGCAACTACAATCTGCTCACAAAGATATTCCTGAAATCAACAGGATTTTCCTACACCAACATGGCGCGCCTCTTCATCCGCCTTTTCGTAGGAATCATGTTCATGCAGTTCGGCATTCGCCATCTGGTGAACTACAGCTCCCTCGCCTCCGATTTCCCGACCGTGCTCGGCATGACAAGCGAAGTCTCGCTGATACTGATGATTGTTATCGAGCTTGTATGCTCGCTGTTCATCATGGCAGGCTTTCTCACACGCTTCTCGGTGATTCCGCCCATGATTTCAATGGTAGCGGCCGAATACTACATTCTCCACGACATGCTTCCCGATGTGAGCATCTACGGTCTCGACTCAACCGATCCCGGATATCTGCCCATAATGTTCATAGGCATATACCTCTTTATTCTTCTCGCAGGTCCCGGAAAGATTTCGCTCGACTATTTCATATCGCTCTACTTCATTGCCCGCGACGGACGTCACGAAGAGGAGGAATTAGAGGAGGTCTGACATGAGAATCGCCGTTCTGATTTCGGGTGGCGTTGACAGCGCCGTGGCTGTATACCGGCTCCTCGAGCAGGGTCACGACCTGCATCTCTTCTACATCCGCATAGGGCTCGACACCGGCGAAGGCGACTGCTCGGCGCAGGAAGACATCGAGATGTGCCAGTATATCGCATCGAAGTTCAACCTGCCGTTCGACGTGGTGTCACTCCACCAGGAATACTGGGACAACGTGATGGACTACGCACTGCGCACCGTGCGCGAAGGTCTCACGCCTAATCCCGACATCATGTGCAACAAGATGATTAAGTTCGGCTTCTTCGAGCAGCGCTGGGGAAAAGAATTCGACAAAACCGCCACCGGCCACTACGCCACCACCGTAGAAGCCGACGGACTCGTATGGCTCGGAACCGCTCCCGACCCCGTCAAGGATCAGACCGACTTCCTCTGCCGCATATCTTATGATCAGCTCAGCCACCTGATTTTTCCGATAGGCGACCTGCCGAAGGCGCGTGTGCGCGAAATAGCGCTCGACACCCGCATGCCCAATGCTTTCCGCAAAGACTCGCAGGGCATCTGTTTTCTCGGCAAAATAAACTACAACGATTTTATCCGCCGCCATTTAGGCGAAAAGCCCGGCCCGATTGTTGAAATAGAGACCGGACGCAAAATCGGAGAACACCGCGGCTACTGGTTCCATACCATCGGCCAGCGAAAGGGACTCGGTCTCAGCGGCGGCCCCTGGTATGTGGTGAAAAAAAACATTCACGACAACGTAATCTACGTGTCGCGCGGTTACGACACTGAAAAACAGTACGGCGACAGACTGCATCTTACCGAAATGCACTGGATCACCCGAAACCCGTGGGCTGACAGCTGCGACGACGTCGATATAACATTCAAGAACCGCCACATGCCTGAATTCATCCCCGCAAAAATGAGCCGCACCCACGACGGCGACTACATTGTTAACTCCTCGCGTCAGGTGCAGGGCATCGCCCCCGGCCAGTTCGGCGTGATCTACAACCGCGACCACAGCATCTGCCTCGGAAGCGGCATTATAACAGGACTCTGATATGGACTACATTGAACCACGCCACCGCCTTACCGTGCTCGGAATCTCCTACAGCCAGATACAGCGCGGAGCCTACGCCCTGATTCTCGCACAGGCCGGCGGACCGATAAGGATTCCGGTCGTGATAGGAGCAGCCGAAGCCCAGTCGATTGCCATGAAGATGGAGGGCATCACGCCTCCCCGCCCCATGACCCACGACCTGTTCGTTTCGTTCGCCCACGCCTTCGGAGTGAAGCTCCGCGAGGTGTTCATTTATAAATTCGAAGACGGTGTGTTTTCTTCGGAGCTGACATTCTCCGACGGCGACCGCACCATAACCATCGACTCCCGCACAAGCGACGCCATCGCCATTGCCATGCGCACCGACGCCCCCATCTACACTACACAGAAGATTCTCGACGAAACCGGCTTCGTAATGGAATCCGACGACGATCCGGAAAAGGAAGCCGGAGGCGACGATCTTCCCCCGGACCCAGCTCCGCAGGAACCGAAACTCGAGAACTACGCCGTGGAGGAACTGGAGCGCTCGCTTGCACGCTTTATCCAGCAGGAGGAATACGAGCAGGCCGCGAAAGTGGCTGAAATCCTCAAACGAAAACGCGGCGACGCCGAATCCGGAGCCGGTTCCGCTCCGTCAGACCACTGAATCAAGTAATACCGAAAAATATTGTTATGAAAACCCTGAAAGTACGCCTCGCGGCGATGAATTTCCTCGAGTTTGCAGTGTGGGGAGCCTACCTCACCTCACTGGGAAATTACCTCATGCGCATAGGTCTCGCCAGCGACATAGGCTGGTTCTACACGGTGCAGGGCATCGTGTCGCTCTTTATGCCCGCGCTCGTCGGCATAGTCGCCGACCGCTGGGTGCCGGCTCAGCGCATGCTGAGCGCCTGCCATTTTGCCGCCGGCATTTTCATGTGTGCCGCTGCAAGCTACGCAATGACCGCCGCCGAAGTGCAGTTCGGACCACTGTTCACGCTCTACTCCCTCTCGGTGGGCTTTTTCATGCCCACCATCGGCCTGTCCAACTCAGTGGCTTTCAATGCGCTTACCCGTGCCGGACTCGACACCGTGAAACACTTCCCGCCCATACGTGTGTTCGGTACCATAGGCTTCATCTGCTCCATGCTCTTCGTAAACTTCACTCAGTTCCAGCAGAGCTACATGCAGCTGTTTACTTCAGGCATCCTGAGTTTCTGCCTCGCCGTCTATGCCCTTACAATGCCTGCATGCCCGGTAAACAAAGGAAAAGGTGCTACCCTCGCCGAAAGCCTCGGACTCAAGGCCTTCTCGCTTTTCAAGTCGAAGAAAATGGCGATTTTCTTCATTTTCAGCATGTTGTTGGGCGTGTCGCTGCAGATTACTAACAGTTACGGCAACCCCTTCATCACCAGTTTCGCCGAAATTCCCGAATATGCCTCGACCTGGGGCGCCAACAACGCCAACGCCCTCATCTCCCTGTCCCAGATCAGCGAAACTCTCTGTATACTCCTCATTCCGTTCTGCCTGCGTAAATTCGGCATAAAGGGCGTGATGCTCATGTCGATGTTCGCATGGGTGTTCCGCTTCGGATTCTTCGGCTTGGGCGACCCCGGCAGCGGCGTCTGGCTCTTCGTGCTCTCATGCATCGTCTACGGCATAGCTTTCGACTTCTTCAACGTGTCGGGCGGCCTCTACGTAGACCGCGAGACCTCCCCCGATATCCGCAGCTCAGCTCAGGGTCTCTTCATGATTATGACCAACGGTGTGGGAGCTACTGTGGGAACTCTTGCCGCCCAGGCGGTTGTCAACAGTCACGTTTACCGTCCGGGGCTCACGCCCATGCAACAGATTTCGGGCTGGGAGACATCCTGGTTCATCTTCGCCGGCTATGCCCTCGTCGTTGCCGTCCTGTTCATGATAATTTTCAAAGAAAAGAAAAACGACATGGCCATTCCGGCCTCCGAAGTGAAGAAAGCGGAGGGCATCGACTCGCCAGCCGACGGCTTCATTGAAGAATAACCCCGCTATTGTTACCGATCCATGATTCAGTTCTACGCCCCCGACATAGCCCTTAGTCCGGTGCTTCCAGAAAGCGACTCCGCCCACGCCGTGAGAGTGCTCCGCATGCAACCGGGCGACCCGCTGCAGGCCGTCGACGGCAAAGGAGGCATCTACTCCTGCCGGCTGCTCGACGCCAACCCGCGCCGCGCCGTGGTAGAGGTGGTTTCGAAGACCGTCGAACCGCAGTCGTGGAAAGGATTCATAACCGTGGCGGTAGCTCCCACCAAGCATAATGACCGCATGGAATGGCTGGTGGAGAAACTTACTGAAATCGGCGTCAACAGAATAGTGCCGGTATTGTGCCGCCACTCCGAACGGCGCGAAATAAAGCAAGAGCGGCTCGTGCGCACGGCCGTATCGGCCATGAAGCAGTCGCTCAAGGCAACCCTGCCCGAAATCGTGCCCATGACTCCCCTCGCGGAAGTCCTGGCAGCCATTCCCGATGGCACAGACCGCTTCGTGGCCTACTGCGATCCCGCCGTGGAGCGCCGCGACTTCTCGAAAGCCTACCGTCCGGGCGCCGACACTTTCATTCTCATCGGTCCCGAAGGCGATTTTTCGCCCGGAGAAATCGAATCGGCCCTGCACTCCGGATTCACTGCCGTCACCCTCGGCGAGGAGCGCCTCCGCACCGAAACCGCTGCCCTCTATGCCGTAACAGCCTGCCACGCCATAGACCGCCTCCTGCTATAATATATAATGTATATAAGATATCCTCATGAACTTTCAAGACTACAGCAACCGTCCTAACTTTTTCCTCCTCGCAGGCCCATGCGTCATCGAGGGGGAGAAAATGGCAATGGACATAGCCGAGACAATAGTCAAGGTTACTGAAACTCTCGACATCCCCTACATATTCAAAGGCTCTTACCGCAAAGCCAACCGCTCCCGCCTCGATTCCTTCACCGGAATCGGCGATCTGGAGGCCCTCCGGATCCTCGCCAAGGTGCGCGACACCTTCCGCATCCCCGTAGTGACCGACATCCACTCGCCCGAAGAGGCCGAACTCGCCGCCGATTTCGTCGACGTCCTACAGATTCCCGCTTTCCTTTGCCGTCAGACCGACCTCCTCGTTGCCGCCGCCCGCACAGGCAAAGCCGTCAACATCAAGAAAGGTCAGTTCATGTCGCCCGACGCCATGCGCTTCGCCGTAGAGAAAGTTCGTGAGGCCGGCAACTGCAACGTGGCCCTAACCGAGCGCGGAGTGTCGTTCGGCTATCAGGATCTCATCGTCGACTACCGCGGCATCCCCGAAATGCAGAAATTCGGCTGCCCCGTGATTCTCGACTCAACCCACTCGCTCCAGCAGCCAAACCAGGCGGCCGGTGTGACCGGCGGACGTCCCGACCTCATTGAGACT
>UROS01000134.1 GCA_900549445.1 uncultured Porphyromonadaceae bacterium | reverse complement strand
TCATACCGCTCATAGCATGGTATGTCTGGAAACGGCGCAATCTTCATGCCTCGCTGGAGGTTTCAACGATTGCACCCGTTGCCCGGCTGCCCCGCTCCTGGAAAGAATACCTGTCGCACCTGCTGTTCATTATGCAACTCGGGGTGATCGGGTGCATCATCGTGATTCTCGCACGCCCTCAGACCCGCGATTCATGGCACACTTCGAGCGTGGAAGGCACCGACATCGTGCTGGCTCTCGATATTTCCACCAGTATGCTCGCCCGCGACTTCAATCCCGACCGGTTTGAGGCGGCCAAGGAGGTGGCTTCAAAATTCGTGGCCGGCCGCGAGGGCGACAACATCGGAGTGGTAATCTTCGCAGCCGAGAGCTTCACCGCCATTCCCATGACCACCGACCGCAGCGTTATCGCCAATTATATCAACGACATCAGGATGGGCATGCTGCAGGACGGCACCGCCATCGGCGACGGACTGGCCACCTCAATCAACCGAATCAAAGACGGAAAAGCCAAATCAAAGAGCATTATCCTGCTCACCGACGGCTCGAACAACACCGGCAACGTGGCACCCCAGACCGCAGCCGAAATCGCCCGGCAGATGGGCATCAAGGTCTATACAATCGGTATCGGTACAAACGGCACCGCCCCGTATCCTCAGGAAAATATGTTCGGAAGAATAGAATATGTGAACCTCCCGGTTGTAATCGACGAAACCACACTCCGCAACATTGCCGAGACCACGGGCGGAAAATACTTCCGCGCCACCGGCAACAACGTGCTATCCGAAATCTTCGCCGAAATCGACCGTCTGGAAAAAACAAAAATGGATCTGCGCAACTTCACGAGCACCGAGGATGACTATATGCCATGGGCCATCGCCGCCCTCGCTCTTTTCGGCTTGATTCTGCTGCTCCGCTACACCGTTTTGCGCACCATACCCTAACAAACCCATTGAGAATTATGATCAGTTTCGCTTATCCCCATCTTCTATATCTGCTGCTGCTCATACCGGCTTTCGCGGGGCTTTTCATTCTCGCAAGGCTGGCCCGGCGGCGCAAGATTTCGCGCTACGGACGCCCCGGGGTGCTTGAGCATCTTATGCCCGACGTGTCGAAATACATGCCCTGGGTTAAAATATCGGTGGCGCTGGTGATTCTCGCCGTACTCGTGATTCTTATAGCACGCCCGCGTGCAACCGGCGGTCTGGACAACGACAGCGCCGAAACCAAGACTTCACGGGGTATAGAAGTTATGGTCTGTCTCGACGTTTCCAACTCAATGCTCGCATCTTCGACCGACGACGATGGCGGCATAAGCCGCCTTGACCGCGCAAAACATATCCTTGAGAAACTCATCGACAAGATGCAGGACGACAAAGTCGGTCTGATTGTGTTTGCCGGCGACGCCTACACGCAGCTGCCGATTACGTCGGACTACGTTTCGGCCAAAATGTTCATCAACGGAATCACCACCGAAATGGTTCCCACTCAAGGTACAGCCATCGGTGCGGCTCTCGACATGGCCATGAATTCATTCACGCCCGACGACAAGTTTCAGAAGGCAATCATAGTGATAACCGACGGAGAAAACTTTGAGGACAACGCCGTTGAAGCCGCCAAGCAGGCGGCCGACGCCGGAATTCAGGTCGACGTGATTGGTCTCGGAACCCAGCGCGGTGCAAGAATTCCCATCGGTCAGGGGCGTTATCTCACCGACTACAACGGCCAGGAGGTTGTTACGCATCTCGACGACAAGACCGCACAGCAGATAGCACAGGCAGGCGGCGGAATCTACGTGAACGGCGCCTCATCAAGCGCCGTGGCTGATGTAAACGACAAGCTCGACACACTCGCCAAAACGGAATTCGAACGCAAAACCTTCTCACCGCAGAGCGAGCAATTCCCTATTGTGGCATGGATTGCGCTGATTTTGCTTGTGGCCGACTGCTTCGTGGTGACACGAAAGATTTCCTGGCTCAAACAGTATGAATTCTTTTCAAAGACGAAAGGAGAGAAAAAATGATGAAACCCGTTTCAGCCGTCATACTTGCTCTTTTCATGGCAATGCCGTATGCGGGCGCCGCAGAGGAAAAGACACCCGAGTCTACCCGCCACGAACGCAACTTCATTGTGAAAGGCAACAAACTTTACCGCGAGCAGCGATTCGCCGACGCCGAAGTGGCTTACCGCAAGGCGCTTGAAGAGAATGTAGCAAACGAGATCGCACAGTTCAATCTCGCAGCGTCGCTGCTGCGGCAGGGTAACGCCACCGGCGAAACCGCAGGTGAGGCCGCCAATATCCTGCAGGGACTCGCACGCGATGCCGAAAACATCGGAATAGCCGAGAAAGCGTTCTACAATCTGGGCAATCTGGCGTTCAACAGTCAGGACTACGGTTCGGCCGTGGAAAACTACAAAAACGCCCTGCGCCGGAATCCCGACAACGACAAGGCCCGCGAAAACCTTCGCCTTGCCCAAAAGAAGCTTCAGGAGCAACAGAATCAGGACAAGAACAAGGATCAGAATCAAGACCAGGACAAAGATCAGAACAAGGATCAGAATAAGGATCAGAACAAGGATCAGAACAAAGATCAGAATCAGAATCAAGACCAGAACAAAGACCAGAATCAGGACAAGAAGGATCAGCCGCAGCAACAGCAGCCGCCTCAGGATCAGAAGCAACAGCCCCAGCAGAAGCAGCAGGGCGGCATAAGCCCTGAGAACGCCCAGAAGATTCTGAAAACGATGGAAAACGAGGAAAACGCCACCCGTGCCCGTGTAAACGCTGAAAAGCGTAAAAACGGTGCGCCGTCGCGCCGCCCCGTAACCAATCCCTGGTAATCAACAATATCGCCGCTATGAAATACCTTTCCATAATATTGGCATTCATTCTCGGACTTGGAGCCGCATTCGCCCAGCGGTCTATGGGATCACCTGTAAGCATGCAGGTGTCGGCGGCCAATGTTGCCGTAGGCGAGGTATTTCAGGTAACCTACACTATTGTTTCCGATCCGGGCGACACTCCGTCTGTCAAAGTCCCGAAAATCAAGGGATGCACACAGCTCGAGATGGCAGGCCCGTACTCCGAACGCCGGTTCATGGATTTCTGGAGCGGAAATAAGGTGACGGACATAACACGCTACGTGTTTTCATACCGTGCCGACCGCCGCGGACAGTGCGATATTCAACCGGCCACGGTGGAAATCGGCGACAGAAAATATAAATCGCAGAGCACGACAATAAACGTGGAGGACGGCGACGATCTCGTTCCGGTGGGCGACGACATATTCCTCAAGCTCGAGCTTTCGGCCCTGCATGCGGAAACAGGCGAACCGGTCACGCTTTCCGTTGTTCTTTATTCGCGCTTTAAGATAGACAAGTTCAAGGCCTACGAGACACCCTCGGCAAAAAACTGCACCATCGACCGTGTGCCCGCACGCGCGGAGCGACTCCCCGACGAGAGGATAAACGGAGAAATTTACGGAGTATGGGTGCTCGAACGATATGTAGTCACACCTTCTTCCACCGGCAAAATAAAATTCGAACCGGGAATATTCGGCATATCGCCTGACTACAGAGGGATGACCGACCCGTTTTTCTCTTTCGGGCCTTCAATTCAACGCGAATTCGCCTATGTTCCCTCCACCGTTGTTCTCGACGTTGTAAAGGAAGGGCAAAAAAAGCGGGTTCCGCATAATCCCGGCAATTCAGAACCGCGCCATAATGACGAACCGGCCGACGACAATCTTATTTTTGTAATGTCGGACGACAGCAACACGACGTTTCACTTCTTACATTCCGAATCATGACAATGAAACGATATATATTCATCCTGTTGATGGCGATAGCCTTTACGGCTACCGCCGACGTCACCTTCACGGTAAAGCCTCCGAGAGGCGTTTATGAAGGCGACAAGTTTCCCGTTACGTTCAAGCTCACCGACGCGCAGAGCAACAGCATAAACGTACAGCAGATCTCCGGCTGCACGCTGCTTTACGGCCCCTCCACCTCAACCTCGCAGTCGTATCAGATAATCAACGGAAGGACTTCGTCGAGTTCCACGGTTGAATTCACATATTTTTACCGTGCGGGCAACGCCGGCACCTACACGATTCCGGCGGCCTCGGTAACCGTAGACGGTAAAAAAATGTCGACAAAACCGGTTACTTTTACCGTGCAGCCCCGCTCCGACCGCGACAAACCGGCATCCCAGAGGCCGGTGGCGATTGACGATCCCGACACTCAGGCAGCCGGACGGCAGGTAAAGTCAAACGACGTTTTCGTCCGCATCATACTCTCGCGTACGTCGGCCTACGAGCAGGAAGCAATAGCGTGCACCATAAAGCTCTACACGAAATATTCCATCTCGTCGTTCATGCCTACCAAGCAGCCCAGTTTCGACGGATTTCTCATTCAGGAAGTCGATCTTCAGCCTTCGTTAAACGAAATCGAGAACTACAACGGTCAGGAATATATGACGGCGGTGCTGAAGAAATGCATTATTTTCCCTCAGAAATCGGGGAGGCTCACCATCAATTCAGGCAACTACGACATATCTGTTGTCCAGTACGACAATGTGAACATGGGTATGTTTCAGGTGCGCCAGCCGCGCGAAGCCAAGATAAAAGTAAGTTCCAACAGCGCCGCGGTCGACATCCTGCCTCTCCCCCAGCCCCAGCCCGAAGGATTCTTCGGCGCGGTGGGTAAATTCACCGTCGACTCGAAACTCGTAGGCAACTCGTTCCGAACCAACGACCCGGCCACACTTATATATACTGTTTCAGGTACCGGCAATATCAAATACGTAAAGGAGCCTGTAATTGATTTTCCCAGTGAATTCGAGCAATATACCCCGAAGAGCGATATAAGAGCCGAGGTGCGCGGCAACGACGTGACCGGAAGCATGACTGTGGAATACACGTTTGTGCCGCAGTCGGTGGGCGATTTCAAGATCGGCAGCGACAAGTTTGTTTACTTCGACCCGACCGAAAAGAAATACGTGACCCTCTCCACTCCCACCTACGACATCAAGGTGGCGAAAGGCGTATCTGCGCCCGCTACAACAGAGAAAAAAGACATTGAGACAAAGAATACCGACATCCGCCATATCCATCAGGGCGACAAGAACCCGCAGCCCGACCATACGCCGATAGTTATGAAGTTATGGTACTGGCTTATCTATGCCGTGGCTCTCTTTGGCCTGATAGCATCAGTGGCTATCTACGGCCGCCGTGCGCGACTGAACGCCGACGTGGCCGGCCGACGCCAGTCGAAAGCCAACAAGGTAGCGCGCAAGCGTCTGAAAGCCGCAGCCGGATTCATGAATTCAGGCGATTCGGAAAAATTCTACGCCGAAATGCTGAAAGCCCTGTGGGGATACCTCTCCGACAAACTGTCGATACCCGTAAGCCAGCTTAGCCGCGACAACATAGTTGCAACTCTTACCGAAAAAGGGTGTCCGGCCGAGGTAAGCGACAGCCTTATAGCAGTTCTCGATGACTGCGAGATGGCGCGCTATACCCCCGACAGCTCAAGCCGCATGGACAGTATCTTCAATCAGGGTGCGGAAGCAATCAACAGAATGGAGGACGTAAAACTCAACCGTAAATGATTATGAAAAGACTGATTCTCACCACTATAATCGCTATAATCACCTCTATCTCCGGGGCAGTGGCCTCTACCCTCACCGAACAGGCCGACTCGGCCTATATGGCAGAGAATTATCAGATGGCGGCTGCCATCTACAACAAGATTCTTAAAGAGGAAGGGTCGTCGGCCTCTCTGTATTATAATCTCGGCAACTGTTATTACCGGCTCGGAGAAAACGGTAAGGCGATTGTGGCTTACGAACGCTCGCTGCGCCTCGATCCTACGAGCGCCGATACGCGCGACAATCTTGAGTTTGTCAACGGAAAAATCGTAGACCGCCCTGGCGAAAAAGGAACATTCATCGGCAATGCTCTCGATTCGGCCGCCAACAAGGCGAAAAGCGATACCTGGGCCATTCTGGCGCTTGCAATGTTTCTTTTTACGGTGGGAGGCGCCGGACTCTACATATTCCAGTCGTCGATAACACTGCGCAAAATCGGATTTTTTGGTGGAATCGTAACGCTGATTTTCTGCGGAATATTTATTTTCCTCGCCGTCCGTGCGGCGGCTCCGTCGCTTGCAGATGACGCGGCCGTAATAACCGCACCCTCCACCATCCTTTCCACGGCCCCCCGCGCTCCGCGAGACCGTACGCAGGAAGCCATGCTTCTCCACGAGGGCACGAAAATAAAGATTCTCGACTCGGTCCGCTCCACAACCGATTCCGTTGCCACCACGTGGTATGATGTTGAAATCGACAACGCCCACCGGGCATGGATCGACAGCCGGGCAGTAGAAAAAATATCTGTC
>UROS01000133.1 GCA_900549445.1 uncultured Porphyromonadaceae bacterium | reverse complement strand
TGTCAATGCAGAACGTCACCGGAAGGCGAGGTATGGCCACATCGTGGATAATATGATCGTAAGCACGCTGGAGAAACGATGAATAAATAGCCACGTAAGGCCTCATTCCTTCTTTAGCCAGACCGCCGGCAAAAGTTACGGCATGACCTTCCGAAATACCCACGTCGAAAGTCCTTTCTGGGAATGCCTTTGCCAGCATCGACATCGACGTGCCCGACTGCATCGCGGCTGTGATGCCTGCAATCCGATCGTCTTTTTCGGCAAGATCCACAAGCATTTCCCCAAAAACATCCTGATATTTGGGCAATTTACCTTTTCCGCTGATTTTCTTTCCGCTTCCGGGATCAAACAGTCCGGGCGCATGCCATGATGCCGGATCCTTTTCAGCCGGCCCGAAACCTTTGCCTTTTACAGTGCAAAGATGCAGTATACGCGGGCCTTTCATATCCTTTATATCGTTGAGCACTCCCACGATTCGTCCGACATCGTGACCGTCGAAAGGTCCGAAATACCTGATGTTCAGGCCCTCGAAAATATTTCGTCCGTCAGTAAGGAGCGACTTCAGACTGTTGTTGAACCTGAGAATCTTGCCTCTCCCCTTCTCCGTAACGAGTCCCCAGCGCTTGAGCCTACGGTATATCTTGTAGCGGAAGTTGTTGTAACCCTTGCTCGTGGTGAGATGGGCGAGGTAGGAGTTGAGCGACCCTACGTTGTGATCAATCGACATATCGTTGTCGTTCAGGATAATAAGCAGATTACTGTTGGAATTTGCAGCATTGTTAAGACCTTCGAAAGCAAGGCCGCCGCTTATCGAGGCATCCCCTATCACGGCTATCACGTTTCTTTCCGGATCTTCTTTCTTCAGAGATGTCGCAACCGCCATACCGAGGGCTGCCGATATGGAATTCGACGCATGTCCCGCCACGAACGTATCGTATTCGCTTTCATCAGGATTGGGGAATCCGCTCAGCCCACCAAGCTTCCGGTTGCCTGCGAAACTGTCGCGCCGGCCGGTAAGAAGCTTATGACCGTAAGCCTGATGACCTACGTCCCAGACTATGCGGTCATACGGGGTATTGAAAACGTAGTGAAGCGCCACTGTTATTTCCACTGCGCCCATACTCGAAGCAAAATGCCCGGGATTAACCGACAGTGACTGAATCAGGAAATCGCGGATTTCGGCACACACCTGCGGGAGCTCTTCCACCGAGAGCTTGCGCAAATCGGACGGCGACTCTATTTTGCCCAACAGAGGCCCCGCTTTTACCGTCGTGGCCTTAAGCGGATCAGTGCTTGTCGTTTCCCTTTTTTCCATTTCTGATATACTTTTTATACAACGGCACCCATACAATGATGCCCGACGCCACTATAATAAAAGCTACGCGGAGAGTGAACGGCTGCGAAACCACCACTATATAGCAGAGAGCAAGCCATAGCAACGCTATGAATCCGAATCGTATTTTAGTAGACGTATCCATATTCTCAAACATTTCAGACCGCACCATGTTCAGTTTCATCGGTTAAGGGTATAAAAAAAGCCCTTCCGGCCGGGCATTTTGCGGAATCCAACTGCAAAATTAGCAAATTGCAGCGAATATCCCGAAAATATCTCTCTCAAAATGCCAAACACATTCTTTACTGAAGAATACTTCGATACCGAGGCACCTCCGATATACAAAAGAGATCGGCCAATCCGATCGTTTTCCCTTTCCCTCTCTTATTAACATTCCGGGCGAGTTATCAACATTTTAACACGTTTTACACAATTCACCTGCCGCGCGTTTGTGTTTTTTATATTACTTTGTGGCAAAATTCATAAACTATGGGCAAAATTATTGCTATAGCAAACCAGAAAGGCGGCGTTGGGAAAACCACAACCACCATCAATCTCGCCGCATCGCTCGCCTCGGAAGGCAAAAAAGTACTGATTATCGACGCCGACCCGCAGGCTAATTCAACGTCGGGTTACGGAATTGACCCTAAGTCCATGACTTCCTCGATCTACGAATGCCTTGTAGACGACTATCCCGTTGCCGGTTCACAGACCGCCACCTGTGTGGAAGGCCTCGACCTGGTTGGCTCCCGTATCGACCTCGCCGGTGCCGAAATCGAGCTGATAAGCAAGCCCGAACGAGAAAATGTGATGAAACGCGCGCTTGCCTCGGTAAAAGACAGCTACGACTTCATCCTGATCGACTGCTCCCCTTCGCTCGGACTCATCACCGTCAATGCGCTTACTGCCGCCGACTCGGTCATAATCCCGGTTCAGGCTGAATATTTCGCCCTCGAAGGTATCACAAAGCTGCTCAACACCATCCGTATAATCAAATCCAAACTGAACCCGGCCCTTGAAATAGAGGGTTTTCTCCTGACCATGTACGACGCCCGTCTTCGCCTTGCCAACCAAATTTACGAAGAACTCAAAGGGCATTTCGCCTCCATGGTATTCGATACCGTAATTCCGCGAAACATCCGGCTCAGTGAGGCTCCGAGCCATGGCCTCCCCGCATTGCTCTACGACGCGGAAAGCCGCGGTGCCACCGCTCACCTCGCCCTCGCCCGCGAAATAATTTCACGCAACAAATAATCTCTTGCTCTCTATGTCAACACCCAAACGTCCCGCACTCGGCCGCGGGCTCGACTCCCTGATACCTTCAATGGACGATACTCCCGCCCGGGGTTCGTCGGCCATCAACGAGATCGCCATCGACAAAATCACACCCAACCCTGAGCAACCCCGTTCGATTTTCGATGAGGAGGCTCTCGAGGAACTCGCACGTTCCATTCGCGAACTTGGTATAATCCAGCCTCTTTCGTTGCGCAAAATCGGCCCGGACGCTTACCAGATTATCGCCGGCGAACGCCGTTATCGCGCCGCCAGGATAGCAGGCCTGACAACTGTACCCGCCTACATACGAACCGCCAACGACGCCGAACTCACCGAGATGGCGCTCATTGAAAACATTCAGCGCGAGGATCTTAACGCTATTGAGATCGCGCTGACATTCAAGAAGCTCATCGACCAGTTCAGCCTGACTCAGGAAAGACTCAGCGAGCGCATCGGCAAAAAACGCGCTACAATCGCCAACTTCCTGCGCCTCCTACGTCTGCCGGCCGAAGTTCAGCTCGGATTGCGCGACAAACGGGTCGACATGGGCCACGCAAGGGCACTTCTCACCATCGACGATCCTACCCTCCAGCTAAAGCTCTACAATGAAACCATCCGCCGCGGCCTGTCGGTACGTGCCGTTGAGGAACTTGCAAAAAAGTACCGCGACCTGACGTCGGCACACGGTATTCAGACCGAGCCTGTTCTGTCTGACAGATTTTCTAACAAAGATTTTGATATTTTAAAGAATCACCTCTCCCAGCGGTTCAACACCGCGGTAGGATTCTCTGTCGACCGCTCGGGAAAAGGAAAAATCACATTTCCGTTCAAAAATGAGGCGGAACTTGAGAAATTAATTACTATCTTTGACACTATAAAGCAGCAGGAAAGCTGAAATGTTTAACCAACAGATGGCTGCCGGAATGCACAGCATCCTGACAATCATCACATTATACAATGCTTACCGAGAAAACGGACAACAACAGCAAACGCAATCACATAGCCGTTACGGTACTTGCCGGCATGTTCATATTCATGCTGGTCTGCCCTTTTAACATTTTTTCAGCAACCCCGGTCAAACCGGTCATTCCACCCCGCCGACCCGCGGCCACCCGCACGGCAGAGTATCCCGACAGCATTCTCCTCGGCCAACCCGTTACAACTCCTTCCGTAGTCGTAGTCGATTCGATTTCAACCAACGGAGGGGAACTTACAGCTACGCCGGCCGACACTCTGGCCGTGGTCATTCCCGAAAATTTTATAGCGGATGCCGAAGCAGCGGAAATCGAGCGCGAGGAACAGAAATACATCTTCAACCCCGATGCAACCCGCGCCGTGTGGCTTTCCGCACTCTGCCCGGGTCTCGGCCAGCTCTACAACCGCCGCTACTGGAAACTCCCTATCGTTATCGGAGGATTCATGGGACTCGGCTACGCCACCTCCTGGAACAACGGCATGCTCCGCGACTATTCGCGCGCATACGCCGATATTATGGACAACGATCCTTCCACCAAGAGCTATATGGACTTCTTCCCTCCCAATGTCAAGGAAGATGATCTCGACAAAACGTGGCTGACCAACACACTCAAAGCCCGAAAAGACTACTACAGGCGCAACCGCGACCTTTGTATCATATGTATGGTGGGCGTTTATCTCCTCGCTATGGTCGACGCTTACGTCGATGCCTCGCTCGCTCACTTCGACATCTCTCCCGATCTCTCCATGCAGGTATCCCCTGCTCTTATTCCTGATGCAAGAACACGCTATCCGGGCGTGGGACTGCAATGGGCGTTAAACTTTTAAAAATCCGAGTATTGCAATGAAAAAAACTATTTCCACTCTCCTTTTGGCAAGCGCATTCAGCATCGCGGCATGGGGTGCGCCTTCAATTCTCGACATCAAACATTCAATTTCCGACGACAATGTAATAGCTCCCGAAAGTTTTGAGACCAAGACACGCGAGCTCGAAGAAAATTTCTATCTTCTCAACTACATTGCCCCCGACGCTCCCGCAAAATCAGGAGTATCCACTGGAACCGCCAAAGAATATGAGCAAAGGCTGGCATCGCTTCCTACTGCAATTGAGATGCCTTACAATTCCATCGTCGGGAAGTTCATCGACATGTATCTCGTGAAAAAACGCGGCCTCGTGGCCGACATGCTCGCTCTCCACAATTATTACGGCAACATTTTCCTTGAAGAACTGCTCAAAGAGGGAATGCCCACCGAACTCCAGTATCTCCCCGTCATAGAGAGCGCGCTTAACCCCAACGCAATCTCGCGTGCGGGAGCTGCCGGCCTATGGCAGTTTATGCCTGCCACGGCCCGCGGACTCGGAATGGAAGTCAACTCGCTCGTCGACGAACGCCGCGATCCCATCCAGGCATCGCGCAACGCCGCCCGCTACCTTAAGCAGCTCTACGAAATATACCACGACTGGTCTCTCGCCATCGCTGCCTACAATTGCGGCCCCGGCAACGTAAACAAGGCAATCCGCCGTGCCGGAGGAACCGATAAAATGGACTTCTGGCAGATCTACAACTTCCTCCCCTCCGAAACCCGCGGCTACGTGCCCGCATTCATCGCCGCAAACTACGTGATGAATTTCTACCGTAACCACGGAATCCGCCCGACAGTGGTAAAACGCCAGCTCATAACCGACACCATAAAAGTAAACAAATATGTCCACTTCAACCAGATAGCGGCCGTACTCAATATCCCCGTGGAAGAAATAAGGATGCTCAATCCTCAGTTCCTCTCCGACATAATTCCCGGCGACTATCACCCTTACACTCTCACGCTGCCCAAACAGCAGTGTCTGAGCTACCTGATGAGCGAAAACGACATCATAGCGTTCGACGCACCTCTTTACGCCCGCCGCACCTACGTTGAACCAGGCGAAAACACGGTACCAGAAATCGTTAACGACAACGGCGACGCTAATCTTGCGCTGATGGCCCGACAGTCGGCAAACGCCGGCGAGAACAACGAAATTGCAGTTGTAGCCACGACCGAACAGACTGTAAAGCGCACCCACACCGTCGGACGCGGTGAAAACATCCGCGACATCGCCCGTCAGTACGGTGTTTCGGCCACCGACATCAAGCGCTGGAACCACCTGCGCCGCGGCAAGGTAAGAGAGGGCGACCAGCTCGTTATCGAAGTAGTAGAACGTGTTGCTCCCGAAGAAGTCGCTGTTGTGAAACGTGAGGAAACAGCTCCCGTTCAGACTGCCCGACAAACTTCTGCAGAGCGCAAACCGGTAACTGCGACCGGAGGCTTGAACCGCAAACCAGCATCAGCAAATAACTACGCGGCCGACGCATCCACTCCGTCAAAGCAGACTCGTAAAGATCGCGTTGCCCAGCAGAATTCAGCCGGCAAAAACAAAAAATCCACAACTCAGAACCATAAGGTAAAAAGTGGAGACTCGCTCGACCGTCTCGCCAAAAAGTATGGTACAACTGTTGCCGCCATCCAGGCAGCCAACGGTATGAAAAAAGGCGACACCCGCATCAACATAGGTCAGACTATCAAAATTCCGCAGAAATCAGCAGCCAAATCCTCTACAAAGAAAAAATCCACTAAAAAGCGTTCACGCCGCCGCTGATACAGCGGCAACGACTTCATTGCTACTCCATACAAACGGCATTCCGGAAAAGCTCCGGGGTGCCGTTGCTGTTATCTGCCGGAGCATAAGACATCGCGTCTCCGGCGCTTTTTCGCGCGAAATCCTCGCAGAGGACTTCCTGATTCGCAATAGTGTGCACCACAACAATGAGAATGTTCAGAAAATAAGTGTAAAAGCGCCGGAGGCG
>UROS01000132.1 GCA_900549445.1 uncultured Porphyromonadaceae bacterium | reverse complement strand
GGAGTGACGGTTGCGAAACGCGGGCCGTCGGCTTTCGGAGCATAATGCAACGGTTCGGGATTCAGGAACCGCGATTTTGCGAGGGGAGCTGCTCCGGCAGGCAGTGCGAAAGACGCCATGAGCGCTGCCGCGCAACCTGTGAGTAAAAATTTCTTCATGTGATAATTGTTTGGATTTGTCGTATAAGTACGTTTTAAGATGCAAAGGTATTACAAATTCTAACAATTTGTCAAATGTTTTCGTACTAATTTTCCCTTTTAACATGCGAATCCGTTTAATTTAACATTTTCCGGCCATTTCTAAACAAAATGCGATTAAGAAACAAGACCATCCGACTGTTAACAGCGGCTGCTTTTACACTATTTCCGCTAATTATTACTAAATTTGCCATCCGAAAACACTCAAAACAATCACTTTATGCAAAAAATCTTTACTTTTATCCTTACCGCAGCGGCAATGACGGTTTCTTTGAGCGCCTTTGCGCTACAACCCGAACCGGTTTCGAAACAGAACGCTGTCTATAATTCCGCCACAAATACGGTAACGATTACGGGAGTCGCTCCCACTCAGACCGAAATGGACTGGGATTCCTACATTCAGGAAGACCTTACCCACATTTCATACATCTCCATCGAGCGCCACGAAACCGGTACGGTATGGCCCGACAATGCCGAAATAGCACGCCTTACCCAGATAGCCCCGGGCGACGCGATAAGCTATACGGATGCAGAGGTGGAGACTGACCGACGATATGAATACAGGATTACCGTAGACGTGGACGGCGAAAACAGTTATTCGAAGTACGCCAGCGTCTACACCGGCATTCTTCCTGCCCAGATCAGCGCGTTCACCGCTTCGGTCGCCGACCACAACGCCACCGAGATAACCCTGAGCATTACAGCTCCGGTGCTTACTACAGAGGGAACTGCACTCTCCGGAACCCTGAGTCTCGTAATCCAGAGTTATGCCGACTGGTCGTATGCCACCATCCACACTATCGAGGACGCAGAACCTGGCAAGACGTACACGTGGACCCATACCGGACTGGATCTCAACAAGGATTACCACTATCACGCCTATGCTCTCATCGGCGCCAACGGAAAAGGAGAAGCGCTCGACGCCGACATAGTGACCGGACTCGACAAACCCGGCAAGCCCGAAAACCTCACCTGCACTGCGCAGGCCTCGTCGGTGAAACTCACTTGGGAAAAGCCGCTGAAAGGCTCCAAAGGGGGCGCATACGACCCTGAGAACACCACCTACACCGTGAAGCGCATCTACACCGACGGGCAGGAAACCGTGGTTGCAAAAGAGCTGAAGACCCAGGAATATACCGACGACCCCGGACTTAACGAAAAGGTGGCAGCCAGCTACGCCGTGACAGCCTCCAACAAGGCCGGCGACAGTTTCAAGGACGCCGAATCCGACGTGATTGTTTTCGGGCCTGCCTGTGCGCTGCCGTTCGCCGATTCTTTCTCCAACGCCCTTTTCTCCCGCAAAGGATGGACTTTCGACAGCAACGAGGCCGATTATTTCAAACGTCCCAAGGGATGGAACCTTGTAAATTCGGCTTACCTGCACTACTGGCCCACGGACGCATATCTGACCTTCGAACCGTCGGACGACGACAACGGCGTGATTGCCTGCACTTTCGACGCTTATTCCCGGGATGGAGTGACATCGTCGCTCGTATCGCCTGAAATCGCCACTGAAGGCATAAGTGCAGTCGATGTTTCGTTCTACTACCTGAAGATGTGCCGCGACGCGATGCTCAACAAGCTCGTCGTATCTGTAAGCCGCGACAACAGCGAGTGGGAGACAATCTTCACCAGCCCCTCCGAAGAGGAAGTCAAGGATCCCGAATGGGCCCTCGCAACAGAGAAGATTGCGCTCGACAACTGCAAGCAGATAAGGGTCAAATTCGACGGAGTACGCCACGAAGGGCCGATGGTTGACATCTTTCTCGACGACGTTCTTGTTTCGGCAGCCGAATCGGGCATCGGCTCGGTTGCAGCCGACGACAACACCGACGCTCCCGCTGTTTACTACACCATCCAGGGTATCCGCCTGGCCGGCAAGCCCGACGCCGCTGGCATCTACATTGTTAAAAGAGGCAATAAAACAGAAAAAATCCTCGTGAAATAACCGATTTCAAGCAATATCGCACAGAGGCTGCGCCGTAATCATGGATTTACGGCGCAGCTTTCTTTATTTCACCGCGGACGTAAAGAATCACAATGCTGGTTAAATAGCCCCTTAAACAGAATACAGTTGCCAGAGGAGGCACCGCCAATAGCAATGTTGCGATAATGCAATAAACAATTGATAATCGAAATATTGTAGGGGCGCTATATTTAGCGCCCGCTGAGTCCGGGCATTTTCTTTCAGCATCATATTGTTCCGGGTAGAATCTGCTTTTGATTCTGCGGCGCTAAATATAGCGCCCCTACGTGCCATGAATGAAATTGGTAATATCACGGGCACTTATAAACTATATCAACGCTAATATGTTTTAATAAATATTAAACGTTTAGCTGTCATGAAAATAGTAACCGGAAAGGCGCCAATGCCGCTGTTCACACTCGTGGCCATACTGTCGCTGTCGCTCGTGGTAAATCTGCCCGGGCTGGCGATATCTCCCATGCTCGGCTCCCTTTCCAAAATTTTTCCGGGCACCGGCTCGCTCGAACAGCAGTTGCTGACAATGTTGCCCAATCTTCTTATCATACCGTGTCTGCTTCTGTCGGGGTGGCTTGCACGACGCAAGCACAAGATCGGTTATGTAGTTGCGTCGCTGGTGCTGTACATTGCTTGCGGAGTCTCATATATGCTTGCCGCCACGATGGCCGAGCTGATAGTGATAAGCTGTCTGCTCGGCATAACCGCCGGCATTCTCATACCGTTTTCGACCGGTCTGCTGGCCGATACCTTCACCGGCCGTTACCGCATGCAGCAGATGGGACTGCAGTCGGGCATATCGAATCTGTCGGTCGTTGTGGCCACCTTTGCCGTCGGTTTCCTTTCGCACGGCAACTGGCATCTGCCTTTCATAGTCTATCTTATGCCGGTCATCCCCCTGGCTCTGTCGGCGGGACTGCGCGGCATTCCGGCCTCAGACTATGCGGCTCCGGCTGCTGTCGCCTCCACGCCGCACAATGGCAAAATAATAATACCCAGGATGCTCGGAATCTCGGCCGCCTATTTCTTCACCACCTACGCCACGGTCATCATCACCTATTTCTGTCCATTTCTCATCGAAAAGGAGCACTGGTCGCCTGAGATAACCGGGACTGTCACTTCGATTTATTTTCTCTTTATCTTTCTTCCCGGCTTCATACTGCCTCAGATACTGAAAACGACGCGCGGAATGACCATTGTAGCCGCCGCAGCCATGATAACAGCCGGACTGGCATTGTTCTCTTTTGTACGTACGGAATGGGCCATGATGGCCGGGGCAGCCCTTATGGGAGCCGGCTACGGCATCCACCAGCCTATAATCTACAATAAGGCGCCGGAGGCCGTGAGCGACCCGTCGATGAACACGATGAGCCTGTCGCTGGTACTCGTGGCCAACTATGCCGCCATATCGGCTGCCCCGCTGATTGTCGACTCGCTGCGCAGCCTGCTCGGCGCCGGCAACGTGGTCGGATTCGCCTTCCTGCTGAATTTCGCCATGTCGATTGTATTTCTCGTAATCGCTTTTCTGCGCCGCCGACACTTTTCATTCAGCTGCTGACTTGAACCCGGTTCTTTTTTCGTTAAGAATTGAACAGTTTTTAAGAATCAGGCGTTTAATTACCATAAACATCTTAAAAAAATTTATGAAAACTATTTATTTGTTGCCGGCACTGGCAATTCTGGGTATCGCACCCAAGGCTGCAGCGCAGACCACCATCATCGAAGAGCCCAACGTGACCATAATTGTAGGCGACCCGAACGCCGCCAGAATCGTGGAGGAGGAACTCACCGGAAACGCTCCCGAGCGTCCCAACGACAACGGGTTGCCGCGCTTTGCCATCGTGGGCCATGAACACAAATTCTACCTCGGCATAGGCGCTCAGTTTCTCGGCGAGGGACTTTTTGATTTCGGCGACCAGATGTCGTCGCCCGTCGACTTCGTTCCGTCCGACATATCTCGTCCTGCACCCGGCGACGGCGGCTCCCTGCGGTTCTCGGCTCTGACATCGTCGTTCTACGTCAACGCCGTGGCACTTCCCAGCACAAAGGATAAAATCGGCCTCTTCTTCAAGGGCGAAATAAAAGACGGCGACAGCTACGGCTTCAGCGTGTCGCATTTCTACGTAACGTACCGCGGTTTCAAGGCGGGTCTGACCACCGGAGTGTTTACCGACGGCGCAGCGATGCCGTATACCATCGACGATCAGGGTCCCAACGGCTCGGTACATAAAAAAATGTTCAATCTGAGCTACACTTATAAATTCACGCCGTCGCTGTCGGGCGCCATCGGCATCGACGCTCCTTCCGTTGACCTCAGCTATAATGCCGATACCCGCGAAGTGAGCCAGCGTCTGCCCGCAGTGCCGCTCTACCTGCAGTATGCATGGGGCAAGAAGAGCCATCTGAGAGCATCGGCCATAATACGTCCGCTGCAGTACCGCGATCTCGTGGCCGACAAAAACCGTTCGATAGCTGGCTGGGGCGTGCAGGCATCGGGAATCGCCGAGCTCACCCCCGGATTCAACTTCCTCTTCGACGCCACCTACGGCGCCGGCATCTCGGACTATCTGCAGGATGACGCCGATCTGGGCCTTGACGCAACTCCGTCGTACGACGACAACGGGCGCCTGAAAGCGATGAAATCGCTCGGTCTGACAGCCGGCCTGACCTACAGTGTATCGCCGAAAGTGGACATCACGGCTGCTTACAGCCACCTGACGAATTATTCCGCCGACGGGGCCACTCCCTCCGGCAACGTTTATCACCACGGCGACTATGTGGCCACCAACGTCATCTACAATGTCAACAAGATTCTCGCTTTAGGTCTGGAGTATGACTACGGCTACCGCGTGGGCTACGACAAAGAAGGTCTGCATACCAACCGAATCCAGGCGCAGCTGGCTGTGACATTCTGACAAAGGAACCTCTTATACATATATAACCGATACCCCGGCGGAAGCGGTTCCGCCGGGGTATCGTATTTCGTAAGACGCCGCCTGATGCGGCAATATCAGTTTCTTTACTTGATTACGCCGTGCTTTTTGAACACTTTGGTAATCTTCTCGATGGCGGTCTCAACCTGATCCATGGTGTGGGTGGCCATAAGGCTGAAACGGATGAGAGTGTCGGTAGGCGCAACGGCGGGGCTTACGACGGGGTTCACGAAGATGCCCTCGTCGAGCAGGTCGCGCGTGATGGTGAAGGTCTTGAAATCGTCGCGGATGAAGAGGGGGATGATGGGGGTCGACGTGTTGCCGATCTCGAATCCTGCCTCACGGAAGCCCTTGAGTGCGTAATTGGTAAGTTTCCAGAGGTTTTCCTGACGTTCGGGCTCCTTCTCCATGATGTCGACAGCTGCGAGTGCGGCTGCCGTCGAGGCGGGGGTGATGGAGGCGGTGAAGATATAGGAGCGCGAGTGGTGGCGCAGGAAGTTGGTGACTTCCTTGTTTGTAGCGATGAAACCGCCGAGCGATGCAAACGATTTGGAGAATGTTCCCATGATGATGTCGACGTCGCCGGCAACGCCCTGTGCGTGGCAGACACCGCGGCCGCCTTCGCCGAAGACTCCGATGCCGTGAGCCTCGTCGATCATAACGCTTGCATTGTATTTCTTCGCGAGCTCAACCATTTTGCGGACGTCGGCAACGTCGCCCTCCATGGAGAACACACTGTCGGAAACGATGAGCTTCACCTTGTCGGGGTCGCACTTCTGAAGTTGCTTTTCGAGCGACTCCATGTCGTTGTGCTTGTATTTGAGCTGCTGGCTGAACGAGAGACGGCGGCCTTCGATAATCGAAGCGTGATCCTGCTCATCCCAGAGAATGTAGTCCTCGCGGCCTGTAAGGGTTGACACCACGCCGAGGTTCACACCGAAGCCGGTTGAATATATCATCACATCTTCCTTGCCCATATACTCGGCGAGACGTGCCTCGAGTTTCTTGTGGAGGTCGAGAGTACCGTTGAGGAAAGGAGAACCGGCACATCCTGTGCCGTATTTGCGGGTTGCTTCTATGGCTGCTTCTTTAATACGGGGGTCGTTGACGAGTCCTGAATAGCAGTTCGAACCGAACATCAGTACTTTCTTTCCGTTGATCACGACCTCAGGATCCTGCTCGCTTGAAATGGCGCGGAAATAAGGATAAACGCCTGCTGCCTTGGCCTCCTGCGGTGCCGTATACCTTGCAAGTTTCTGCTGTAATAAATTCATCGTTTTTATTGAATCTTCTGCTTCTGGAAAAATAAGGTCACAAAGATAGCGATTATTTTTTTACGACTTATTAGCTGTCTCTTATACACATCTGACGCTGCCG
>UROS01000131.1 GCA_900549445.1 uncultured Porphyromonadaceae bacterium | reverse complement strand
GTCAGATGTGTATAAGAGACAGCTGTCGGAGCAGCTCGGCGTCTCGCCCTGGTACGACTGGGCCGACGCACCGGTCGTTCACCGCTCCGATATTTCCATCAGCCGGGGAAACTACACCGCCGGCGAACCCGCCGTCCGCTACCGCGGAATTTTCCTTAACGACGAGGCTCCTTGCCTCACTTCGTGGGTGAAAAATACCTACGGCACCGACTACGGCGACCACCGCTTCTACAGCCGTGTGGGCGAGCTGATTCTCCGGCTCCGGGGCAATTTCCTATGGCCGGCCATGTGGGGATGGGCTTTTTATGCCGACGACCCCCTCAACTCGCCCACAATGAGCAAAATGGGCGTCATTATGGGCACCTCCCACCATGAGCCTATGGCACGCAACCATCAGGAGTGGGCGCGCCATCGCAAAGACTACGGAGCCTGGAACTACGCTACAAACAAGGCCGTTCTCGACAAGTTTTTCGCCGAAGGAATCGACCGTATGAAGGGTACGGAGGATGTAGTGACAATCGGTATGCGTGGCGACGGCGACGAGGCTATGAGCGAGGAGGCCGACGTGGCTCTCATGGAGAAAATAGTGGCCGAACAGCGGAAGATAATAGGCCGCCATTCCGGGAAAAAGGCGAAAGAGGTGCCGCAGGTGTGGGCGCTCTATAAGGAAGTGCTTGACTATTACGACAAAGGCATGCGTGTGCCCGACGATGTGACCATGCTGCTCTGCGACGACAACTGGGGCAACGTGCGCCGGCTCCCCGATGCAAAGGAACGCCTCCATCCCGGCGGCTGGGGCATGTATTACCACGTGGACTACGTAGGTGCTCCGCGCAACTCCAAGTGGCTCAACGCCACTCCCGTGCAGAATATGTGGGAGCAGCTGCAGCTCACCTACGATTACGGCGTTGACCGGTTGTGGATTCTTAACGTGGGCGACCTCAAGCCGATGGAATACCCCATCACTCTGTTTCTCGACATGGCGTGGAACCCCCGCCGCTATACCGCCGCGAATCTCCTTGACCATACTCTCGGTTTCTGCTCGCAGATTTTCGGTACCTCCCAGGCTCCTGAGGCTGCCGAAATCCTGAATCTCTGCTGCAAGTATGCCGGACGCTCCACTGCTGAGATGCTCGATGCCTCCACCTACGACCTCGCGAGCGGCGAGTGGCGCCACGTGCGCGATGAATATTTTACTCTCGAGACACGCGCCCTGCGTCAGTATCTCTCCCTTCCTTCCGAAGCGCGCGACGCCTACAGCGAGCTGATTCTCTTCCCCGTACAGGCGATGGCGAACCTCTACGACATGTACTACAACGTGGCGCTCAACCGCCGGTATACCGCAGCGGGCGATCCCCGCGCAAACGCAGCGGCAGCCGATGCCAGAAAGGCATTCCGACGCGACTCTCTGCTCATGGCCTCCTACAACAACGACATCGCCGGCGGCAAATGGCGCGGCATGATGACTCAGAAGCATATCGGCTATACGTCGTGGAACGACGATTTTGCCGCCGACGTCCTGCCCCCTCTCGAATTCGTGGCAGAAGGTACCCGGGGCGGCTTCACTGCCACTGAGAAAGATGGCGTGGTAGCCGTTGAGGCTCCGAACTTTTTCAGCGCCGCGGGTGTTCCGGGAGCTGAATGGACAGTGATTCCCCATATGGGCCGCACGCTCGGAGGTGTAGCGCTCATGCCCTACACCGTTCCCGTCGGAAACGCCTCCCTCACCTACGCCATAAACACCATTACTCCCGCCGATTCGCTACGCATTCACGTTATTACCAAGTCAACCCTCGCTTTCGCCAACAAGGGTGGTCATCGCTACGGTGTGAGCATTGACGGCGGCGAAGAGCAGATTGTGAGCTTCAACCATAACCTCGACGAGCGTCCCGAAAACATCTACGAGGTGTTTTATCCTACCGTGGCACGCCGTGTTGTGGAAAAATGCATCGTATTCCCCGGCATTGGAGCAGGGCGCCACACCGTGACGCTCCGTCCGCTCGACCCCGGTGTGGTTTTCGAGAAAATCGTTGTCGACCTCGGAGGTTACAACCCGCGTTCTTTCCTCTTCATGGAGGAATCTCCCGTAGCCCGTTAAAATAATCCTCTGTTCCTTTCGTTTTAACGGTATGCAGGATTTTATGATAAGGTTCGTCAGTCCCCGGATTACGTTCGGAGGTGTGGCAGTGGAGAATCCCGTGCCTGTAGAGGTGCCGCGGGGAGTGTGTGCGGTTGTCGGACCCAATGGTTCCGGAAAGAGTACCGTGGGGCAGGTGGTGGCGAAGGGCCGCTACGGATTCGGCAACAGAATCGACTACGGCAAGCCCGACGCCAAGGTGAGGATGCTCACGTTCACCGATATCCATTCGCTTACCGGAATCGACGTAACGCGCCACGACCAGCGCCTTGAATCGACCGCCAACGACCTGGTGCCCACCGTTCAGGAAATCATGGGGGCAAGGACGGATTCAGGACGATGGAGGGAGCTTTGCGATGCATTCGCTCTCCATGGCGCCGAATCAAAACGGGTGAACTATCTTTCGAGCGGAGAACTGCGCAAGCTTCTCGTTATCAATGCGCTCATAGAACGGCCCGACATTCTGGTACTCGACAATCCCTATATAGGACTCGATGCCGCCTCGCGTTCGGAACTCGACCGCGCTCTGCAGGCAGTCGTTGCGGCCGGAACCGATATAGTGATGCTGCTCTGCGAAGCTGCCGATGTGCCCGGCTATGCTATGTCGGTTCTGCGTGTAGAATCCCGTGCCGTGGCAGGGATAATCACCGCCCGAGAGGAGATAGAAGCTTTCCGCAGCCGCCCTGTGGCGCAGGAAACGGAAATCAATGAATCCGACCTCCCTCCGCTCCGCCCCGGAAAGGGTGGCTTTGAGGTGGCGTTCTCCATTGCCGACGGACATCTGCGTTATGGCGGGAACGTGATTCTCGAAGGTCTCGACTGGACGGTGCGCCGAGGCGAACGCTGGGCGTTGACCGGCCCGAACGGCTCCGGGAAATCATTGCTCCTGAGTCTGGTATGCGCCGACCATCCGCAGGCTTATGCAAACCGAATCACCCTTTTCGACCGCCGCCGCGGCACCGGAGAGAGCATTTGGGAAATAAAAGACCGCATAGGCTACGTGTGTCCCGAGATGCAGCTATATTTCAGTTCTGACGACCCGGTCGTCTCCATCGTGTCGACAGGTCTGCGCAATGCCCTTTCGCTCTACCGCCGGCCTACACCCGAGGAACTCGGCGAGGCGCGCAAATGGCTCGGCCTCTTTGGAATCGGCCACCTTGCGGAGCGCGGATTCCGGGACTTGTCGTCAGGCGAGCAGCGCCTCGTGCTGCTTGCGCGCACGTTCATACGCCAGCCCGAACTGCTGATTCTCGACGAACCTCTCCACGGACTCGACGCCGCTGCGAAAGAGCGTGTACGCCGTCTTACCGACCTTCTGGTCAGCCGCAACGGAATCACCCTCATCTTCGTCAGCCACTACGACCGCGAAATCCCCGCCTCCGTATCCCTCACCAAACGCCTGAGCAAACATTAATGACCGCCGTCAGACATTTTATTTTCTCGTGGGTTTTGAGTAAATTTGCAGAAAGAAAGGAAATCCGGAATGAACGACGATTTTGACATACGTAGTGCCGCGGGGGCGGCTCCGGAGCGTGAGCGCGAGATAGAGAAGGCGCTTCGCCCGTCGGAGTTCGACTCTTTCAGAGGTCAGGACAAGATTGTCGAGAATCTGAAAGTGTTTGTGGCGGCCGCAAGGCTTCGCCACGAGGCTCTCGACCATCTGCTTCTCCACGGCCCTCCCGGTCTCGGCAAGACTACCCTTGCCGGCATCATAGCCAACGAGCTTGGGGTGAATTTCAAAGTAACCTCCGGGCCGGTGCTCGACAAGCCGGGCGATCTTGCGGGCATACTTACGTCGCTCGGCGAGAACGACGTGCTTTTCATCGATGAAATCCACCGTCTGAGTCCCATCGTGGAGGAGTATCTGTATTCCGCGATGGAGGACTACCGCATAGACATAATGATCGACAAGGGTCCGGGCGCAAGGTCGGTACAGCTGTCGCTGTCGCCGTTCACTCTCGTCGGCGCCACTACCCGCAGCGGTCTGCTTACATCGCCGCTGCGCGCCCGATTCGGCATAAACTGCCATCTGGAGTATTACGACCACGAGATCCTTGAGCGCATCATATTGCGGTCGGCCAAGCTCCTCAACGTGAAATGCACCGGGGAGGCCGCTCATGAAATAGCCCTGCGCAGCCGCGGGACGCCCCGAATAGCCAACGCACTGCTGCGCCGCGTGCGCGACTTCGCCCAGGTGAAGGGCACCGGGGTGATAGATCCGGAAATAGCCCGTTTCTCGCTCGAGGCGCTCAACATCGACAAATACGGTCTCGACGAGATCGACAACAAGATTCTTACCACAATCATCACAAAATTCGGCGGCGGACCGGTGGGACTCGGTACGATAGCCACGGCTCTGGGTGAAGATCCCGGGACAATCGAGGAGGTCTATGAGCCTTTCCTCATAAAGGAGGGATTCATAAACCGTACTCCCCGCGGCCGCGAAGTGACCGCTTTGGCTTATACTCATCTGGGCCACAAGCGCGGCAACGGCGGCATGCCGGAGTTGTTCTGAATAATTTCAAAATATATGGGAAGTGTTAAATCCCTCGCCAAGGATACAGCGATTTACGGCGTCAGCAGCATAGTCGGGCGTTTCCTCAACTGGTGTCTGGTGCCGCTCTATACATTCAAGTTCGCCCAGGCGGAGTATGGCGTTGTGACCTACGTATATACCATCGTGGCGCTGGCGCTGATTGTGCTCACCTACGGCATGGAGACCGGTTTCTTCCGTTTTGCCAATCATGAGCGCTACAAGGATCCGATGGAGGTTTATTCGACGTCGCTCATATCGCTTGCGGGTTCGTCGACATTCTTCCTCGTGCTCGTGTTCATATTCTTAGACCCCATATCGGTGGCCATGAAGTGCGGTGACCACACGTCGTATGTGGCTATGATGGCCGTGACGGTCGCTCTCGACGCTTTCACGGCGATACCGTTCTGCTATCTGCGCTATGCCAAACGCCCGCTGCGTTTTGCTTCGCTCAAACTCATAAACATAGCGTGCAATATCGGGCTAAACATCTTTTTCATCCTTATCTGTCCGTGGCTGTGGGAGCAGGCGCCGGGGTGGATAGCGTGGTTCTACGACCCTGATTTCGGCATAGGCTACATATTCCTTGCCAACCTCATAGCGTCGGCGCTGATGCTCGTGCTGCTGCTGCCGGAACTGCGCGGATTCCCCTATCTGTTCAACACGAGGCTTCTGCGCGAAATGCTGCGCTATTCATGGCCGCTCTTAGTGCTCGGACTGGCGGGAATCATGAATCAGTCGGTCGACAAACTGCTGCTGCCGGAACTGCTCACCGACAAGGCCGATGCGATGACCCAGCTCGGTATCTACGGGGCGAACTACAAGATTGCCATAGTGATGGTGATGTTCATCCAGGCATTCCGCTTCGCCTACGAACCGTTTATCTTCGCCAAGTCGAAGGAGCGCGGGGAGGACAAGCTGCAGAGCTACCGCGACGCCATGAAGTATTTCGTTATTTTCGCAATGGCGATCTTCCTCTTCGTGATGTTCTATCTCGACGTGCTCAAGCACTTCATTGCTCCTTCCTATTTCAGCGGACTGCGGGTGGTGCCGCTGATAATGATAGCGGAGTTTTTCTTCGGGATATTCTTCAACCTGTCGCTCTGGTACAAGCTCACCGACAAGACGATATGGGGAACGTGGTTCTCGCTCATGGGATTAGCGGTTGTAGTTGCGCTCAACATAATACTGGTGCCACGGATGGGCTACATGGGCTGCGCATGGGCATCGCTCGGCTGCTACGGAACGATGATGGTCGTGAGTTACTTTGTGGGGCGCGCCAAGTATCCTATCGGCTACAACGTGCCCCGACTGGCGCTCTATTTCTTCCTTGCAATGGCTCTGTGGGGCTTTTCAGCACTCATAACCATCCCTGACCATGAATGGCTCAATATGGCGATCCGCACTCCGCTTCTCCTGCTTTATTTCTTTGCCGCGCTCCGCATCGAGAAGATTTCGGTGCGCGACCTTATACCGAGACGATAGAGTGTTTGCGGGCAATGGCCGGCTTGCAGTGAAAGCAGCGGGTTTCGGAGCACCGGCAGGAAGTCCAGGCTGAATTTCGGTTTCAGCTACCTCGGTTTCAGCTACCTCGGTTTCAGCTACCTCGGTTTCAGCAGCTTCGGTTTCAGTTGTTTTCTTAGCGGCTTCCTTGCGGCGCGCGGCAGCTGCACGTGCGGTTTCCGAACGACGGATGGCGCGGTCGAGGTCGGGAAGCAGACGGTCGAATATCACTTTTGCTTTTCTTCCCAGGCCGGTCGGTTTTCCCTCGGGTTTGAGGTAGTGGCGCACGGCGGTGACCACCTGCTTGAAGGTGAAGGGGTCGATTTTGCATCCGGTCAT
>UROS01000130.1 GCA_900549445.1 uncultured Porphyromonadaceae bacterium | reverse complement strand
CTGACCACGCCCATGGAGCCGAGCGGCTTGCCCGAGCGGGTGGCGATGTCGAGCGACGTGCTGTAGATTTCTCCGTTGCCTTTGGTCAGTTTGATTTCCGAAAGGTTGGCGCCGATGCGGGCCAGAATGTTGGCCACAACAGCCTTGAGGTCGTAGAAGGTGACTTCCGTAGCGGGGCGCGCCCAGTTGCCGGGGCGCAGGTTGCCGCTCATCCACAGAGCCAGGCGGCTGCTTTCGCTGTAAGGCGCGAGAGGCTGTTCGGCGGTGGGTTCTGCCTCGGGGTTGAGGAAATAGACGTTGCCGAACTCATACATCATCACGTCGGTGCGCTTGCGGTTGATGTTATGGGCAGCCGATTCGAGTCCGCCGAACAGCAGTGTCTGGCGCATTACGGCGAGGTCGCTGCTCAGCGGGTTGAGCAGTCTCACGCAGTGGCTCAGCGGCATCTGCTCCAGAGGCTCGTAGTAGCTCTCGGCGGAAAGCGAGTTGTTGAGTATCTCGTTGAAGCCTTCGGCGGTGAGCTGTTCGCTCAGAAGATGCTGGAGGTCGCAGGCTATGTCCTCGCGCGAGCGGTTCACGAGTGAGGATTTCACCACGTCGCCGGTCTCAACGTTGTTGTATCCGTAGATGCGGAGCACGTCCTCAACCACGTCGCACGGACGGGTCACGTCAACGCGGTAGGTGGGCACTTTGAAGCTGACACCTTCCGCGTCGGCTTTCATGTCGGTCATCTCGAGGCTCTCGAGAATCGAGAGTATGGTCTCCGCAGGGATATGTTTGCCGGTGAGCCGGTCGAAATATCCGTAGTCGAGGCGGATTTCTGCGGGGAGCACCGGGGTGGGGTAGATGTCGTTGACGGGGCCGGTAATCGTGCCTCCGGCGAGCTCTTTCACCAGCAGGGCGGCGAGCTTGAGCATATACATCGTGCAGTTGGGATCGGTGCCGCGCTCATAGCGGAACGAGGCATCGGTGCTCAGCCCGTGGCGGCGCGCTGTCTTGCGCACGCTCGTGGGATTGAAATACGCACTTTCGAGGAATACGTCGGTGGTCTGTTCGGTGACGCCCGAATCCAGTCCGCCGAACACTCCGGCTATACACATGGGCTTCTTCGTGTCGCAGATCATCAGATCGGCGGCCGAGAGGGTGCGCTCGACGCCGTCGAGCGTGGTGAATTTCTGTCCTTCCTCGGCATTGCGTACAATCACTTCGCCGCCTTCTATTTTCGCGGCGTCGAAGCAGTGGAGCGGCTGGCCCATTCCGAGCAGTATGTAGTTCGTGATGTCGACCACATTATTTATAGGATGGAGTCCGGCGGCAGTGAGGCAGCTCTTGAGCCAGTCGGGCGACTCCTTTACGGTAACACCCTTGATTGTCACGCCCGAGTAGCGGGGACAGGCTGCGGTGTTGTCCACCCTCACCGTAATGCCCCCTTCGGGAGCCTCAACGGCGAAAGCGTCAACGTCGGGGCGCTTAAGCGGACAGGCTGTGGCGTGCTCCTTCATCCAGGCGGCGAGGTCACGCGCCACACCGTAATGGCTGGCGGCGTCTATGCGGTTGGGAGTGAGATCCACCTCAAGAACGTAGTCCGATTTCAGATTGAAGAAGTCGGCGGCGGGAGTACCGGGTGCGACTTCGCGGTCAATCACTATAATGCCGTCGTGTGAGGTTCCTACGCCGATTTCATCCTCGGCGCAGATCATGCCGAGCGATTCAACGCCGCGGATTTTCGATTTCTTGATTTTGAATTCGTTGTCGCCGTCGTAAAGGGTAGTGCCCACTGTCGCCACGACAACGGTCTGACCGGCTGCCACGTTGGGCGCGCCGCAAACTATCTGGGTAGCCTCGCCGTTGCCGAGGTCTACGGTGGTAATGTGAAGATGGTCACTGTTGGGGTGTTCCTCGCAGGTGAGAACCTTTCCGATCACAATTCCGCGGAGACCGCCGCGGATTGATTCAACTTCCTCAACCGAGCCTGTTTCGAGTCCGATCGAGGTCAGCGCGGCGGCGAGCTCTTCGGGCGAAAGGTCAAAGTCGAGGTATTGCTTAAGCCAATTGTATGAGATATTCATCAGATTGTGTTTATTTCTTCTAAACCGTCGGCAGCCGGCAATAGCTGCCACGCCACAAAGTTACATCTATTTCTCCAAATCTCCAAACTTCCTCCCGCCCCGAACAAAATTAACTAATTTTTTCTCTAATTGTTGTAAAGGCGGTTTTTTTGCAGTAAATTTGCACTGAAGAAACAATACCCCGACAATAGCATATAATTCAATTAACCGATTAATAATCTAAAAATCATCAACTACTATGTGGTTAACAAGCTCATCTATAGGACGTAAGCTCGTGATGGCTGTCACCGGTGCGTGCCTCGTCCTATTCGTTACCTTTCACTGCCTGATGAACGGTGTGGCGATCTTCTGGCCCCAGGCCTACAACGCCGTCTGTGAGTTCCTCGGCGCCAACTGGTATGCTCTTGTGGCTTCCATCGGCCTCGCTGCCCTCTTCATCATCCACATCATCTACGCCCTTGTCCTCACCCTCGAGAACCGTAAGGCCCGCGGCAACGACCGTTATCAGGTCACCGCAAAGCCTGTAGGCGTTGAGTGGTCGTCGCAGAACATGCTCGTTCTCGGTATTGTGGTTCTCGCCTTCCTCGTAATCCACCTCATCCAGTTCTGGGCTAAGATGCAGCTCGCCGAAATTCTGGGCTGCGAGTATGTTTACGACGGTGTTGAGGTCTCTCCTGCCGCCGGTACTCTCTTCCTTTATATAGCATTCAGCCAGATCTGGACTCCCATCGTCTACATCATCGGTTTCGTGGCTCTTTGGTTCCACATGAACCACGGATTCTGGTCGATGTTCCAGACCTGCGGATGGAACGGCATGATCTGGCTTCCCCGCCTTAAGAAAATCGCTTTCTGGTGGACTTCGATTGTAATCGCATTCTTCATCGCACAGGCAATCGTGTTTACTGTCCGCGCCAATTCAGGCGATTTCGCTCAGGAAGTGGCAGCATATCAGGCCGCACAGACCGAGTGCATAGCCGCTCCCGGTTGCCCCGCCGCAGCCGGCTGTCCTGCCGATGCTCCCTGCGCCGGTTGCCCCAACGCAATCTTCGAATAATTCATCCCTCATAATTTCATTATAATAAATCCAACAGATATGGCAGATCTTAAAAACCTTGAGGGTATGATTGACTCAACCCCCATCATGAAGGATTTCGCTGACATCGAATCCTCCGCCTTACCTGAATATCAGATAGATTCCAAGATACCCGAGGGCCCCCTCGCCCAGAAATGGACTAACTACAAGGCTCATCAGAAGCTCGTGAACCCCGCCAACAAGCGTAACCTCGACATCATCGTTGTAGGTACCGGCCTCGCAGGCGCATCAGCTGCCTCCACTCTCGGCGAACTCGGCTTCAACGTGTGGAACTTCTGCATCCAGGATTCTCCCCGCCGCGCACACTCCATCGCAGCACAGGGAGGTATCAACGCCGCCAAGGACTATCAGAACGACGGCGACTCCGTTTATCGTCTTTTCTACGACACCGTAAAGGGCGGCGACTTCCGCTCGCGCGAGGCCAACGTTTACCGTCTCGCCGAAGTGTCGAACAATATCATCGACCAGTGCGTTCAGCAGGGCGTTCCTTTCGCCCGTGAATACGGCGGCCTTCTTGCCAACCGTTCGTTCGGCGGCGCCCAGGTATCGCGTACGTTCTACGCCAAAGGCCAGACCGGCCAGCAGCTTCTGCTCGGCGCCTACGCTTCGCTCAACCGCCAGATTCAGAAAGGCACCGTAAGGTCGTTCAACCGCCGCGAGATGCTCGACCTCGTCATCATCGACGGCCGTGCGCGCGGTATAATTGTCCGTAACCTCATCACCGGCAAGCTCGAACGTTACGCCGCCCACGCCGTGGTTCTCGCCACCGGCGGCTACGGCCGTACCTTCTTCCTCTCCACCAACGCCATGGGCTGCAACGGCTCGGCTGCCATCCAGGCATTCCGCCGCGGTGCTTATCTGGCCAACCTCGCATTTACCCAGATTCACCCCACCTGTATCCCCGTTCACGGTGAAGACCAGTCGAAGCTTACCCTCATGAGCGAGTCGCTCCGCAACGACGGCCGCATCTGGGTGCCCAAGCACAAGGCCGACGCCGAGGCCATCCGCGCAGGAAAGAAGAAACCTACCGACATCCCCGACGAGGATCGCGACTTCTATCTGGAGCGCCGTTACCCCGCATTCGGTAACCTCTGTCCCCGCGACATCGCCAGCCGTGCCGCCAAGGAACGCTGCGACGCCGGCTATGGCGTAGGTACCGGCAACGCCGTTTACCTCGACTTCAAATATGCCATCGACCGTCTGGGCGAGGATGTGGTTCGCGACCGCTACGGAAACCTCTTCGACATGTATCAGATGATTTCCGACGACAACCCCTACGAGACTCCTATGATGATCTTCCCCGCCAGCCACTACACCATGGGCGGCATCTGGGTTGACTACGAGCTCCAGACCTCCATCAAGGGCCTCTTCGCAATCGGCGAATGCAACTTCTCCGACCACGGTGCCAACCGCCTCGGCGCTTCAGCCCTCATGCAGGGTCTCGCCGACGGTTACTTCGTGCTTCCCTACACAATGCAGAACTACCTCAGCGACCAGATCAAGGTAAAGCACCCCGGCACCGACGATCCCGAATTCGACAAGGTAGAGAAGCAGGTACGCGACCGCATACAGAAGCTCATGAACATCAAGGGCACCAAGTCGCCCGACCAGATCCACAAGAAACTCGGCCACACAATGTGGAACCTCGTCGGCATGGGCCGTACGCTCCAGACCCTCGTCAAGGCCATCGGTGAAATCGAGGAAATCCGCAAGGAGTTCTACACCGACCTTCGCATCGTAGGCAGCGCCGACGATCTCAACACTGAGCTCGAAAAGGCTCTCCGCCTCGAGGATTTCATCGTAATGGCAAAGATGATGGCTATCGACGCCCTCAACCGCAACGAATCGTGCGGCGCTCACTTCCGCGAAGAGTATCAGACTCCCGACGGTGAGGCCAAACGTAACGATAAGGATTATATGTATGTTTCCTGCTGGAAATATACCGGCGACAACGAGAAGCCCGTTCTTCTCAAGGAACCCCTCAACTACGAGGAAATCCAGGTTCAGACCCGTAACTACAAGTCATAATCATTAACCCACGAGACTGCCCGGCGGATAGCTTCACCGCCATCCGCCCGGGTATGGTCCAAATCAATAAAAAACTCAAAATGGAACATTTAATTAACGTAAACCTGAGAATTTGGCGTCAGCGTGGACCCAAGGAGCAAGGCAAGCTCGTGAACTACCGCGTTGAAAACGTTTCGACCGGCAGTAGCTTCCTCGAAATGCTCGATATGCTCAACCAGCAGCTTGTGGAAAAAGGCGAGGAGCCCGTGGTGTTCGACAGCGACTGCCGCGAAGGCATCTGCGGCATGTGCTCGCTCTATATCAACGGCCATCCCCACGGCCCCGTGCAGGGTATCACCACCTGTCAGCTTCACATGCGTAAATTCAAGAACGAAGATACAATCACAATCGAACCCTGGCGCTCGGCTGCCTTCCCCGTTGTCCGCGACCTCATGGTTGACCGCAACGCATTCGACAAGATCCAGCAGGCCGGCGGCTACGTGTCGTTCAACTGCGGCGGCGCTCCCGATGCCAACGCAACCCCCATCTCGAAAGAGGTTGCCGACATCGCCATGGACTCCGCTACCTGCATCGGTTGCGGCGCTTGCGTGGCAGCCTGCAAAAACGGCTCCGCAATGCTCTTTGTCGCAGCCAAGGTAAGCCAGTTCGCACTGCTTCCCCAGGGTCAGGTGGAGCGCGCACGCCGCGCCCGCGCAATGGTGAAGAAAATGGACGAACTCGGTTTCGGCAACTGCACCAACACCGGTGCCTGCGCCGCCGAATGCCCCAAGAACGAATCGCTCAGCAACATTGCCCGTCTGAACCGCGAGTTCATCAAGGCCAAGTTCGCCGACTGATAATCGGGTAAAATATCTCTCGTCCCCGGTTGCAAGACGCAGCCGGGGACGATTTATTTAAACAACAGACATACAATGAATTTCACCTCGCGGGAACGCCGCGGACTCATCGCGCTCGGCTTCCTTCTCGTAATTCTGATAATTGCCATAGGCATCGCCAACGGTGTAGGTCATGGCCCCGCTCCGGAGCCACCTTCCGCCGACACCGCAGCGGTTGCAGCTGCAGTCAGTGAGCCGTTTTACGGGTATTCCGCCGCCAGCCGGCATAATCGCCGCGGCAGGCACCGCAAGAAAAAGCCGTCGGCCAGGAAATCCACTCCCGTAGCTCCCCGCAGTCCTCTCGACGAGCCTATACGCCGTGACCGGTGACGGAAAATCACTGCTAAAAAAATTGAACATAAAGAAATTCTGCGTAAATTTGCGTTTGGAATCATAAGACATACTCTAACAACTTCAAGATATGGCACAAATAAAATGTGTGGGCATCCTCACCTCCGGAGGTGACGCCCCCGGTATGAATGCGGCAATCCGCGCAGTCACCCGCTCCGCTATTTTCGGCGGTCTGAGAGTGAAAGGC
>UROS01000129.1 GCA_900549445.1 uncultured Porphyromonadaceae bacterium | reverse complement strand
CAGTCGCTATTGTGAGCGGCGACAAGCGCCTCACCCCGCTGATAGGCTATTCCGACACGGAAAGTATTGATGTCGACAATCTGCCCGTGCAGCTTACCGCCCTGCTCGACAGCATGCAGACGAGGGTGGAGAGAATGGATCGAAAGGCGCCGGTTCACCCCGGATGGCGCGCGGCGACAGGCGAAAATCCTGCCGGAGAAAAACTCCTCACCACGGCGGAATGGGGACAAGGGGAGCCTTACAACAGCGAAAGTCCTGTAGTTGACGGCGTTCAAGCCCCCACAGGCTGCGTGGCGACATCAATGTCGATAGTGATGAAATATCACGGCTTTCCCGAAAAAGGACAGAAAACGATAACCGACTGGAACCCGACAAGCGACGCCTGGGAGGAGCACGATTACAGTAAAGACTCCTTCAACTGGGCGCTGATGCAGGACTCCTATACCGCGGAGAACCCCGGCAACGAAGCCTCCCGCAACGAGGTGGCCCACCTGATGCGCTGCGCGGGAATATCGGTCAACATGAACTATTATCAGAACGAGAGCGGCGCATCCGTGCTCAACGCAGCAGTGGCTCTCCACAGATATTTCAATTATTCGGCCGACGTTGCGCAATATCATAAAGACCTTTACGACGAGGCAGAGTGGTACAACCGTGTGCGCAGCAACATCGACGCCGGCCATCCCGTAATTTATTTCGGAGAAGGGACGGGAGCGCACGCTTTCGTGCTCGACGGATACGACAACTCCGACAAATTCCATATAAACTGGGGCTGGGACGGTGTGGCCAACGGGTACTTTGACCTCGACGCCCTAAGCCCGCTCGAATTTTCCTTCAACCTCTTTCAGGGAATGATATCCAACATTCACCCTGCGGAGGCAGGCGAGATTATTTGGTCGGACTGCTTCATGGCGGCGCAGGGCGTTTTCGCAATGGATTATATCGACCATATCAACATCTCCACGGAGGAGGTAAAAAAAGGAGAACCATTCGACATAGTTTCCGGCTATCTGAGCACGCCCCACGGATTCAAGGGTAGTTACGGCATAGCTCACACCGACAAAGACCTGCGCATAAAATCCATAGTGTGCTCGCGCACAGTCGCGCCCAACAACAGCCGAGGAGTGGAAGGTTTGAGAATCAACTTCTACGATATCAAGACCAATGAAGATGTTGAAGAAGGCGACCGCCTATATATAGCGACCTTAGAGAACAACGACGAGGGGTGGCGCCTCGTGAAGCAAAGCGGCGACGAGCCGACGTCGATAGCCATGAAAGGCAACAAGCCCCAATGGTGCGAAATTGAATGGGTTACAGACCCGCGACTCACTTATGAAATTCACGACGGGTTCGATACGTACCGGCGCACTTTCACGGGTGAAGAACTGACCGAAGAATCTTCAAAATTTCTGAAAGGAAGTTATTACATGATTCATCCCATTGGTTTTTCGTCTTCACGCGGAGACTTTACGGCGGTCAAGGTCAATGATATCCTAATCGATGTCTGCGGTGACACCTATCCTGTGCTTATAAATCCATGTTTTATGGACGACCGCTATAAAATCGAGTTCCTCGGGTCGAAGAAAGAGGAAAGATTTGACGAGAATCTTGCTGATGTCACCCCCGGCTCCGTCGCGGAGAAGCTGCAGGGCAAAAGAGCTTACGACATAAACCGGCTGAAAGTGACAGGCACAATCAACGGTAAAGATATCGACTTCATACGCAACAATATGCCGTTCCTGTGTACGCTCGACCTGTCGGATGCAACCTGCGCCGGCGGAACCGCATTAGCGAGCGGAACATTCATACAGAATACCATGAAATCTGTCTCGCTGCCCGAGGGGCTGAAAGAGGTGCCCTATGTATTTGCTTCCGGCAGTCTGAAATATCTTACGCTCCCTTCAACCATCGAAAAGACAGATGCTATGATGTGCGGATTTGAAAATGGAGCGTCCGTATTCGTAAAATCGATGATAGTACCCGAAATAGTGAAAACTCGCTTTCAAATTATTCCCGAAAACGGTACACTGTACGTTCTCCCAGATATGCTGGAAGCCTTCAAAGAGGCGCCCTACTGGAAGGAATTCCCAAATATCGAAGAAAACGAGAATCCGGTAATGGAGGATATCTCAGTTAGCGAGGGAGGCCTCATCTATTCGCTCGAACGCGACCACTTTACCATAATCGGCGCGACCGATGACTGCCCGGAAGAGCCGGTTTTCGCCTCTGCGCTGCAATATGACGGCAAAGAATATCCCGTGACTGAAATCGGATACAAAGCGTTCCTCTACAACACGACCATCCGAAAGGTGAAATTACCTAAGTCAATAACAACGATCGGATCAGGAGCCTTTGCCGTCAGTCATATCACCGAATTTGATGCCGAGGACTATTCGTTTACAAGTGTGCCGAACGATATGTTTGAAAACACATACTGCCTGCAGAGAGTCCGAATACCGGAGGGCGTCACTTCTCTCGGGCAATACTCTATCTCGGGTGCAGAGAGCCTTGAGCACATCGAACTGCCGTCCACACTCAAAGAAATCGATTGTAATTCTATTGTAGATCATAAACTGAGAGAGATAATTTTGGCAGAAGGGAATCCTTACTATAAGAGCGTAGACGGCGCCATATATTCGCACGACATGACACGGCTCTGCCTATATCCTATGGGTCAGAAAAGAGAAAGCATTCGCATTCCCGAAGGCGTCAAATATATGAATTGGTATATTTTCCCGAAGCGCGACGAAAGTTATTCTATCAAAGAAATCATCTTGCCAAGTACTCTACTGGAGTTGCCGCTTCACGGGATTAACTCTTGTTACATGGGGTTGGAATCGTTTATTGTGCCTGATAATGTCTGCCAGTTGGCAGGTGGCTCGGTGCCGTTGGTCAAAAACACAGTAATAGGTAAAAGTGCGGGCAAACCAATCACTGACTCCAACATTGTAAACTGCGAGATGAAAGATGTCACTGTCCGACAATACCGTTATAACGGCACGGATTTTGCGCCTTATAACTTCGACGTATCGAACGTTTACTTTGAAAACGAAACGGTAATAAATCTCGGTGACTTTTTCGGTAAAGACATCAGGAAACAAGATAATCCTGTCAGGGTATATTCACCTAAGACAGCGCCCAACTTCTCATTCGTGTCCACGTCTGATGAAAAGCCCAATATGAGCCTGTTTGTGCCCGGAGGTGTCAAGGAAAGTCTGAGCAACTCGGAAAAAGAGATCGCGCACGAAATGTGGGACTATGCAATCGCCCCAACGGCCGGCAAACTGATTGTCGCTCCGCTTTACAGTTCCGTAGAAATCAGCAAAGTAGAGGTGAACGGTGCCGCAGCCGAGGAAAAAGATGGCGTTTACAGCTTCACCCCCGCGGAGAGCGCAACTGTGAAGGTGACCTACACGCTCAACGGCTTCCACATCACCTCAACGGAGTATGACGAGGAATTTAACGCGAATCACCGCTCCTCCACGATTGCCCTTTCGGCTGAAAGTCGCTATATAGAAAAGGGCGAGACGATGAAAGCGGAGGCAATATCGCTTTCTGATGTAGCTCTGACATGGAGTTCATCGGACGACGCCGTCGCATCCGTCAATCCGCAAGGCGAAATCACCGCTAAATCGCCTGGCAAAGCCGTGATAACCGTTACTGGCAGCGGAGAAACGAAATCGATGGAATTCAAGGTGTTTGAAGTAAACACAGGAATAGCAAAGACCGGGACTCATCTCGATAATTATATGCTGACGAGAGATATTGAAATCAAAGGTCTTGATGAACAGTTAAACGTAGAGGTACTATTCGACGACAACGATACTTCAACAGACCACAGTGCTCTCGATAAAATAGAGACCGGTCGTTATCAAGCCAGACATTATGTTTCGGTGCCTTGGAGACATAACATTATCCTGACTTGCGTGACTCCCGACTGGGAAAAAGAATACGTTCTTCCCACCGAAATTTACCGTATGGTTGATGAAATTTATATGCCGGAATCATATTATCAAGTTGAAATCGGCCAAAGCTGTACAATCGCTGCCAATCCGGTTCCCGAGAATGCGGATTACCCGCAGCTCGACTGGGAAAGCGATAACCCTGAAATCGCCACCGTCGACAGCGAAGGGAAGGTGACAGGCATCAGTGCCGGAAACACCGTAATCCGCGCAACAGCGACTGACGGCTCCGAGGTGAGCGCAGCCTGCAACGTTGAAGTTATGCAGCAGAGCGGAATCAACGGTATTGGCACCGACGGTATCACCGTCAGAGGCATTAACGGAAGTATCGTTGTGACGGGCGTTTCCGATGACACAGAAATCAGCGTGTACGACGTATGCGGAGAGACCGTTTATCGTGGCACCGAACATGAAGTGAGAGGCCTTTCGGCAGGCGTTTATATCGTAGCCGTCTCCGGCAAGGTCTTCAAGATCGCAATATAAGCCTTATAACCGACTCGATATAACATTTTAGCGAAGCCGCGGGAACCGACATTGTCGTGCTCCGCGGCTTCGCCGGTGCCGGGACACCGCGCCTCACGGCGCTTTTTCGCGCAGAGACGGGACAGGATGTTTAACGCGCACAAATTCAAGAACTTAGTACGGACGTGATTCTTCACGTCCACGCCGACATATTCGCCCTATAAATGCTTTTTTGCCGTGGACGTGAAGAATCACGTCCGTACTAAGACGCTTATAATCCGCGTATTACCTTCACGAGTGCGGCGATGAGGCGCTGCTGATTTCCGGCACTTCAGTTTCGTCCCTGACTTCCGAGACTGATGGTGCCGGGGGTGGAGTTGAGACGGTCGAGGGTCTCCATAAGGCGCCGGCGGCGCTCAACCTCGCCGATGTCCTCGAAAAGACCGTGCTGAACCTTATCGTCGCCTACGAGATGGTCGAGTGTAACGCCCGAGCGCTTGTAGGCGAAACCTTTTTTGTAGATCTGCCCGAGGAGCGCAGCGGCCGCAGCAGTGAGAGCGAGGGTGTCGGCTGTGGGCGGATCGAAAGTGAAGCGGGCGGTGTCGGAGGTCTGGGGCAGATGCGGTTTGTAGCGGTTGGTCTGAATGAATACGGATATCTCGCCGGCGTGCATTGCCTTGCGGCGCATGCGGCTTGCTGCGGTAGCCACGTGGTCGGCGAGGGCGCTGCGCAGCCGGTCGAAATCGGTTACATCGTGATCGAAGGTGGCGGTGCTGCTGATGGAACGGCGTTCGGGAGGCACGTATTCGTGCTCGATGCACGGCTCGCCGTTGAGTTCGCGCCAGGTGCGCTCGCCTGCCACGGATACTATAGCCGCCACGCTCGCCCGGGGCATGGAGGCGAAATCGAGGGCCGTTGTTATGCCGTTCTTTCCGAGACGTACGGAGAGTCTTGGGCCTATGCCCCAGACTTTGCCTATCGGGGTCAGCGACAGTGCGCGGATACGCTTTTCGCCGGTGTCCATGAGGCAGGCACCCCGGTAGCCGGGATATTTCTTTGCAAAACCGGCGGCGATTTTTGCGAGTGTCTTTGTGGGAGCCAATCCCACCGACACGGGTATGGAGGTGAGGCGCATAACCTCGGCGGCTACGTAGCGTCCGAAACCCGCCATGTCGCCCGTAGAGGGCGGTATATGCAGAAATGCCTCGTCGATGGAGTAAATTTCGATTTTCTCCACAAGCGAGGAGAGCACGGCCATCACTCTGAGAGATGTCTCCTTATACAGGCGGTGGTGACCGCGGATGGCCACTACGCCGTGGCGCTTCACGATGTCGCGGATGCGGAACATCGGTATGCCGCGGGTGATGCCCACTGCCTTCGCCTCGTTTGACATGGCCACGACGCAGCCGTCGCCGCCGCTGAGCACGATGACCGGCGTGCCGTTGAGGCCGGGGTTGACCGCCCGCTCACACGACACGAAGAAATTGTTGCAGTCCACGAGCGCAAACATTCCGACCCCCTTATTTTCAGTGATTCAGACAAGCTCTCCGATGAGGGTGGCAGACGAGGACGAGAGGATGCGGACAGCGATGGTGTCGCCCACGCGGAAGTCGCCACGCGGGAAGACCACAGTCTTGTTCTGCGGCGTGCGGCCCACAAACTGATCGCGGCGGCGCTTTGACATTCCCTCTACGAGCACTTCGAACTCCTTGCCGACATCGCGGGCGTTGGACTCGCGCGAAAGTTCGTTCTGTAGAGCGATCATGCGGTTGAGACGCTCGATTTTCACCTCCTCGGGCACGTTGTCGGGCATCGTTTTAGAGGCGAGGGTGCCGGGGCGTTCGGAGTATTTGAACATGAATGATGAATCGAAGCCCACCTCGCGCATGAGCGAGAGTGTCTGCTCGAAATCTTCTTCCGTTTCATCGTGGAATCCGGTGAAGAGGTCGGTGGTGATTCCGCAGTCGGGGATGCGGGAGCGGATTGCGGCAATCCGGTCGAGATACCACCCGCGGGTATATTTGCGGTTCATGGCCTTGAGCACCTTGTCTGACCCGCTCTGCACGGGGAGGTGGATGTGGTTGCAGATATTGTCGTGCGAGGCGATCACACCGATGATTTCATCGGTCATATCCTTGGGGTGGGAGGTGGTGAATCTGACACGCATGCCGTGGCCGGCCGCATCTGCCACCGAGGCAAGGAGCTGTCTCTTATACACATCTCCGAG
>UROS01000128.1 GCA_900549445.1 uncultured Porphyromonadaceae bacterium | reverse complement strand
GAGTTTGTTGGCGTTGGGAATTATGCCGAAAATGCCGATGGAGCCGGTAAGGGTGGTGGGCTCGGCGAAGATTTTGTCGGCGCCACACGAAATGTAGTAGCCACCCGAAGCGGCATAGTCACCCATCGAAACGTAGAACGGTTTCTTGTTTTCGGTTATTTTCTTGAATTGCTGAAGTGCTTCCCATATCTGTTCAGAGGCAAATGCGCTGCCGCCGGGGGAGTTTACGCGGAGCACGAGGCCGTCGATGTCGTCGTTTTCGGCCAATTCAAGGATTTCGGGCACGAGTTTTTCGGACACAATCCCGTCGTCGCCCTCGTCGGAAATGTCGCCCACGGCATAGAGCACCGCTATATTCGCGCCCTTGCCGCTGCCCTGCTTGAGGATGTCGGTGGTAGTGCAGTATTGCGCCGGTGTAAGGTAGTTGGGATCATCCTCGCCGGTGAGATTTTCGATTATGTCGTCCATCTCGTGGCGGTAGACCACGCGGTCGACGATTTTGTTTTTAAGATACCAGTCGGCAGGTCGGGAGAAGATGAAATCGTCGGCCCAGGCGTTGACGGTCTCGATTCTGACCTTTCGTGCGGCGGCAATCTGCGAGCTTACGGATTGCCAGATGTTGTTGAGATAGAGTTCCTGCTGCTCGCGCGAGGCCTCCGACATCTCGTTCAGGAGGAACGGCTCGACTGCGCTTTTGTAGGTGCCTACTTTCACAACCTGTGCCTCGACGCCGAGTTTGTCCATGAGGTCTTTGAAATAGAGGGTGGTGGCGGAGAGTCCGTGGATGTCGATTTCGCCGATGGGGTTTATGAATATGCTGTCGGCCGCCGACGCGATATAGTAATCGCTCTGTCCGTAGGAGTCGGAGTAAGCGTAAATCCACTTGTCGGGGGCTTTTTCGCGGAAGCGGCGGAGAGCTTCGAAAATGGCCTGCTGCTGGGCGAGGCCGGCGGAGAGGCCGGAGCCGTTGATGAATATGCCGCCGATTTTTTTATCGGATGCGGCCTTGTCGATGGCGCCGACAACTTTATTGAGAGCCTGTGAGGGGGTCTGGTCACCCTGGAGCTGGGCGAAAATGTCGACAGACTGTTCGCGGTCTGTGATGATGCAGTTGAGGTCGAGCCGGAGCACCGAATTGTCGGAAAGCTTCACGGTGGGGTCGGAGCTGCCGCCCGAAAATGCAATTGCGCAGGAAATCACGATAATAGAGCCGAAAAACAGCAGCATCAGCGAGAACCAGATGCCGGCAAGAGAGCCAAGAAATGCAATGAAGAAATTTTTCATCAGGGTTAGGATTGAAACGTTTCAGAACCGGAAAACAGGTCCGGCCCACAAAATTAATATAAAAGACTCTCCAAAGCAAATCTGACGGAGACAAATTGCCTTATGGAAGTGAGCCCGATGTGGCGGACGAGAGAAAATGATGAAAAAACAACGTCAAAAAAAGTCAATAATCTGATAAAATTTGCATAGTTTGAAAAAACTCATTATATTTGCCATCATCAATCATCAGGGCTCCGCAAGCCGCCCAGTGAAAATGCACTCATAAATACACTCAAAACCTCTCTAAATCTGACATCATGAACAAAATAATCACCGAGATCACTCCGTTGTCGGAAAAAGACTGTTTCTATTTGGTAGACAGGTATAAAGACCGCTTTACATATCCCGTTCACAAGCATGAGGAATATGAACTGAACTTCGTGGCCGACTGCAACAACGCGCGCCGTATCGTAGGCGATTCCGTGGAGGTGCTCGGCGATTACGACCTCGTTTTGGTAGGCAACGGAATCGAGCACGGCTGGGAGCAATATGAGTGTAAAAGTGACAAGATTCGCGAAATCACCATTCAGTTCTCGCGCAATCTTTTCGGCGAGGTTTTTCTCGCCAAAACGCAGTTGGCGCCAATCCGCAAGATGCTTGATCAGTCGAGCAAGGGAATAGCGTTCTCGTTGCCGGGAATAATGCGTGTCTACAGTCGCTTGGAGAAATTAACTGCTGAAACATCAGGGTTTTATCGCGTGGTTGAGCTCCTGTCGATACTTTATGAACTCGCCGAAGACGACGGATATCGAACACTCTCGAGCGAGGCTTTTTCGGCTATAAAATCCACGGGCGACAGCCGTCGGGTGCAGAAAGTTCAGGAGTACGTGGAACAGAATTACCGCAGCGAAATCCGCCTCAGCGACCTGGCGAATATAGCCGGAATGACCCCCACGGCATTCAGCCGCTTCTTCAAACTGCGCACCGGACGTTCCATTTCAGACTACCTGATCGACATACGTCTTGGCCACGCCACCCGTGCCTTAGTAGACTCAACCGCTTCTATAGCAGAGATTTGCTACGACTGCGGATTTAACAACATCTCGAATTTCAACCGCATTTTCAAGAAGAAAAAAGGCTCTACACCGAAAATATTCCGCGACATGTATCAGCATCATAAAAGTGTAGTATGAACACTATTGACTTGTACTATTTTATCTCTTTGTGACAATCTTCGTTCACTTATTTAATAATAAGCCGATTTTCTCCTAACTTCGCAAACACATTACCCAAAATCACAAATCGCATTTCATGAAAACTTTCGCATCTCTTGCGCTTTTACTGCTTACGCTTCCCGTGTCAATGACTTCGTGCGGCACGAAAACATCGAAAACGGCCGAAACCGAACCCTCCGACAGCATTGCTGCTACGGTATCTCCTCTCCACGTAGACGGCCGCTATCTGCTCAACGCCGAAGGCGACACCGTGGTGCTGACCGGCCCGTCGCTCGGCTGGCACGGAAACTGGGGCCGGTTCTACAACGAGGGCACCGTCCGTGCGCTCAAGGAAAAATGGGGCGCAAACGTGACCCGTGCGGCTATCGGCGCCCACAAGGCCGGCGATATCGTGAAAGCTTACGACCCCGACTCGGCCTACTCGGTCAATCTTGCCATGAAGGTGATTGACGCCGCGGTCGCCAACGATATGTATATAATCTGCGACTGGCATTCGCACGAAAATACTCTCGAAAACGCAAAGGAATTCTTCACCGTCATAACCGAAAAATACGGCGATACCCCCAACGTTATCTACGAAATATGGAATGAACCCCTCGAAATTCCGTGGCAGGAAGTGAAAGATTATGCCGCGGAACTCATCCCCGTAATCCGTAAGAACGCTCCGAATTCGGTTGTAATCGTCGGCACTCCTAAATGGGATCAGGACGTTGACGTGGCCGCAGAGTCGCCGCTCGATATCAAAAACGTAATGTATTCCCTCCATTTCTATGCCGACACCCACAAGGACTGGAACCGCGACAAGGCGCAGAAAGCGCTCGACGCAGGGCTTCCTCTATTCATATCGGAGTGCGGCTCGATGAACCATCTCGGCGACGGCGACATCAACTATGAGTCGTGGCAGGAGTGGATGGATTTCGCCGACAAAAACAAGATCAGCGTGCTCATGTGGGATATAGCAGATAAAAACGAAACCTGCTCGATGCTCACCCCCGACGCCTCCGACAACGGAATGGAGTGGACCGACGCCAACCTGAAGCCGTGGGCGAAACTGGCAATGGAAACAACCAAAAAACGCAACGGCAAATGAAAACCGTAATGAAAAATCTCGCAGCGCTCGCTCTGCTCTGCGCCGCTCCGTCGCTCAGCGCTGTAGAGCTGCCTGAAATCATAAGCGACAATGCCGTTTTCCAGCAGAGTTCCGACGCGCGCCTCTGGGGATGGAGCAAACCGGGCAAAAAAGTTACCGTGACACCTTCGTGGGACGGCAAAGCCTATACCGCCACCGCCGGCAAAGACGGCAGGTGGAGTCTGACGGTGAAAACACCCGGTGCATCCTTCACGCCGTGGTCGGTAACCTTCGACGACGGCGACAAAACCACAATCAACAACGTGCTTATCGGTGAAGTATGGCTCGCAACCGGACAGTCCAACATGGAAATGCCGCTCCGCGGTTTCTGGACACAGCCCATTGAGGGCGCCGCGCAGACAATAGCTTATTCCGGAAAATACCCCGGAATCCGCGTGGTGACTGTCCCCAAGAAGGGCGCATACACTCCCCAGGAGCGAGTCGAGGGCAAATGGAAGACTTCATCTCCCGCCAATGCCGGTGAATTCACTGCTTTGGGCTACCACTTCGCGCAGTCGCTCACCGACATACTCAACGTGCCGGTCGGCATAATTTCCTGCGCCTACGGCGGTGCCAAGGCCGAAGGCTACATGCCCAAGGATCTGCTCGACACTTATCCCGACCGCGACATGGCCAAGGAGCAGAACGACACCACCCTTAAGGAATACGAGCGCATCGGCGTTATGTACAACGCCATGCTCCATCCTATTATAGGTTACACCATCCGCGGATTTCTTTGGAATCAGGGAGAATCCAACGTCGGACGCCACGCCGAGTATCCGCAGCATCAGAAGGATATGGTGGAGCGCTGGCGCAAGGAGTGGGGCAACCCCGATCTGCCGTTCTACTTCGTCGAGATGCCCCCGTGGAACTACGGCGATGCGCAGGCCGACTATGCCGCCCGCTTCCGCGAGTGTCAGCACAAAGCCGCCGAAATTACTCCCAACAGCGGAGTGGTCTGCACCACCGATGTGGTATACCCCTTCGAGCTTGAGGATGTACATGCTTCCAATAAAAAGGATATAGGCGAGCGTCTGGCGTTCATGGCAGCTTCGCGTACATATAATATAGAAGGTATCCCCGCCACCTATCCGCGCTACAAGTCCATGACCGTAGAGGGCAACAAGGCGACGCTGACGTTTGAGAATGCCGCTGACGGCTTCACCCCCAACGACGTGCTCGAAGGCTTCGAGGCGGCAGGGGAGGATCGCGTGTTCCACCCCGCGAAAGCCACCGAGGACTACGACACCCGCAACATCATCGTGACCTCCGACGAAGTGCCGGAAATCAAGGCTGTCCGCTATTGCTTCCGCAACTTCGCCATAGGCAAGGTGAAAAACCTCATGGGCATGCCCCTGATTCCCTTCCGCACCGACAACTGGGAATGATTCGATTTAACCTAACCTAACGTAACCTGACACATAGTCTGATGAAATATCTTCTTCCGATTGCTGTTGCCGGCGCTCTGATAACCGGAGCCTGCTCTAACGGCAATAAAAATACAACTGCCGTGGAAAATAACCATAATTTTATCACGGTGAAAGATGGCCGGTTTTACGACGGCGACTCCGTCTACCGGTACATCGGAACCAACTTCTGGTACGGCCCGCTCTTGGCCTCCGAAGGCTCTTTCGGCGACCGCAGCCGCCTGACAGCCGAACTCGACTCGCTCCAGGCTATCGGCATCGGCAACCTGCGAGTGCTTGCCGGCGGCGATGGCCCCGACGGTCTCGCCTCACATATAGAACCCAATCTGCAGACGGCTCCGGGCGTCTACAATGATACAATTCTGCGCGGTCTCGACTATTTCATCGCCCAACTCGAAAAGCGCGGCATGAAAGCTGTAATATACCTCAACAACGCATGGGAATGGAGCGGCGGCTACAGCGCCTATCTCGAATGGGCAGGCAAAGGAAAGGCTGTGATTCCCTCCGAAAGCGGCTGGCCCGCATACTACGCCTACGTTCACGAATTCTACAACTGCGACTCCGCCAAAGTGCTCGCCGCCAATCATGTACGCAATATCGTTGGACGCACCAGCACCGTTACCGGCAAGCCTTACTCCGAATCGCCCGCCATCATGGCATGGCAGATCGGCAACGAACCCAGGCCCTTCGGCGAAGACAATAAGGAAGCCTATCTCAAATGGATAGAAGAGACCGCACGGCTCATAAAGTCAATCGACCCGAACCATCTCGTGTCGGTAGGCAATGAAGGCTATATGGGCACCGAAATGGACATAGATCTCTGGGCAGCTTCCAGCGGATTTCCCGAAGTCGACTACGCCACTATCCATATGTGGCCCTACAACTGGAGCTGGATCAGCGAAAACGCCGTGGCCGACAGCGTAAGTGTAGCCGCTGCGAAGACCGACGCCTACATAGCCGACCATCTCAGCCGCCTCGCTTCCATGCGGAAGCCGCTCGTGATTGAGGAATTCGGCTATCCGCGCGACAATATGGCTACTGCTCCCGGTTCGGCTACTGCCGGCCGCGACGCCTACTACCGCCATGTATTCTCCCAGGTGTGCGATTCCGCCAAGATTGCCGGCGTGAATTTCTGGGGCTGGGGCGGCGTTGCCACTCCCCGCAACTATACCTGGCAGAAGGGCGACGACTATACCGGCGATCCGGCTCAGGAACCCCAGGGACTCAACTCGGTGTTTGCCGCCGACTCGACTACAATAACCATTATCCGCGACGCTGTCGCACGTCTGTCCCGCTGACAGTCTGTCAGTCTGCCGCCAACGCCGCTCTGATGCGGGTTTCAGCCGGGTACTGACACCTTGTCATACACTCGGTTCAGTGTACATAGGCCGACGCCGTTTTTTAACACAAACTAACTAAAAAACAACAACCCGACCATAATAATCCTCAAAAGTCAATATCGGGATAAGAAAGTATCATTTTATTACTTATCTTTGCGCTACTTTTGCAATATCGAAAAAACGGCGCTCTGACCCTCGCCGTTTTTTGCCGCGCTCTACACCATGGCTTCCGGCACCATGACACAGTACAGACCCCTTGAATTCTTATACCTGACATAAAAATCATGTATAGCAATTTACGACCCTGATTATCGGACTTACTTCTCTCCGGCTCTTGCAAAGAAACAATTCCAATCAACCAATATCACCTTAAAAATGCTCTAATGAAAAGTAAAATCTCCTACCTTCGCGGCCTGGTTACGGCTTTGCTGCTCGCATTCGTGCTGAGCGCTTCCGCACAGGTCACAGTGACAGGTATCGTGCAGGATAAGTCGGGCGAACCGCTTATCGGTGCGACAG
>UROS01000127.1 GCA_900549445.1 uncultured Porphyromonadaceae bacterium | reverse complement strand
GCGGAAGCCCCAGCTTACGCCGACGGAGTCGACGCAGGCGCGGCGGGCGGTGTCCATGTCGACGCCTGAGTCGCCTGCGTAGAGCACCTGTGCTTTGGGGGTGGGTGCTTTCGCGAGGATTTCGAATACTATCGAGGGGTCGGGTTTTACGGGCACGTCTTCTTTCTGTCCTTCTACGGCGGCCCATTCGAATTCGGGGAAGAAGTGGCGGATGAGCCGTTCTACAGCCGACTGGTATTTGTTGGATGCCACGGCTATTTTCACGCCGCGTTTGCGCAGCTCGGCGAGCAGTTCGGGTATGCCGGGATAGGGTACGGTGGTGTCGGTGAGGTGTGCTTCGTAGTATTCGCCGAATTTTTCGCGCAGGCGCGCTACGTTTTCAGCGTTTCGCTCGTCTTCGGGGAGCACGCGCTCCAGCAGGCGGGTGACGCCGTTTCCGACGAACATCGGGTAGGCCGAGAGGGTGTGGGTGGGGTAACCGCACTGTTCGAGCGCGTAGTTTGCGGCGCGTCCGAGGTCTTCGATAGTGTTGAGGAGTGTGCCGTCGAGGTCGAATATTACGAGCTTTTTCATTTCAGTTATGTTTGATAAGTGAATTTTTCAGAAAGGATATCCCACGGCGAAGTGGAAAGTGGCGTCGCGGTGCCAGTCGGGGTGGATAAGCGGCCAGCGCTCCTGGTTCTGCGCCGGGTTGTAGGCTTTGAAGCCGAGGTCGAAGCGCACGAGGAAGTAGGTGAAATCCATGCGCAGGCCGAGTCCGTAGGCCATTGCTATCTGTTTCCAGAATTTGTCGACCTTAAACACTCCGCCGGGCTGGTTTTCGTAGTCGCGGATGGTCCAGATGTTGCCGGCGTCGAAAAAGATTCCGCCTTCGAGCACCCAGAAGAGTTTTGCGCGGTATTCGGCGCTGAAGTCCAGGCGGATGTCGCCGCACTGGTTTATGAAGTCTGTCACGGAGTTGCGCGAGTCGTATGAGCCGGGGCCGAGGGTTCGGACGCTCCATCCGCGCACTCCGTTGGCTCCTCCGGCGTAGAACCGTTTTTCGAAGGGGAGTACGGTTGAGTTTCCGTAGGGGACGCCTATGCCGCCGCCTACGTGGAACGAGACGGAATGGCGCAGGTTGAAGTTGCGGGTGAAGGAGTAGTCGATTTCGGCTTTGGCGTATTGCGAATACTGGATTCCGAAGACTTTGTAGACGCCGTCCTTGCGCTTTTGGCCGGTGAGGTGTGAGAGGGCGTTGAGGAGGTTGCCGGCGGTTTCGACAGATGCGCGCAGGGTGTAGACGGAGGGCTGGGTGACGTAGCGGCGGACGTTGGCGGAGGCTATGCGGCGGTTGGTGCGGTAGTAGGTGTAGCCGGTGCGCATTATGAAGTGGTCTTCGTAGCTGTAGCGGAGCAGGGGGTTGTCGGGGGCAATCTGGTCGAGAAAGTCGTTGGTCCGTTCGGGCAGATAGACGTAGTTGATGTCGATGAGGTCGAAGGTGTAGCGGTGGTTGTTGGTGCGGTTCGCCCATTTGTATTTCCAGGCGGTGCCGGCGATGATACGGGTGTATTCGGGGCGCTCCTGGAGGTTGCACGACACGGCAAGTTCCGTCGATACGCGGAGGCGCTTTTTCATGCCTTTCGATGCGAAGGGGAATTCGAAGCGGGGGAAGGTGAGCCCGACTTCCGCGGCATATTCGGTGTAGCGGTCGTTGATCAGGCCGTTGAAGTTGCCCGAGAGGCTTTCGTAGTTCATGCGCAGGCGGGAGGTGAAGAGCTGCGAGCCGCGGGCGAGATTGCGGTGCTGATAGGTGAGCCCGAGTCCGAATCCGAGGTCGCCTTCCGAATTGGTGCCTTCCACGTCGAAGGTAACTGACTGCTTTTTGTTGCGCGACAGGAGCAGGTAGACGTCAATCCACTGTTTGCCGTCTTTTTCGCCGGCTGGGGCTATCTCTATGTTGATGGATTTGAGGATGCTGAGCCTCGACAGGGCTTCGTAGGTACGGTCGATTTCGGAGGCGTTGTAGAGCTGGCCGGGCACTATGTAGCATTTCTCGTCGAGAAGTTTCGGGATGATGTAGCGGTCGCTTCCGTAGAGCACGTTGATGTTGCGGTAGCTTACGGTGTCGGTTATCGCGTCGAGAACTTCGCGCCGCGACATGGCGGGATTGTAGTCGGGTATGAAGTTCACGCTCCTCACGTAGTATTGCCTGTGGGTAGCCGCCGCGGGGGATACTGTGGCCAAAGCGGGGGGCTGCTGGTGGCGCGGTGCTCTGACGGTCATGGTGAGGTTCACCTCCTTGGAATTTTCGGCAGTGTCGGCTATGAACGTGATGTAATCTTTTGTAAAAGAGTAGTATCCGTTGTTGCGGAGGCGTTCGGTTATGAGCGTGCGCTCGAGATCGAGATTGTCGCGGTCGAAGTAGTCGCCGGGCCGGAGGGTTGAGCGGGCGGAGTCGGCGAGCACGATGCGCGCTATGAGAGTGTCGGTAATCTCATAATTCAGGGATGCAATGCGGTGAGGGAGGCCGGTTGTGACGTTGTAGACCACGTCGATGCGCTTGCCCTCGCGGTCGGGAAAGGTGTCGGCGCTTACTGTGGCGTCCATGTAGCCGCGGTTTATGAGCGCCTGGCGCAGCTGGTTTTCCGACGATTCGGTAAGCGCCGGATCGTAAATTACGGGGGGTTGCCCCATACGGCGGATCCAGCGGTTGTACCATTTCGAGGTGTCGTTGCCCGACATATTGTAGGTGGCCAGCTGCAGTTTGATGAATCCCAGCGATTTATGGTTGGGCATCTGGCGGAGATAGTTGATGAGGTCGGTTTTTCCGATTTCCTTGTCGCCTTCGATTTTAATGTCGACGTTGTCGAGGAGATATTTTCCTTCGGGCACGTGGCGTGTCGAGCTGCAGCTCCATAGAACCGCCGCCGTCGCGAGAAGTATCATTATATGGCGTAAAAAGTTAGCTGTCACTGCAGTATGACCGTCAAGCACCCTGAATCCCAATGCCAGAACACTCACGGAGGCGCAAAGTTACAAAAATCCTCCGATAAAGTGAAATGGAAAGCCAAGTGCTGAGGAATGAAATCTGCCGTTTTGCGGAGTTGGTGGTCGGAACCGGGTGATGAGGCTATGTCAGCTTATCAGATAAAAGCCTAACCATAAGGTTCCGGAAGAACCGATACCGGATGAAAATGAAGGAAGCAACGAGATAAAATGCGGATATCTACTATATCCAGATGATACTTATGATGGTATTTTACAATGAACCCTTGGCGCGCAAATATTCAAATAACCTCGTCAGGTTACTATAAGATTCACCGTTCGGGCCTATCATATTAGCATTTGCAAGTGCGTTATCAAGGCGATTATCTGAAAGCATCGCGGAAACCCAAGACTCTTTAGAAAGAAACGACTGGTGTTTGCTGAAGTCCGGTATGAAACGCCGTAATACTGTAATTACATCTTCCGAGGAGGCAAAGTAACGGTTTGTATTCAAATAGTGGAGCAGAAACCAAAACTCAATCGAAGGCATACTGTCGCACAAAATTACCGACGGATTATTGGCGTATTTTCGGTACATATCTTCGTATTTTAACTTTTCTGCCGTCCGAGTACGGGTGACATCAGCATCAAAGACGCAAACGGCGATACCGTTGTCAGCCACCACCCGGTTAATCTGTTTTTGCATCTCATCGAATGTCTGCTCGGTGAAATTACGGGGCTTGCAGGTGTAGTTATATCCGCGCAACCGTTTCAAATGAGTGAAATAGTAACGCTCTGTAGCTCCTTCTCCGATTATGGTAATAGTAGGGCTCTTGAGTTTCCGCTCTCTTATTCTTCGTGCCATGACTTATAGGACATTAGGTAATGCCCCGAACTGACCGTTCATGTAGGCGCGATGGATTGAGGATAACTTGTTCAGTCCTTTGAAATCAGTAAGTGAGAATAATGCGGTATTACCGTCTTTACCTTTTTCCGTGAACCAGACGGAATCTTTCCCGAAGATGTCGTCTACATCTTTTAATATGGGGTCATAGTGAGTCGAGACGAGCAACTGCGACTGATTATCAGGGGTGGTAATGAATTTGGCGAGGATATACTCCATGAGATTCGGGTGCATTGACGCCTCAATTTCATCAACGCACAGGAATGCCTGCCGTTTCAGCTGAGTGTATATGAGCGATTCCAGTTCGACCATGCGTTTTGTGCCGGTACTCTGGCAGGCTTCCGGCATAAAATAATCGTCTGCACCGGTTTCATTCTGCACGGTATGTCCGAATAGTGCTGCCATTTTCTGAATCTTGATATCAGAGATATTGAAATCCGCTTCTTTCGCAAATTGTATGAGATATTCACGGAAATCCTCGCTGTCGGCAATATGTTTTTTTGTTTCAGACGACAATGAAGAAGGATTGCCGCTTTGCAATGGCAGCATACGCGAGTCAATCCACCGACGCATATCGTGAAGATACGGAACAGCGATATTCACTTTTTTTAGAACCGCAAGCACAGACATATTACGCAGGCAGTTCATCGACATAACCTCAATCTCGGCCTGCGACAGCCTGGCCGCTGCAGGGTTGAAATTTAGCTTTGAAACACCGTCAATATCCTCGCGGCAGAATACTTTTGTAGGACGGTTGGAAAGATAGACAAAGAGACTTTCTCTACAAACTTTTTCCGGATTTACAGTAAGCTGATACCAATATCGGATGCCGTCGACGTAGAACTTTACCTCAAATTCCGTATCGAAAGCGAGGGCATCCTTCCTCATCAGAAAAGGCTGTACATCTGTTCCGTCATTGTTTGTTGCCGGAATGTTGTTCCAGAACATGCGTAAAAATTCAACAGCCTCCAGCAGGTTGGATTTACCACTGGCATTTGCACCCAGTACTACGGCGAAACGGATAAGTTGAACTCCGTCGGGCATAGTGACGATACTGTTGTATCTATCCTCTCCGGAGGGTTCAAAACTGAGCTCCGCCTCATCCCGGAATGATTTGAAGTTCTTTATTTTCAATTCTTGTATCATAATCTTACAATTGAATACCGCAAATTTAGCGAATATTCCGAATGATTTAAAATAAAAATGCATAATATTATATTTTATTTTGAAAAATGGCGGATTGTGCTCTGTTTTATGGATTAAAATTGGAAAAAGAGCTGATTTAATGATTGTACATACGGTCGTTATAAAAATGCGACATTTTTGCAATTGGTTTGGATCTTCCGGATGCAGTATTAGCGGGAAAACACGGAGGATTGATAAACAATTTGGCTTGCCGGATTATTATATTATAAATATATATTCTTCACGTTTATTTTTCAACGGTTTATTCATGAGAGTAGGATTCTTTGTTCCGTGTTATGTAGACATGGTGGCACCGCAGGCAGCGATTTCGAGCTATAAGCTGCTGAAGCGTCTGGGGGTGGATGTAGAGTTCATCGACCATGCCGTGTGTTGCGGTCTTCCTATGACGGATATGGGCTACCGCTGCAAGGCCCGCAACGTTGAGCGCAATCTGGTGAAATACCTGTCGGGCTACGACTACATAGTGATTCCGTCGGGGGTATGCACTGATCAGATGCGCAACGAGTTTGCTGCCGTCAATCAGACTCCGGAGGTGGTTCATATCCGCGAGACGTCGTATGATGTGGTTGAGTTTCTCCACGATATCCTTCGGGTCGACAGCCTGCCCTGGGCGCATTTTCCCGCAAGGGTGGCGCTCCACAACGGCTGCCATTCACTGCGTTTTCTTCATCAGGCGCGCCCGAGCGAACTTCAGATTCCAGACTACAGCAAGACGGCAGATCTGCTCCGGCTCGTAGACGGCATTGAAATCGGTTATGCCACACGCCGCGACGAGTGCTGTGGCTTCGGCGGAACGTTCACCATCTGGGATCAGAGCTGTTCGGGCCAGATGGGCATCGACAAGGTGAGCGATTACGAGCGCAACGGGTTTGCCCACGTGGTGTCGGCCGATTTTTCGTGTCTGCTCCATCAGTCGTGTGTGGCGCGGAAACTCGGCATGAAAATAAAGTTCCATTATATTGCAGAAATTCTTAACGGTGACGCTGAGCCATGAAACAGGTTAATCAGGTAAAACTCGGAGCGGAGTTCATAGCCGACACCGCTCATCGCGTGAGTCACGACCGCTGCCTCTGGGAGGCACGCATGCGCCGCGACAGGACGGCAAAGCAGATTCCCGAGTGGGAGGAGATGAGAGCGCTCGCTTCCAGAATAAAGCTACACACGCTCTCGCATCTCGACGAATATCTCGGGCAGTTCGAGCGCAATCTGAAGAAAAACGGGGTTATTGTTCACTGGGCGGCCGACGCCGAGGAGCACAACCGGATTATATATGAGATTTTCCGCGACCATAAGGTAAAGGTGGTTACGAAAGGGAAATCCATGCTGATGGATGAGTGCGGCATGCGGCCGTATCTCGAGGAGCGGGGCATAGAAATCTATGAGGCGGATCTCGGCGAGCGCATACAGCAGCTCGACGATCAGCGCCCGTCGCATATAGTGATGCCCGCCATCCACAAGCTCCGCAGCGACGTGGCCGGACTTTTCGCCCGGAAACTCGGAAGCAACCCGGAGATAACCGATCCAAAATATCTCAATTCGGTGATGCGCAAGGATATGCGCCGCAACTACGTGAAGGTCGACGCCGGCATGAGCGGCGTGAACTTCGGTGTGGCGGAGACAGGAGGCATTGTGGTATGCACCAACGAGGGTAACGCCGACATCAGCGCCGCATTGCCGCCGCTCTACGTGGCGAGCATGGGAATCGAGAAGGTGATTCCGCGTCAGGCCGACCTCGCACTGTTCATAAGGCTGCTCTCGCGCAGCGCCCTGGGATTTGACATCACGCAATACACGAGTCATTACCACGGCCCGCGCCCGGGACAGGAAATGCATCTTGTAATCGTTGACAA
>UROS01000126.1 GCA_900549445.1 uncultured Porphyromonadaceae bacterium | reverse complement strand
TACAAATATACTGAAAATCTATGACATGACAAAGGCTTTCGCGCTGAATTTCAGCTTGAAAGCCTTATTTTTTTAGCCTGTTTAGACCATAAAAAGAGACTGCCCAAAACTTGTTAGACAGTCTCTTTACATTCTTAGAATTGCCAACAAGTTGTGGGCAATTTGTAGAAGCTTCGCTATAAAGAAGATACATCTTCTTCATGTAATAGAGATTTTGCGGAGAGAACCCTTTTGCATCAGGTATTTCATCACGCAGATCCTGACTGAAGAATTTGAAGAATCCGCTGCCGTAAACATTCTCAGCATCACGTGCAACGATGTCACGCCCAAGCTGGCGCGGAAAGTTTTTCCGTTAAAAATTTTGAAATCGGGTGGGGATTGATTATATTTGCGGTGCACGGTGTGTGCGAGTCAATAACCTTAAAAACAACCTGCTATGAAGATACGCAGTTTCTTTACTTTTCTGATAATTACGGCGCTTACGGCTGCGGCGCAGAGCAAGCCGGAGATGGCGCACTACATTTTGCGGAATCTTCCCGGTGGGGAGGTGTACCGCAACGCTTTCTCGATGCTCGAGGCCGACGCCAAGGGCACGCCCGGCTGGCACGAGGCGCTGTTCGGCACGTGTAAGGCGATATATTCGCAGGACTCGATTCCCGACGATGACCTTTCGTTTGCCGAGCTGACGCTCGAGAGCCTCGCCTCGTCGGCTCAGACCTCCGACGAGCTGGTGTTCAATTCGTCGAGCATACTCGGCAACATCGCATTCAACGCCCGCGACTACAACTACCTCACGCAGAACATATCCCGCATGGAGCAGGCGGCCGGCAAGCTCGGCAATTCGGCTCAACTGCAGGCGGCAATCTCGAAATTGCGCGACCGCAAGGAGATGATAAAGGGCTACGAGGTGCCGTTCAGGGAGCGCCTCCAGGGCACCTGGGTGAGCGCGGAGGTAGACTATAAACGTGAGCCAACCATGTTTTTAGACATTATGGGTGACAGCATCCGCATCAACCCATATAAGGAATTTACTTATGTAGAATATGATAAGGAGGGAAATCTGAAGGAAAAATTCCGTCACCCGGAGTACGGTACGAAAGAAATAGTGGTGTTGCCCGAACAGCGGCAGGTGGCTGCCTTTTTCGGCTACAGTCAGCTCGACAAGGGCAATCCGATGCTCGCATCTGCCATCGCGGCAGCGAGCGAGCAGTGGTCGGGCGCCATGACGCGCTCCGCGGCATACCGCAACCGCAAGAATCCCTATTCGGTCGGTGCGAGCCTATCGTCGTTCACCTCGAGTGCGGTCGGGATGCTTGGTATGGCACTTGCCGCATCGCTCTCGGAAACGGTTAAATACACGAAACTGAACAATATTTACCTTACGGAGATAGTGCCGGGCATACTGCGTATGGACAGGGAGTATGTTGAGATCACGGAGAGTTCGCAAGAGGGACGCTCCGAGCACCATTATCCTCAGTCGGTTTACCTTTACAAGATAACGGCTGCCGACAGTCTTGCTTTTGCTCATTACAGCGACAAAAAGTACAAGCAACCTTACGAGAAAGATATGTGTGCGGTGCCTTTCGATGTGGAGAATGTCGATGCATATCTCAATGTGCTCAACAGTAATATGGCTGACTCCATCGCAAAACACCGTGAGGAGTTGGATAAAAGGTTCAAGTCGTTGAAATACTCCTACAATGAAGGTGAAAGAAGAGCAGCGGCGTATTCCAACTATTTTATGGGCGACAAGCTGGCGAAGGTGATACTGAAACGACTTGCGGAAACTCCAGAGGGGCTGATTGACGACAGGACGCAGCTCGAAATTTTCAGAGACGTAAGATACGGGCTGAACAACCAGGACGTATTCGACGATATGGTGAAAGTAGACGGCTTCGAAGGACGCGACAACGCCTGGTTTTCGGGCGTTTACAGCAATAAGTGCGACATTTCCTATTGGAACCGACCAAAAATGTTGCTTCAGCTCCTGACGATGGAAAGCAAGCTGCCGAACGGAGAACCGGTGTTCTGGCGCGCTGACATGGACAATGTTGCCGACGATTTGCAGAAGAACATCTATCCCGTCAATGGCGTGATGACCTGGGAGAAGAAGGGCAAGCAATACCGCTACGAGGGCGAGTTCCGCGACCGAAAGTTCCACGGCAACGGCAAGCTCACGGAGGACGGCGTCGTGGTCCACGAAGGCAAATTTGAAAACGGTAAACCGGTCGTGCCGGGTCAGAAATAATTACGGTATGAAAGCGATAGGTTACATATTTGCGGTTCTGCTGGCGCTGTCGCCCGCACTGACCGCCGCCCAGGTCAGGACGGGGCAGTATGACGACCCGAAGTCCTCCACCGGCACTCACAGTGACCTCGAGGTAGGCGTGGGCAACGGCGAGAATACCACGTTCAACAAGTTCCGGAAGGAGCACTGGAAGGATATTGGAATCCCCGATCCGAAGCTTGCTGAAAAGAAAAAACTGCGCGACGAGGTGAAGAAAGTCCGCGAACGGAAATACGGCACCGACATCTCGGCGCCCAACGGACATAGGCGTCCGGCTAACAGTAAAAATGTAGGCGGAGCGTCGAATAACAGAGGCAGCGGCTACAAGACCCGGCGTCACGGCGGCTACGACCGTGAGCGCGACGAGCGCCTGAAGAACCGGGCGATGGAAAAGGCCGACAGGGATCACCAGCCGGTGCGCGACCTCTACGGCACGGTGCAGGGCGTGATCGCCGGTGATGCCGCCTTCGACACCCCGACCGACGGCGCCGCGATGGCAAAAGCGGCGAAGGATGGCTGCTCCGAAATGCCCGAGGCTCCGAAAGGTCCGAAAGCCGACGTGCTCGGCGACATAGTGGATTTCAGCCAGCCGCAATATGATTACGAGGAGCTCCTGCGGCGGTTCGTCGCCGACCCCAACTCGCTCACAAAGGATGAATTGGATTTCCTCCGCCGCAAGATGGATGAGGATATCAAAGCCATGGAAGACGGCGAGTACGAGGAACTGGAAAAAGCAGTGAAAAACAATCAGAATAATTAAGAACATACTCATTATGAAGCGAATTATAATAATGGTCCTGGCGGCTATGGTGTGGCTTGGAGCCATACCTGCCCGTGCGCAGCAGTCAATGAAAGCGGACTTCACCAACCTCGAGTGGGTGAAGGCGCAGATTATCCTGCTCAAAAAGCAGGGGTTTGTAATTACGCCAAAGGATGCCGAGAATTTCAGGAAACTCGATGAGTTTATGGCGAAAATCGACCCCGGGAATCCAGGCAGATCATCGGCGGAACTTGCGCGCCAACTCGGAAGCCCGAGTTTACCGGTTCTGATTTCGCGTTATATTGACGTAAAAAAAGACAAACTTTCGGGGGAGAAACTGTTTGCCCTCACCGCCGCGATGTTCGGCGAGGACGGCGCCGCAAAGCTGAAAGGCTTCGACGCCGAGGCTTTTTACCGTCGCAACGACTCTGCGCAGATGAAGATTCTCGCGGACGCCGGCCGGAAGGAGCAGAAGCGTATGGAGGCGGTGATCGTGAAGCAGGAAGAGGTGAAGAAGAAAATCTCCGACCTCGAGACTGCCCGGGGCGCCCTGACCCAGGCTGTCACCGCCGACGGAAAATTCCCGATTAAAGACGTCAGCGAATTTTTCAGCCAGGATGCTCCGCATTATGTCAACCAGGCGCGGCAGAATGGTACCTACACCGATGCCGCCGCCCATAATTTCTACGGAGCCTATTACGGGGCGAAAAACACTTATGAGGCCAACGCTCCGGTGATTGAGGCTAACAAGGACGTGTCGCCCGCTCGCCTTAAAGCCCTCAGAGCGGGTCTGAAGCAGTTAGGCGCATGTATCGATTGTTAGACATTTGACTATGAAAAGAATACTGTTTCCGATATTGCTGCTGGCGGTACTTGCGCCGGCTGTTTCCGCCCAGACCGAGGCGGAGATGGAGGAACTGCGTCAGCAGGTGCTCTATTACAAGAAATGCTTCCCGAAGAAATCGATTCTCGCCACTGAGTCCACCAACTTTATTCTCGGCAGCGGCAAGATCATACCTGTGAAGATTCGCTCCGACTTCGGTGCGGTGAACTTCGTGCAGGCCGACGGCGGCCTGAAAAAAGAGATTTTTGTCCTCGGCGACAGCGGCGATGATTATATCAACCGCAACATAGAGGATATTTTCGACGATTATGCCGACTGCTCCCCGGCTTTCCACATCGTGGCTCACGGCATTGCCGACCCCGGCGGCTCCACACAGACCGTGAGGATGGGCGGACGGGATCTGACCGCCGGTGAAGTCGCCGAAATGATAATCAAGCAGCTCGAAGGCTATCATCACGTGCTGAATGCCGAAGAACGTCCCTTCCCGGTGGTGATACATTCGTGCAACACCGGCAAGGGTGACAACTCCTTCGCCCGCCAGCTTTCCGAGCGTCTCTCGAAGGAGATTCTCGACGTCAGGGTGGTGGCTCCGTCGGGCGTAGTCTATTCCGAGCGTTCAACCGTGCGCGACATGAACACCGGCTCGAGCCGCACGGTCTACACCGAGAAAGTGGCCGGCGAGAGCGGCTTCACTTCCGGTTCCGGCGCCGGCACATGGGACGTGTTCACCAACGGCAGCCGCTCCCGCGGTACCACCGACTACAAGACCACGGTGAAAGGTCTCAGGTAAGCTCTCTTTCGTTAATTTTTGTAAATTATGCGCCTGCAAGGTTGATTTTGCGGGCGTGAGGCGTTATATTTGCAAAAGAACCAAATTTTGCAATAATGAGACGAGTCGCTACAATCCTCATGCTTCTGCTGGTAATGGCAGCAACCTCAACGGCGAAAGCGCAGTGGCGCTACGGACTTCAGTTAGGCGGAGATTTCGCCAATGCTTCGCTGAGTCGTGCCGAGGGTTATAAGATGGTGAACCGCAGTGGTTTCCGCGGAGGCGTCACCTTTGAGTATCAGATGCCTACCAACGGGCTGGCGTTTGACGGCTCGCTGCTGTATACGCGCTACAACGCCCGGCTGAGCTATGAAGGAGGCAAGGCGTTTTCCTACGGCAGAGACTTCCTGGAAGCGGCCGTAAACATCAAACACAAATTTTTTCTCAGCTCAACGCGCAAACTTGTGGCTCCGCTAATCTATACGGGGCCGTCGCTCATGATAGGGCTCGACCGCAAGGATGGCCCGCTGCGGCAGTACAGGCTGCTGCCGTGCTGGAACGTGGGCGCGGGCATCGACATCGTGAACTTCATCCAGATTACCGCGGGCTACAGTTTCGGACTTGGCAACAGCGTGGATCGTTTCACCGGCGCAGAGGATGCGCGGCTGTATACCGACGGCATACACGTTTCGGCGGTGATTCTGTTTGATTTTTAGCCGGTTATTTCAGCAGTCCGGATACAAACACGAATGCGATACAGAGGGGAACCACAAAGCGCAGGCAGAAAATGACGGCGCCTACCATCCACGGACGCACGCCGCGGGCTCCGGAAGTGAGTTCGCGGTTCACCACCGAACGTTTCAGCACCCATCCGACGAAAATCGAGATGATCATGCCGCCGAGGGGGAGCAGGATGTTGGAAGAGACATAGTCGAACAGGTTGAAAACCGTCATGCCGAACACCTTGAAGTCCGACAGGACGCCGAACGAGAGAGCGCAGACCGAGCCGAGGAGCATGGCGAGCCCTATGTTGACGGCTGTTGCCTTGCGGCGCGACATGCCGAACTCGTCGGTCAGGTAGGCGATTGAAATTTCGCTCATTGAGATGGTTGAGGAGAGCGAGGCGAGGAAGAGGAGAATGAAGAAGAGCACCGACCAGATCATGGAGCCGGGCAGCTGGAGAAAAATGGAGGGGAGAATTTCGAACACGAGTTTAGGCCCTGCCGAAGGTTCCATTCCGAACGTGAAGACCGCGGGGAAGATTATTATGCCGGCGAGGATGGCCACGAGAGTGTCGAGCGACGCCATTATGCCGGCGGTTTTCAGCAGCGGGGTGTCGCGCTTGAAATAGCTCGAGTAGGTTATCATGCATCCGAGTCCGAGACTGAGCGAGAAAAACGCCTGTCCCATGGCTCCGAGCATCACCTCGGGGGTGACCTTCGAGAAATCGGGTTTGAACAGGAATTCCAGGCCTTCGCGTGCGCCGGGCATGAAGAGCGAGTTGATGCAGAAAATGAGGAGAATTAGGAAAAAGACCGGCATGAGAAGGTTTGACATCCGCTCGATGCCTTTCTGTACGCCGCGCACGAGGATGAAGTAGTTGATTAGCAGGAAAATGAGCGTCCACATAAGCGGGCGCCAGTTGGACACGGCAAAGGCGTCGAACCGGTTGTGGAGGCCGTCGACAGTGGCTGTGCCGCCGAACCCGGTAAAAGACTGGCAGATGTATTCGAGAGTCCATCCCGCCACTACGGAGTAGAAGCTCAGAATGAGCATCGATGCTAACAGACCCGAGTAGCCGACAATGCCCCAGGGCTTTCCCGGAGCGAGTTTACGGAAAGCGCCGCGGACGTTCAGGCCCGTGTGGCGACCGATTATGAATTCTGCGGCAACGAGCGGAATCCCTACCACGAAGATGAAAAAGAGGTCGATTAGCAGGAATGCTCCTCCGCCGTGAACGCCGGCTTCGAACGGGAATCTCCATATATTGCCCAGTCCGACGGCCGAGCCGACGGTGGTGGCGATAACGCCGAGACGGGTGGCGAACTGTGCGCGGTTTTCAGACATAGGTTGTAGATTTTCTTACAAAATGCAAAGATATGAATAATAATTTGGAATGAATGATATAAAATCGGTAAAAATCGTAACAGAATGTTTAGGAAACAGCGCCTACTCTCAACTGGCAAGTGCAAAATTATAGATTTGTCGGAAGAATACACATTTGGGAGAGGAAAAATTGAGTTTCTTGCGTGGTCTGCGGTTGATTTTGTGTTGGAC
>UROS01000125.1 GCA_900549445.1 uncultured Porphyromonadaceae bacterium | reverse complement strand
GTGGGCTCGGAGATGTGTATAAGAGACAGCCATTGATGAGGAGGGAGTAGTGAGATTGATGACTTCGGCGGCTGCCGGAACGGCTGCGAGAGCCGCGGTAAGAAGCAAAAGCGTGTTGACTGGTCTGTAAAAATTCATTGATGACAAGTGTCTCTAAAATTTGGTAATAGTGGAATCTTTTTTAACGGTATTACGGTAAAAAAGCTACAGTTTCATGGTTTTCGTTTCAGGCTCCGTAGAGCCGTTTGTCGCTTTATCCGATACAAAAATATCCAATAAAATGTTCATATGCAACACGTTTATTGATTTTTGGCCGTTAATAATGACAATTGGATAAAAAAGTATCATATTTCAGACCGGATTGCCCCGAACAGAACCGTAAAGAAGTCGAATTACCCTGTTTTTTTAATGTATAGGTAAAAACTCCGGCGGATAAACACTTGTTATGATAATATATTGTATTTATATCTGAAAAATAGTTAACTTTGCGGTCGCGATGCTCAATGTGTTTAATTTCACATCCAAACCTTACAAACTCGGTCTCGCGTTAAGCGGAGGCGGAGCGAGAGGGTTCGCTCATGCCGGCGCCCTTAAGGCTCTTACTGAAATGGGTATAAAGCCCGACATCATAGCAGGCGTGAGTGCCGGTTCGGTCGTAACGGCGATGTATGCTGCCGGCAATAGTCCCGATACCATCCTGAATCTCTTTTCGGGAGTGAAATTCACTGATTTCGCAGAGTTAGGAGTGCCCCACGACGGCTTCTTCTCAATGGACGGCTTCAAGAAATTTCTCCGTAAAAACATACAATACGAAAATATCGAGCAGCTGCCTGTCCCCGTGGTAATCTGCGCAACCGACCTCGACCATAACACCCCGGTGGCGTTCACCGAGGGGCCGATTGCAGAGCGCGTCTGCGCGTCGTGCTCGATTCCGATTATTTTCAAACCGATGAAAATAGACGGCGTGAACTATGTAGACGGCGGCGTGCTCCATAACCTCCCCGCCTGGGCCATCCGCGACAAATGCAAGTATCTCATCGGCATAAACTGCAGTCCGGTGCCCCACCGCGGCAAGCCCCAGAACCTCATGGACGTGGCTCACCGCACCTACGACCTGATGGTCAAGCACAACGCCGTGCCCGACATGGAGCTGTGCGACCTCGCCGTGCAGGTCAACGACATAGCCACCTACAAGGTTTTCAATCTCCGCGAAATAAAGCGCGTGTTCCATGCCGGATATTCGGCAACTATGGCGGCGCTCGCGGCCAACGGTTTCAAGCATCCCGACGATATTCAGGCGCGCCGGCGCCGCGACAGCGCATCGTCGTTTTTTTCATGATCTTACCTCTCTTAACGCAGTAGTATGAATCGTAAACCAATCATTTATCAGCTTTTCCCGAGGATTTTCACCAACAACAATCCCCATTGCATAGCCAATGGAACTTACGCCCAGAACGGTTCAGGCAAAATGAACGATATCACCCCTGCTGTACTTCTGGCAATCAAAGACCTCGGAGTCACCCACATCTGGTACACCGGCGTGATTGAGCACGCCACCAAGACAGATTATTCGCAATACGGTATCGCTCCCGACAATCCCTACGTGGTAAAGGGGCAGGCCGGCTCCCCCTATGCAATCAAGGATTACTACGACATCGACCCCGACATAGCCGAAAGTGTCCCCGACCGCATGGCTGAGTTCGAGGCGCTCGTGGCCCGCACCCATGACGCCGGACTTGAAGTGATTATCGACTTCGTACCGAGCCACACCGCACGCCGTTATCACTCCGACGCCGCCCCTGCGGGGATAAAAGACTTCGGAGCCGACGACGACACCTCGCTCTTTTTCGGCCGCGACAACAATTACTACTATATTCCCCGGCAGCTCTTTGCCCCGCAGGTAGACCTCGGCACCGGCAAAAACGCCTACATTGAATTTCCAGCCAAGGCTTCGGGCGACGACTGCTTCTCGGCTTTCGCCGGCGTAAACAACTGGTACGATACCGTTAAGCTCAACTACGGAGTTGACTACGGCGACAATTCACGTCATTTCGAACCGATACCCGATACCTGGTTCAAGATGCTCAGCATCCTCCGCTTCTGGGCCTCGAAAGGCGTCGACGGCTTCCGCTGCGATATGGTCCACATGGTTCCCATCGAATTCTGGCGCTGGGCAATCCCCAACGTCAAGGACCATTACCCCCATATACTGTTTATTGCCGAACTCTACGACGTGAACCTTTATCGCCCGTTCATCAGTGAGGCGGGGTTTGATTATCTCTACGACAAGGTCAACCTCTACGATACCCTCCGCGGTATCCAGTGCAATAATTTTTCCGCCGCCACTCTCACCAATTGCTGGCAGCGTGTCGACGGTCTGGGCCCGCATCTGCTCAACTTCCTCGAGAACCACGACGAGCAGCGCTTCGGCTCACGCTTCTATGCCGGCGACCCTGCAAAAGTCGTTCCCTCCCTTGTGGTAAGCTCGATGTTCTCAACCGGCCCCATGATGATTTATTACGGACAGGAGCTCGGCGAACAGGCAACCGATTCTGAGGGCTACAGCGGACACGACGGCCGCACGACAATCTTCGACTACTGGAGCGTGGCCACTCTGCGCCGCTGGTACGACGACGGAAAATGCGACCTTTCAAGGCTCACCCCGCGCGAGCGCTGGCTCCGCGCCAAATACGCCACCATCCTCACTGTCTGCAACATGGAGAAAGCCATACGTCAGGGCCGTTTCTTCGACCTTATGTATGTCAACTACCGGAATCCGACACTGAATCCCCACCGTCAGTACGTATTTCTCCGTTCCTGCGACGGCGAGACCGTGCTTGTGGCCGTCAACTTCTCCGACTCGTCGTGCGATCTGGCCATCAACATCCCGCTCCACGCTTTCGAGATGCTGAATATCCCTGCAGGCGACGTCACCGCAACCGAACTCCTCTCGGGCGAGGTTTCCGACAAAGTCGTGTCGCCCGACAAGACTTTCGATACTTTCATCGGCCCGTACGACGCCGTGGTATGGCGCTTCCGCCACCAGGATATTGTGCCCGAAACCAAAAAATCCGGCCGCACACCGCGAAAACCGCGCATGAAATAGTTATCCTAAGGAGATAAATCCGTATCTTTGCACTATCGTTTCATCACCTCCATAAATATTATGTCTGACAATCTTCCACCTTTTAAGGTATTTTCAGGAACCAAGTCTCATTACATGGCCGAGGAGATCTGCCGCGACCTCAACGTGCCCCTGGGCAAAATGAACATTCAGTATTTCGCCGACGGCGAGTTTGAAGTGTCGTTCGAGGAATCCATCCGCGGTTGCGAGGTTTATCTCGTCCAGTCCACCTTCCCGAACACCGACAATCTCATGGAACTGCTGCTGATGATCGACGCCGCCAAGCGCGCATCCGCAAGATCCACCATCGCCGTGATTCCCTATTTCGGCTGGGCGCGTCAGGACCGCAAGGACAAACCCCGTGTCTCCATCGCCGCCAAGCTCGTGGCCGACCTTCTTTCGGCAGCCGGAGTCGACCGCGTGATCACAATGGATCTGCATGCCGATCAGATCCAGGGCTTCTTCGACGTTCCCGTCGACCACCTCTATGCTTCGTCGGTGTTCATCCCCTACATCCAGTCGCTCAACCTCGACAACCTCGTGATTGCCACACCCGACGTAGGCGGTGCCAAACGTGCCAACTCTTACTCAAAATACCTCGACGTGCCTCTGGTGCTGTGCCACAAGCAGCGTGCCAAAGCCAATGTGGTTGCGGCCATGACCGTAATCGGCGACGTAAAGGACAAGAACGTGATTCTGATCGACGATATGGTCGACACCGCAGGCACCATCACCAAGGCCGCCAACCTCATGATGGAAAACGGCGCGAAATCCGTGCGCGCTCTCTGCTCCCACGCAATCCTCAGCGACCCCGCTTCGGAGCGTATCGACAACTGCGCCCTCACCGAGATGATTTTCACCAACTCGATTCCTTTCAACAAGACTTGCCACAAGGCTACTATCCTGTCGGTTGCACGTCTGTTTGCCGACACTATCCGCCGTGTGCACTCCAACGAATCAATCTCCTCACAATACCTTATTAAATAATGAAAACCTGCAGATTTCTTATGGCAGCCGCTCTCGTTGCATCCGCTTATTCCTGCGGAGTAACCGACAAGGCCGGGGAAGGCGAACTCATCGACAAGCCCGACTTCAAGGTAGAGCAGGGCACCCCCTTCAATATCGACGCTCTTGAGGCGCTCGGGCGTGTAGGCGACGTGTCCGTCTCGCCCGACGGCAAGAAAGTGCTTTTCGGCATCTCTTACGAAAGTGTCGAACAGAATAAGAGCAACAACGACCTTTACGTGATGGATCTCGACGGCTCCAACCTCACCCGTCTTACCAAAACCCCTTCGAGCGAAAGCAACGCCGCCTGGATTGACGGCGGTGAAAAAATAGCATTCATTTATCCCGTCGACGACGTGCCCCAGCTTTGGGTAATGAATGCCGACGGCTCAGGCCGCAAGGCTGTGTCTGAAATCGAAAACGGCATCGGCGGCTTTCTTTTCTCCCCCGACAGCAAGCACGTGGTGCTCGTCTGCAACGTGAAATATGGCCGCACCGCGCAAGATGTCTATCCCGACCTCCCCAAGGCCACCGGCCGCGTGATCGACGACCTCATGTACAAACACTGGGACGAGTGGGTAACCGAGATTCCTCATCCCTTCGTAGCTTCATTCGACGGTTCAACGCTTTCCGATATTGCCGACATCATGCAGGACGAACCCTACGAATCGCCCATGAAACCTTTCGGCGGCATCGAATCGTTTGCGTGGGCACCCGATGGCTCCGCCCTCGTCTACGTCTCGCGTAAGAAAACGGGTATGGATTACGCCGTTTCAACGAACTCCGACCTGTATCTCTATACTCTCGCCGACAAATCGACCCGTAACCTCACGGAAGGCATGATGGGTTATGATACCAAGCCGGTATTCTCGCCCGACGGGAAGAGTCTCGCATGGCTTTCGATGGAACACGACGGTTATGAAAGCGACAAGAACCGTATTTTCGTGATGGATATGGCTTCCGGCGCCAAGCGCGATCTCACCGCCGACTGGGATTACACCGCCGACGATCTCGCATGGAATCCCGACGGGAAATCGCTCTATTTCATCGCAGCCAAAGACGGTGTGACGCCCATTTTCAGCATCAGTACCGATTCTTGCGAGGTGAAAGTGGTGGCCGACGGCCTTTGCGATTACGCAGCCCTCGCTCCCGCCGATGCTCAGACCCTCGTGACCGTGCGCCACTCCATGACTTACCCCAACGAGGTTTTTGTAGTAAAGAACGGTGAGGTAAAGCAGATTTCCAACGTCAACACCGAACTCCTCGCCGCAGTGAAGATGCCGCGTATCGAGAAGCTGATGGTTCCAACGACCGATGGCAAGGAAATGTGCACCTGGCTCGTTTATCCCGTTGATTACGATTCCACTAAGACCTATCCCGGTCTCCTCTACTGTCAGGGCGGTCCCCAGCAGGCTGTCAGCCAGTTCTGGAGCTACCGCTGGAACCTCGCTCTGATGGGCGCGAACGGATATTTCGTCATAGCCCCCAACCGCCGCGGTCTTCCCGGATTCGGCACCGAATGGAACGCCCAGATTTCAGGCGATTACGGAGGTCAGAACATGAAGGACTACCTCAGTGCCGTTGACTACGCCAAAGCCAACGTGAAAGGCCTCGACCCCGCTCATATAGGCGCTACAGGCGCAAGCTACGGCGGATTCTCCGTTTACTGGCTCGCCGGTAATCACGATAAGCGATTTGCCGCCCTGCTTGCCCACGCCGGTATATTCAATACTGAGGCCCAGTATCTCGAAACCGAGGAAATGTGGTTCGCCAACTGGGATCTCGGCGGCCCGTTCTGGGATAAGAGCAATGCAGTTGCACAGCGCACGTTCTCGCAGTCGCCTCACCGCTATGTAGACAAATGGGATACGCCTATCATGATTTCGCACGGCGAATTTGATTACCGCATCCTCTCCTCGCAGGGCGAAATGGCTTTCAACGCCGCCAAACTTCGCGGAATACCTGCTGAAATGGTTATATTCCCCGATGAAAACCACTGGATTCTGAAGCCGCAGAACGCCATTATGTGGCAGCGCCTGTTCTTCCGCTGGTTCGACCGTTGGCTCAAGCCGCAGCCTCAGACCGCCGAAGAGACGAAATAATCTGTACCGTAATTTTCAAAACATACAAAGGGACAGCTCAACCGGCTGTCCCTTTGTCGTCAATTAACTGCAAACCAAGCGTACGTGATTCATCACGTCCCCCCCAGCGAAAAAATCATTTCCATGTCGAAAACAACCCTTAAAAAGGCGATAGCCCAGCTCACCGAGGAGCAGTTGCGCGGACTCATTCTCGAAGTCTACGATAAGTCGAAAGAATCGAGAGAGTGGCTCAATTTTTTCGCCGAACCCGATATCGATGAAAAACTCGAAGATTATAAGGCTGAGGCTTACAAAGAAGTGATGCGCTACAAGCGTCACCTCCCCATGCCGCGCCTGGCGAAGCTGCGCAAACTCATCAAGAAGTTCTCCCTCTTCGAACCGGGCGACGAACTCGTGATAGAATTCCAACTTTACGTCTTCGACTGCCTCTGCCGCGTGGTCGCCGTCTCCGGCAACACTTTGGCCTGCCTCAATGTCACCAACAATATTCTCACCGACATACTAAAATATATCGAGAAGAGGAAACTCGTTGATGAATACCTCCCGGCGCTCGAAAAATCGCTCGGACGTATACCGCGCGGCTACAGCGGAGGCACCCTCCGCAATCTCCTCGACGGATTCCTCGACAACCTCGCCGAAAACGGCGACTGAATTCACCCGTTGTCGCCTGAGCCGGAGTCGAATGCCTTGAGTGCGTCGGCTATATAGACGGTGAATACGGGAAACAG
>UROS01000124.1 GCA_900549445.1 uncultured Porphyromonadaceae bacterium | reverse complement strand
CTGTTCATAATCTTCAGTCACAGTGCTACAGCACTGCTCCTTCAGATTATGAACAGGTTAGCGCAAAAATCCATCCACTCCGGCTTCACATTTGTTATTAAACAACCTCTTATTTTTTCATTATCCTGATGCCTTATGGTCGGTGGGTGTTGCGGTAATTGACACGGGCGTTGTACATTTGTTCCTTTATGCCGCCGTTTTGCAGAAAGTCGGATTGCAGTCTGTCGATGTATTTTCTCAGGAGAGCATCAGCCTGATGAATCAGAGTTATCGCAATATTACAAATAGTTTCGTCGTTACGGATTGTTACAGCCTCGCGGTAGTAGGCCGAGTCGTTACGCCGGCCACAGATCTGCCGCGTCTTTACCGCTTTTTCTGAGTTAAAGTCCCAAAGAGACAGATTTCTGACCCGGAGGTAATCCTCGTAATCAAGCAAGAGTTCATGGAGGCTCGCCTTAGCCACATTGAGCAATTTTATCTCTGTTTCGGCTGACGTCGTGCCGGCCTGGCAGCCTTCGGCAATATTCTGTCGGCCGCTGCGGGCGGCCTGTATCATCTGGTCAATAGTCCTGTCGCTCGTGGCAAGATACTTATGGGCGAAGTAATAAGTAATGTCGTAGATGCATTCCGTTTTTTGGAAGGCTATTAGATCGCGGTAATTGCCCTTTTGTCGGAGAAAGGTGTCAGGCATGACGGTAATGTTTTTGAAGTGAGAATTTTAATTATTAAGAATAGGGTTTATAGGACCTATATGGCATATCTGAGGCCCGGTCCGTCGGCCGCTCATAGGCCGTAGCGGTGCAGAAGGTCGGTGTATGCGCCGGTTTTTTTGAAGCGGATTATGGCGGCATCGACAGAATCGGCGAGTGCGGCGTTGTTTCTCGACATAATCCACGACTGGAATTGGGTGAACGATACCGCTGTGGAGATGTCAACGCCGGGATAATCCGCGGCAAGCCGGCGGGCGGTGGCGCTGTTGACCACTGCGAGCGGTATCTCGCCGATTGCCGTAAGGGTGAACAGTTGTTCGGGACCGTAGAGGCTGTCTTCCACCACGTAGATGGTGTCGCCGATCTCGCGGGCGAGATTACGGATTCGGTCTGCCACCGGTGAGCCTTCGGGTACACGTATTGTACGGTGGGCGAGATCGAGCTGAGAACGGACGGTGGAGTCGCTGCTTACGAGTACCTGCCGGTCGAGATATACCGGTTCGGTGAAGCGGTAGCGGCTGCGCATGCCGGCAGTTACGGGAAAATCCGCTACCACGATGTCGAATATACCGTTGTCGAGATTTTCCAGTGCCGACGCGGTGGATGCGACAGGATGGAATTTGAGCTGCCGTCCTTCGCGGGCAAGCAGCTGGCGCAGCATATCGTAGTTGAACCCTCCGAGGGTATCGGCGTAGCGGAAAAGCGACATGGGGGAATACTCTATCGCCACGTTTACGGTGTCGCCCGAACCGGGAATGAATGCGCGCGAATTGTCGGTGACTTCCGTTGAGCACTGACGGAGCATGAACATCAGTGCCAGCACGCCTGCGAGCAATCCTATGAGTAATTTTGCCGACGGTTTTATCATATTCCGCTGTATTTCAATTTTGTTGAAATCAGTTTCTGAAATCCACGGAGAGTCCTATCTGGAACCGGCGCGGGTTCATCGGGTAGTGGGGCATCGAGAAGTAGTTGTTGTCGCCTATAAGTCCCTGATTTACGTGGGAGAACAGTACGTAAAACCGTGTCCTGGAGAGTTTCATGTTGATATAGGCGTTCATAAACGGGTAGTTGCCGCACTGAATCTCATGCTGGTTATAGAAGGTCATGGTGGCTGGCTGATATCCGGGGGCGTAATAGCGGGAATAGTAGTCGCAGTCAACGCCGAACTGAACGTCGAGAACCCCGGCTACCTTGAACAGAAGATAGAGGTTGGAGTAGACTGTGAATTTAGGCAGCGGAATCACGCTTTCCTGAGTTGAGGTCTGGAGTATGAGGCGATTGCGCCAGTTGAGTATGCCCAACTTGAAATCCTGGCTCAGTTCGGCGCTCAGAATCTGCACGTTGCCACCGAATTGCTGCGGCAGCGCCTTGTCGTTGAAATAGATATAATTCTGAATGTTTTCCACTCCCACGTTTATTCGTGAACGGGTGTGGGGAATGTCGAGAATGCCGCCGACGCGGAAACTGCGGGTCTTGCCGAAATCGTTTTGCCAGATGAAGTGATTCGAGACGTAGTTGTTGTAGAGGTAAGGAGGTGTCTCGTTTTTAAATCGTCCGTAAGCGGTGATTGACACGGTGTCGCCCAAAAGGCGGAAGCGGGTAGAGGCATTGCCGTCGAGGTGAATTTCGCCGGAAGCCGGGCCTACGATGCCGAAGCGGGCGGTGGCGTCGTAGGTCAGCAGTGTGCCTTGATGCTTGGTGAGCTGGCCGCCAACCCATAGGAGGTTTTGCTGAGCTGTGGGAGCAAGGAGCGCGGCGAACGGGTAGGAGGTGAGTCCCTCGGGACGGTCCGGCCCGCTTATGGGAATGGTATCGGCTGTCTGCGTGAACTTGCGGATTTCGTGGGTGACAAAGACGGCGAGTCCGGCCTTGGCATATTTGTTGAACCCTTCGAGCAGGGATATTCCCAGAGTATTTTTCAGCGACCAGTAGGAGGTGCGGTCGTCGGAACCGTTGAGCGAGAGATAGCGGTTCTCCCAGAAAGAGGCATCTTCCGAGGCGCTCCCGTTTATGAAGTGATGGCGCCCGGTGCGGTATTCGAGATTCCAGATGAAACTTGAAACGGGAATGTATTCGCGTGCCACAATCGAGTCGGTGAACACCGAGTCGCGTGTCTCGTGCCAGAATCCCACTTTATAGCGGTTGTTTACTACGAGTTCGCCTCCGACCACCCTGTTGTGGGCGTCGGTGAGATTGGTGGGAATGGTCTTGGCGTCGATTTTCGACACGCCGCCCTGAAGCTGTGCCGGATCTGTGATGTACAGATCGTCGGTGATTCCTCCGTTTTCCTTCCCTACCATGTTCCAGTGGTTGTAGAATGCCTGAAGTTCATAGCGGTCGCCGAGATAGGAACCCGACAGTCCCCATATGAGGCCTTTGGCCGCCTGATAGTTGTAGGAGCCTTTCGAGTATATGTAGTCTATGTTGGCGCCTATCTGCACCCGCTTGTTGGCGTTGCCCGAGAATGTCATTTTCAGCCGTTCCTGCGAGTTCTCCTTTCCTCCTCCCGTATTATAGCTCAGAAGGGTCATGGGAATGCGGGTGTTGTAGAATTTATGGGTGTTGATGTCGGGCAACCACGCGCTCAGAGGCTCACGGAAAAAGAATTCGCCGGGACTGCGGCGCTCCATGAAAATCATGTTCTCGCCAGGACCGCCGAGATTGCCGGTGGTGGCGTAGGCCGGACTTACTTCCGACGGAATCGAGAGCTGATAGTAATTGTAGAGGAGGGTGTCGATTGTGGCAGGCTGACGAAGCCCCAGAGGGGTGGTCATTTTCCAGGCAAACGACGGCGCTATGACGGGTTCTTTTGCCTGCAGCGTGAGAGCTGCCATAGCGGCTATGATGAGGATGACTGTTCTGAATGTTTTCATTTCAGCTGCAAAGTTAGCTGAATTGCAATAAACAGCGAAATTTTCGGGCGGAAAACTACATGAGCGGGCTTAGCAGACGGACGAACGATTCCTTGATTTTTTCCCCGCGCGGGCGGTGTCTCCATTCCGACGGGCGGATACGGGTGGAGTTTTTCATATCTTCATGAAACTGTCGGGCGAGCTCGCGGTTATCGGAGCCGGAATAAAACAATATGTTTTCCTCGAAATTCTGGTCGAAACTGCGGAAGTCGAAGTTGCACGAACCGGTCATTGCAAAATCCTCGTCGACCACGAGCACCTTGCAATGCAGCATGCCGGGGTTGTAGAGATAAACCTTTATGCCGGCCTGCAGACATGCCTCAACGTAGCTCATCGAGGCATAGGAGAGGAGCCTGGAGTCGGAGCGGCGCGGAATCATCAGCCGGACGTCGATTCCGCTGAGTGCCGCAGCCTGAAGCGCCTTGAGCATGCCGTCGGCAGGAAGGAAATAGGGCGACTGCAGGAGCACGCGCCTCCGTGCCCCTGTTATGGCGCGAAGATATACCAGCAGCAGATTGCTCCATCTGCCCGTGGGGCCTCCTGCCACAATCTGAATCATGCTGCGGGGTTCGGAGCATGCAGCGGTGCTGTCGACCGGATCTGTTAGAAGTTCCTGGCCCATGAAACTCCAGTCGATGGCGAAATTGTATTGCAGTCCGGCCACGGCCGGCCCGGTAATTCTTACCGAGGTGTCGCGCCATAGTCTGAAGTCTTTTCCTCCGGACACATAACGGTCTGCCACGTTCATTCCCCCGATATAACCGGTTTTTCCGTCGATTATCACGACTTTGCGGTGGTTTCTCCAGTTCAGGCGCTTGGCGAGACGCGGAAAATTTATTCGGAAGAAGGGGTGTACATCTATGCCTTCGCGCCGCATACGGTCGAAGAAGGCCTTGTCGGTTCCGAAAGAGCCTATATAGTCGTAGATAAGGCGTATTTTCACTCCGGCGCGGGCGCGTTCTATCAGGATTTCGCTCAGTTGCCGTCCGATTCTGTCGTCGGAGATTATGTAGAACTGAAAATTTATATAGTTCCGGGCACGCCGGAGGTCGGCGAACAGTGCGTCGAAAAAAGGTTTTCCCCAGTGGTAATACTCCACGCAGTTTTCGGTATAGAAATGGGTGCCCACGAGGGAGTCGACGAGTCTGACAAGTCTGGAATTCTCGGCCGAGAGGCGCGGAGCATTCCCTCGGGATGGCTCGTTTCTCTCCGATAAATTCAGCTGGCGGCGTTTGCGCCTGGAGAGCATCCTCGTGTTGTGAAGACTTTGCCCTACAACCATATACAGGAGTATGCCGATAACCGGAAGAAGCAGCATCACCGTTATCCATGCGAGTGCCTTGACCGGGTTCCTGTTCTGGCGCACTACTGCTATGACGGCTGCGATTACCAGGCAGCAGTAGGCTGCAATTACAGTCCACAGTATGATGTTCATGAGCATCGGCATGGAGATAAGGAGCGACATTTACTTTAATGATGAATTATACGTTACGTATTGTTAACAATCGAAATGTCTCTGAGGTTTTCGGGAGTTTATTTTTGTGGACGCATGTGCGAAGTAATCCAAATAAGTGTGAAAAAGATGGGGGTTGTTGAAAAAATGTGTAACTTTGGCAAATAAATGGCATAAAATACCATCTTGATGAGAACACTTTATCTCTATGCATTAACCGTCATAACCGCATTTATCTCATTAAACGCGGCTGCCCGGAATGATACGGAAGGCTATACGGTAAACTATGAGGCTTCTTTAACGGCAGGCGCCGGCAGCGGAGAGTTTGCACCATATTATATTTCGTCAATGCGGCACGGCCGTTTTTCGCAGCAGTATAACGCGCAGGCTGAGGGGAAGATATGGCGTCCGATGCAGACCGACGGCCGTTTCAGCTACGGTTTCGGCATCGACATGATTGCAGGATATTCTTCCGACGTAGAATATCAGCGTTACGACAATATAAAGGATGTGTGGTATCTTCACAGCGAGCGCCCCGCAGCCGGATGGATCCAGCAGCTCTACGGCGAGGTAAAATACCGCAGCCTCTTTGCTCAACTTGGGTTGCGCGAACGGGGGTCTGCTCTTCTTAACCAGCGGCTTACGAGCGGAGACCTTGTGGAGAGCGGCAACGCACGTCCGATTCCGCAACTGCGCGCCGGTTTCATAGACTTTCAGGATATTCCTTTTACTCAGGGCTGGGTTCAGATTCAGGGAGAACTTGCCTACGGGCCGATGACCGACGGCGACTGGTGGAAAAATCACTTCAACCGCTTCAATTATCACGTTGCGAGCGGGGTATGGTATAACTATAAACGACTCTATCTGCGAACTAATCCCGCCAAGCCGTTTTCAGTGACAGTGGGTATGCAGGCGTCGGCAATGTTCGGAGGCACGACCGACTATTATGCCGACGGCAGCCTTTTCCGCTCCGAAAAACGCAGTCTGCGGGCCAAGGACTTCTTCCGCGCATTTTTCCCGGCTCAGGGCGAAGGGTATTATACCGGCAACCACGTGGGATCCTGGGACTTCAACGCACGCTACCGGCTGGCCGACGGAACTCTGCTTAAGGCATACTTCTCGTGGCCATGGGAAGACGGCTCCGGCATAGGACGTCAGAACGGCTGGGACGGCCTGTGGGGGATTGAGTATAAGGCTCCCGACCCGTGGCTGATCTCCGGTGCGGTAGTGGAGTATTTCGATTTCACCAACCAGAGCGGTCCGATACATTATTCGCCGTCGGATCACCCCGGCGCCACGCTCAACGGCAAAGCCACGGGTTGCGACAACTACTATAACAACGACAACTACAACTCCTATGCCAACTATGGAATGTCGATAGGCACTCCGGCGCTTATGTCGCCGATTTACGATACCGGCGGCATGCTCATTTTCCGCACAAATCTCATGCGCGGGGTCCACGTGGGGATAGAGGGGTGTATTACCCCCGACATCGACTACAGGGTAAAAGGCGGTTACCGCAAATCGTGGGGTTCGGCTTACTATCTGCTGCCCGAGCCGGTGAATCAGACCTCTGTAATGGCGGAGGCCAACTTCCGGCTCCCGAAAGTTGCGGAAGGGCTGAGCGTGAACCTTATGCTGGAGGTTGACCGCGGTAAAATGCCATGTAACGCCACGGGAGCCATGGTGACTGTAAGATACAACGGATCTTTCAAATTCTGACCCTGATGAAACGGATTAAATATACTTTACTGCTGTTGCTGACAACAATAGCCATAACGACCGGACTGACCGGCTGCACGCAAAACAATGGAGACATAGGCCCTTGGTTCGGGCGCTGGCGGGTGGAAAAAATCACGTGCGACGGCTTGGATCCTGTCT
>UROS01000123.1 GCA_900549445.1 uncultured Porphyromonadaceae bacterium | reverse complement strand
CCTGTATTCGTTCGAACTGCCCGACCTGAAGATTCAGATTTCAGGATGGGTTGTCGACAAAGACGAGGAACCGGTGCCCAACGCCGTAATCCGCATCGTAGGCAACGACGGCTCAAATCAGAAAGCCATCGCGAAACCCGACGGATCCTTCTCATTCCCGCTCCGCCGGGGAGTTAGCTACGTGATGCTCGCCGGTGCAAAGGGCTACCTCAACGCCAAGCAGGAGTTCACCTCCGATACTGCCGAAGAGGACGCCGACTATTCGATCGACTTCATTCTCGCCTCGGTAAGCAAGCCCAACATAGTGGAAAACATATTCTACGATTTCGACAAAGCAACCCTGCGGCCCGAGTCGAAAACCGCCCTCGACGAACTCGCCCAGATGCTCCGCGACAATCCGAACATAACGGTGGAAATGGCCTCGCACACCGATCGCCACGGCTCCGAACAATACAACATCGACCTGTCGGAACGCCGCGCGAAATCCGTAATCGACTATCTCATCTCAGTAGGCATCGACCCGCGGCGACTCCAGCACCAGGGCTACGGAAAATCGCGCCCGAAAGTGGTGACCAAGCGCATTGCCCGCGAATATCCGCAGTTCAAGGAGGGCGACACGCTCAACGAAGAGTTCGTGAACCAGCTCCCCGAGGCCGACCAGGAAGCCGCCGACCAGATAAACCGCCGCACCGAATTCCAGGTGCTTTCCGTAGACTTCGAAATGTATTGATATGGAATTCAGGACAACAGTCAGCCCGCTATCAGGAGCGCCATTCGGCATCAGCCACTCCGACAGGATTCTGATGCTGGGCTCATGTTTCAGCGACAACATCGGCGACCGGCTCGAAGCCGGGCTTTTCAACGTTGTCGCAAACCCTTTCGGCCAGCTCTACAATCCGCTCTCGATAGCCCGCGCGCTGTCGCTGCTCGCCCTCGGCGGCAAACTTTCCGGCACTGACCTTTTCCTCCACAACGGACTATGGAACAGCTGGATGTTCCACAGCTCTTTCTCCTCCTCCGATCCTGACCGTGCCCTCTCAGCAATGAACAGCGCCATCGAGGAAGGTACCGCTCAATTGCGCAAAGCCTCGGTGGTGATAATCACTCTCGGCAATTCGCGCGGTTATTCCCTGCACGGCGGCGGCCCGGTGGTGGCTAACTGCCACAAGGTTCCGCAGTCGGAGTTCGAGACATTCTCTCTTTCACCCGACCAGACAGCCGACGCGCTGCGCCAGTGCGCCCGTGCTATTGCAGGCGTTAACCGCGACGCAAAAATCATCCTTACCGTCAGTCCCATCCGCCACACAGCCTACGGACTCCACGGCAACAACCTCGGCAAGGCATCGCTTCTCCTCGGCGCCGACACTTTCGTAAGCGAAAACCCCGACACGGCGGTCTATTTTCCCGCATTTGAGATTATGACAGACGACCTGCGCGATTACCGGTTCTACACTGCCGATATGAAACATCCGTCGCCCGTTGCCGCCGACTATATTTATGAGATATTCGGGAAGTCTTTTTTCTCCACATCTTCCCTCGCGCTTGCAGGCGAATGCCGCAGTCTGACCCGCAGGCTGCTCCATCGCCCCATTGCAACGGCTGCCGAACTGCTCGACAGCGAGGCAGCCATGCGCAACAGTCTGAAACAACAATTGCTCGCCCTGCATCCTGAAATCGGTGAGGCTCTGGAGCGATTCGTCAAAAAACATAACCGATAAAAATGGACTACACAGCATCTGAAATAGCCGGCATACTCAAAGTTCCGGCACCTGTCTGTCCCTCCCTCCCCGTTTCCGAACTGCTCATCGACAGCCGCTCGTTAACCTACCCTGCGGCATCGCTCTTTTTCGCTGTCGAAACTCCGCAGAACGACGGTCACCGCTACGTCGCACCGCTCTACACCAAAGGTGTACGCAATTTCGTGGTGACCCGAATTCCCGAAGAGATGAAAGCGGTGACCGATGCCAATTTCTTTGTCGTGCCCGACGTCGTAGAGGCGCTTCAGGCCATTGCCGCCAGCCACCGCTCACGATTCAACCTTCCCGTCATCGCCATCACCGGAAGCCGTGGAAAAACAACCGTAAAGGAGTGGCTTTACCGGCTTCTGCAGGACGACATGAACATCGTCCGCAGCCCCCGCAGCTACAATTCCCAGATTGGCGTGCCGCTTTCGCTCTGGGCGCTCGACGATTCCGCGCGCCTCGGCATTTTCGAGACCGGTATCTCCATGCCGGGAGAAATGGAAAAACTCGAGCATATGGTGCGTCCTTGCATCGGACTCCTCACCAACATCACCATGGAGCATAGCGGAGGCTTCGGCTCAATGCGCGAGAAGTGCGAAGAGAAAGTGAAGATGCTCCGCGGATGCAAGACCGTGATTTACAACGGCGACGACCCTCTTATTGCCGACGTTGCCAACCATGCCGGTCTGCTCGGCAAAAAACTCTTCTGGTCACGCCGCAACCCTGACGCACCGCTCTACATAAAGGAAATTTCCAAGACCGGAACTAATTCTGAAATCACTTACAGCTACCTCGGCGCCCCCATGAACCGTTTCACTGTTCCTTTCGTGGCCGGAACCGATATTGAAAACGTGATTTCATGCCTGGCGGTGATGCTGCTGCTCGACTGCGGCGCCGATGTTATCGCCTCGCGCATGAACCTTCTTACTCCCGTCGGCACCCGCCTCGAGGTGATTGAAGGTGTGAACCGCTGCATGATCGTGCACGACAGCTATACCTCCGACTTCGCCTCGCTCTCCCCTGCGCTCGATTTCATGAGCCGCCGCACCGACAGCGCCACCACCGAGACCGTAATTCTGAGCGACCTCATGCACGAGAAGCGCGACCCCGACGAAATCTACGCCGAAATGGCACTCCTGCTCCGACTCAAGGGCGTGAAACGAGTTATAGGAATCGGACCCGAGATTTCACGCCACAGCGGAGAATTCGGCCCCGGCTCGCAGTTTTTCGTCTCGACCGACGATTTTCTCCGCAGCATGTCGTCCGCCGATTTCGCAGGCGAGCTGATTCTCGTCAAAGGCGCCCCCGGATTTGAATTCTCCCGTATATGCGAGATGCTCGAAGCGCGGCAACACGAAACCGTGCTTGAGATAAACCTCGACGCCATCGTCCATAACTTCAACGTGTTCCGCTCTCACATCCGTCCCGACACCGGAATTGTGTGCATGGTGAAGGCGTCGGGCTACGGCGCAGGAGCGTTTGAACTCGCCAAAACCCTTCAGGCTCAGGGTGCAACCTATCTCGCTGTGGCCGTTCACGACGAAGGTGCCGATCTGCGCAAGGCCGGTATCGCCATGCCGATCATCGTGCTCAATCCCCGGGTGGAGAATTTCGAATCGCTCTTCGCCAACCGCCTCGAACCGGAAATCTACAGTCTCGACTTCCTCAACCATCTTATTTCTGAAGCCCGCAAGCGCGGAATCCGCAACTACCCGGTTCACATCAAAATCGACTCCGGCATGCACCGCCTCGGCTTCCGTCTTGAGGAAATCGACCGGGTTGCCGAAGTGCTCAACTCGCAGGACTGCGTGGTTCCCCGCTCGATATTCAGCCACCTTTGCGCAGCCGACGACCCCTCCGAGGACGAATACACTCTCGGACAATTCGAATATTTCGACCGCTGCTGCGACAGGCTTCAGGCCGCCATACCCGGAAAGAAGATTCTGCGCCACATCCTGAACTCCACCGGCATAACCCGCTTCCCCGCGCATCAGCACGACATGGTGAGGCTCGGAATCGGCCTCTACGGCATCCGCACCATGCACGACGGCTCGCAGGACGACCTCCGCCCCGTATCGTCGCTCCACACCATCATCAACAACATCCGCCGCTGGGAGGCCGGTACCACAATCGGCTACAACCGCCGCGGCCGGCTCACACGCGATTCGGTTATCGCCACCATCCCCGTCGGTTACGCCGACGGCCTCAACCGCCATCTCGGCTACGGAAACGCCTGCGTGGCCGTGAAAGGCCACCGCTGCCCGATTGTCGGCAGCATCTGCATGGACGCCTGTATGATCGACGTCACCGACGTGCCCGGAGGCGTAAGTCTCGGCGACCGCGTGGAGATTTTCGGCGACACCATAAGCGTGGAGGAACTTGCCGACATCCTCGGAACCATACCCTACGAGGTGCTCACCTCCGTGTCAACCCGTGTGAAGCGCGTTTACTACCGCGAATGAACCCCATCATCCGACAATTTGTTTCAATTAAATAATCAGCAATTTTAGTTATGAGAACAAAAGCATTACTCATCGCCGCCGCTGCCCTCGCCATGATGGCTACGGGATGCGTCAGCAACAAGAAGTACAAAAGCCTGCAGGAGGACTACAAGACCCTCTACGGCCAGTACAGTCAGGCAAAACTCGACCTCACCGAATGCACAACCAACGGCAAGAACCTGCAGAATATGCTCGACGATGCCCGCGAACGCAACCAGGCGCTCCAGGCTTCGCTCGACGAGAGCCTCCGTCAGGGCACTCAGGGCAGCGTGAACATAGCCAAACTCGTCGACGAAATCAACGCCTCAAACAAATACATCAAGCAACTCGTCGACGCAAAGTCGAAGAGCGACTCGCTCAATATGGTGCTCACCAACAATCTTACCCGCTCGCTCAGCCGCGACGAGCTCCGCGACGTCGACATCAAGGTGCTCAAGGGCGTTGTCTACATTTCGCTCGCCGACAATATGCTCTTCAAATCCGGCAGCTATGAAATCAGCGACCGTGCCATGGAAACCCTCTCGAAAATCGCGAAAATCATAAAGGATTACCGCGACTACGACGTACTCGTGGAAGGCAACACCGACAATGTACCTATTTCCCGCCCCAACATCCGCAACAACTGGGATCTCTCCAACCTCCGCGCATCATCGGTTGTGCAGGTTCTCCAGAACGATTTCGGCGTGAATCCGCAACGGCTCACCGCAGCCGGCCGCGGCGAGTATAACCCCATCGCCGACAACGACACCGACCTCGGCCGCGAGCGCAACCGCCGCACCGAAATCATCATCACGCCCAAACTCGACCAGTTCCTCGACCTCATCGACCAGGCTCCCGAGGATTCCGACAACAACAAGTAAATTTTTTTACCGCTATAGCAGAAGACTGCCCGCTCCATCGCAGGCAGTCTTCTTTTTTTCTGTATTTTACTTTTATTTTCCACTTTTTCGACCGAAATATTTGGCGGGATGAGAATTTCTTCATAGCTTTGCGCTAACAATTTTGTTAAACACAATTGTTTATTCATGTTTTTGGCATTTTATTTATGGAAACGAACCAGAAAGAAACCGGGCAAACTACTGAAAATAAAATCCTTGCCGCTGCTGAGGAAGAATTCTTCCTGAAAGGCTACGCCGGAGCGCGAACCATGGCGATTGCCGAGAGAGCAGGCGTCACCCACGCCATGCTCCACTACTATTTCCGCACGAAAGAGCATCTTTTCGACCGGATCATCGAAAACAAAATCGGGACTATCCGCGATATAATGCTTACGTCGGTCGACGACGCTTCGGTGCCCCTTTTTGCCAAAATCGAAACTGCTGTCAGCCGCCATATCGACTTTCTCGCCGCTAATCCGGGACTGCCCAAGTTTATGGTCTGCGAAGTGTTCGGCAACCCCGAACGGCTATCTGCCGTCACCGACAAGATAGCCCGCGCCGCACCCAGGGCCGTAAATTCACTCCAGAGGCAGATTGACGAATGCGCAGCTAAAGGACTATGCCGTAGGGTCGACGCCTCAATGCTTGTGCTCGACATCGTATCTCTCAACATGTTCTCATTCATAGCCGGCCCGGTAGTGAACATACTGTTAGGCGGAGGACTTGATGACATGACTGCATTCGTTGAAAGACGTAAAAAAGAGAATATCGAAACCATCATGCGGAAACTCAAGCCATGAAAAAGATTTTATTTGCCCTGACGGCCATTTTCGTTTCAGCGATTCAGGGCACCTCACAGATAACATTGGATTACTGCCTTGACCGAGCCAGTGAAAACTATCCGCTTATAAAAAAGTACAATCTCGTTGAGCAAACAGCCGACATTCAGCTCTCCAACATAAACCGGGGCTGGTTGCCGCGTATCGGCGTCTACACACAGGCAACGGTACAAAACGTTGTGCCGAAGTTCCCCGATATGTTACGCGACGTACTGCAGCATGCCGGCGCCGAAATCCGCGGACTCGGACATATACAATATAAGGCAGGGGTCGACATTTCGCAGACCATTTGGGACGGAGGCTCGTCGAAAGCATCCCGGCAGATCGAGCGCGCAGCAGCCGCCGAATCGAAGGCGGCGCTCGACGTTGAGATGTATGCCCTCCGCGAGAAGGTGATGAATCTCTTTTTCGGTGTGCTGCTGATCGACCGGCAGATCGCACAGACTGAAAACAACATCAGCCTGCTCCGCGCCAACCTTAAACTGATGGAATCGATGCTGAAAGGCGGAGTTGCAATGCAGAGCGACGTCGACATGGTCGAGGCACAGCTTCTTACCGCAGCCCAGCAGCTTACCGCAGCCCGGAGTTCCAGTCTGAACTACCGCAAGCTTCTTTCGCTCTACATAGGGGAAAATATCGAAGGGAAAACTTTCGAAAAACCGGCTGCCGCCATCCCTTCCGACCTGAAATCCGACCGTCCGGAACTTACTCTTTTCGATGCGCGCCGCCTGCTCACAGCCGCCCGCAATTCAGCCGTCGAAGCCTCCGTCAGACCCCGCATCGGACTGTTTGCCCAGGCTTATTACGGGTATCCCGGCATTAACTATTTCGAGAGCATGATGAACCGCAATCTTTCGTTCAACGTGGTTGGCGGAATAAAGGTCTCTTGGAACCTCGACTCCTTCTACACCCGTAAAAATTCACGCCGTCGCCTCGATCTTTCCGAAGAAAGCACCGAAACGGACCGCGAAGTGTTCCTGTTCCTGTCTCTTATACACATCTC